>NZ_BAAGSB010000003.1:0-363780 GCF_054782655.1 Nocardioides montaniterrae | reverse complement strand
CCCGGTCCCATCCCGAACCCGGAAGTTAAGCCTGCCAGCGCCGATGGTACTGCACTGGAGACGGTGTGGGAGAGTAGGACGCCGCCGGACAAATATTTGACGAGGGTCAGCGCTCAGCGCTGGCCCTCGTCGTCATTTTTGGCACCTTTGGTCACTTTTGGGGCCAGTTTTGGTGCGGTCGGCTGTGGATGGAGCCGCTCCTCCACAGCGTTCGTGAATCCAGCCGGCCAATGTCGGCGGCGTCCGGAAGCCTGCTCGAAACGGAGCAGAGGAGGTCGCCATGGTGGCGGTGAACGAGGTTCGTCTGGTGGGTCGGCTCAGCGCCGATCCGGTGGAGCGGGAGCTCCCGAGCGGTGATGTGGTCGTGATGTCGCGTCTCGTCGTCCAACGAGATGAGGCCGGGCCGGTTCATCGCCGGCAGACGGTGGATGTCTTGGACTGCTCGGGCTGGGCAGCACGGGTGCAACGCACGATGCGTGGGTGGGAGGCGGGCGATGTCGTCGAGGTCCGAGGCGCGGTACGACGACGGTTCTTCCAGATCGCCGGGCGGACGGCGGCTCGGGTCGAGATCGAGGTCAGCTCTGCGCGTCGGGTCCGTCGTGCAGAGACCGGATGAGCACGCCGAGACTCGGCTTGGGCTGGAAGGACGTGGCCTTCTCCGGCAGCAGCCGATTGGCCGCGGCGACCTGCACGACTGTGTCGACTGGCGGAGCCGGCAGCAGCACGCCGATGGTGCCTGAGCGGTGCACGGAGCTGAGGGCGTCCTCGACCGTGTGGTGGTAGCCGATGGTCGTCGGGCCGTGCGCCAGCGCGGGGAGGAGGTCCTGGTGGAGCACCTCCACCGCGGTGCGCCCGTCCAGGGGCCCGAGCGTGAGGACGGCCCATCGGGTCCCGTCGGTGATCGGTAGGCGCTCAGCTGCCAGCGCGCTCACGGCTTGTGACTCGGTGGCCTCTTCGACGACCAAGCCGATTCCGCGGGCGGTGCTGATCATGTCCTCGAACGTCGTACCTCCCAGCGTGCGGTGGATGGGGCCGAGGAAGAGGGGAGTCGAACGCTGGTCGACCAGCATCGCGAGTCCGCTGTCGCAGGCGCCTCCGGGCTGACGGCGCTGGAGGCGGAGGTAGGCGGCGTACCGATGGTGACCGTCGGCGATGAGTGCCCGCGAGGAGGCGAGCTCAGCAGCGATCTCCCGCCAGCGCTCCGGGTCGGTGATCGCCCAGATCCGATGTTGCTGCTGGCTGCGGTCGCTGAATTCGTGGTCCGGCTTCGTGGCGACGATCCCGGCCAGGACGCGTTGCAGCTCGTCGGTGGCGTTGTGGACCAGAAGGATCGGCGCGGGGTTGAGCTGCATCTCCGCCATCCGGTCGGCGAGGTCGTCAGCCTGGGCCGGATAGACGCCTTCGTGGGGGAGCACGGCGCGGTCCTCGGGCCGGAGCGCACGCCGCGAGACGTTCAGTGCACCGACGAGGCCGCGGACGGTGATGCCGTTCGCGGTGTACTCGTGGAGGTAGAGGGCAGGTTCCTCATCGCGTTCGAGCAGCCCGCGTGACTGCCAGCGTGTGAGGCGGGCTGCGACGTCTCGGTACGGGCGCGCGAAGGCTCGACCGGTCGTGGGATCCCCGACCCGCCGCGGAACCAACCGAAGGGCGGCGAACGGGGTGAGCTGGAGTGGACCTGCGACGTACGGCGGAGGAACAAGTTGCACGACGTCCATCCGGAGATCCTACGAAGCGAGTGGTCACCCTTGTCACAGGTGGGGCGCGGTAGCCTCGAACCATGACCGAGGTTCCTGGCGCGACGCCGTCGCCGACCGGCAACGAGGCGGTCGACACTGTCATCGACATGGTCGCCGCGCTCGACGAACGGCCGCTCGCGGAGCATGCCGCAGTGTTCGAGGACGCCCACGCGCAGCTGCGCGTCGCTCTCGACCGCTCGCCGGGCGATTCCGCCTGACGATGCCGCCGCGACGCCTCAGGCTCGATGCCGAGCTGGTACGACGCAAGCTTGCTCCCTCGCGGGAGCGTGCGGCGCAGCTGATCGCCGATGGTCGCGTCCTCGTCTCCGGGCAGCCCGCCACCAAGGCCGCGACCGGGGTGACCACGGACGTGGCGATCGTGGTCAAGCAAGGAGCCAACGGCCCGGACTACGTCTCACGAGGCGCCCACAAGCTGCTCGGCGCGCTCGCAGCGTTCGGCCCGTTGGGGCTCACGGTCGAAGGCCGGCGCTGCTTGGACGCGGGGGCCTCCACCGGTGGGTTCACCGATGTGCTCCTTCGTGCTGGCGCCCGCCAGGTCGTCGCGGCGGATGTGGGGTACGGGCAGCTGGACTGGTCGTTGCAGAGTGATGCGCGGGTCGACGTCCACGACCGGACGAACGTGCGCACCCTGACCGCCGAGCAGATCGGTGGCACCGTGGATGTCGTCGTGGGCGACCTCTCCTTCATCTCGCTGACGCTGGTGCTGGATGCGTTGCTCGGGGTCACCGACGACGACGGCGACCTCGCGCTCATGGTCAAGCCTCAGTTCGAGGTGGGCAAGGAGCGGCTCGGCAAGGGTGGCGTCGTACGGGATCCGGAGCTGCGCGCGGAGGTCGTGCTCGACGTCGCCCGGGCCGCTGCGACGAAGGGGTGGGGCGCACGGGCGGTGACGGTGAGCCCGTTGCCCGGGCCCAAGGGGAACGTGGAGTTCTTCCTCTGGCTGCGCAAGGGCGAGCCGACGGTGGCCGACGAGGTGATCGCCGAGGTCGTACGCCGCGGGACCGAGGGAATGGGGGCGCCGGGTGAGAGGGTGGAGCCATGACCGAGTCCGCTGACGCCGTGCGCCGTGTCCTGGTGCTCGCGCACATCGCGCGACCTGAGGTGCGCGATGTCGCACGCTCGTTCGTCAAGGAGCTCACCGGGCACGGGCTCGTCGTACGTCTGCTGCGGGACGAGGCGGTCGCGCTCGACGTGGACCCGACCGACTACCTTCCCGCGGTCGAGCTGACCGACTCGGAGAGCGATGCGAGCCACGGGTGCGAGCTGACGGTCGTCATCGGCGGTGACGGCAGCATCCTGCGGGCCGCCGAGGTCACCCACGAGAGCCTGACGCCCGTCCTGGGCGTGAACCTCGGCCATGTCGGGTTCCTCGCCGAGGCCGAGGCCGAGGACGTCGCCGCGACGATCGAGGCGATCATCGAGCAGCGGTACACGACCGAGGACCGGTTGACGCTCGACGTGCGCGCCTACCTCGAGGGCGAGCTGTTCTACTCCACGTTCGCGGTCAACGAGGCGAGCGTGGAGAAGGCCGCGCGCGAGCGGATGCTCGAGGTCGTCGTCGAGATCGACGGACGACCGCTCTCACGCTTCGGGTGCGACGGGGTCGTCTGTGCGACACCGACCGGCTCGACGGCGTACAACTTCAGCGCCGGGGGACCGGTGGTCTGGCCGCAGGTCGAGGCACTCTGCATCGTCCCGCTCAGCGCGCACGCACTCTTCGCGCGCCCCATGGTGGTTGCGCCCTCCTCGGTGATGGCCGTCGAGGTGCTGGCCGGCACCAAGGGTGCCGGTGTGCTGTGGTGCGATGGCCGGCGCAGCGTCGACCTGCCGCCGGGTGCACGGATCGAGGTCAGCCGAGGCAGGTCGCCGGTCCGCCTGGTCCGGCTGCACGAGGCGCCGTTCACCGACAAGCTGGTCGCGAAGTTCGGGCTCTCCGTCGAGGGCTGGCGGGGTTCGGCGGAGCGCCGGCGGAGAGTGGCGCTCGGCGCCGATACGGGGGAGCAGGCATGATCGAGGAGCTGCGGATCAGCTCACTCGGTGTCATCGACTCCTCCACCCTCGAGCTCGGGCCCGGCCTGACTGTGATCACCGGCGAGACCGGCGCGGGAAAGACCATGGTCGTCAGCGCGCTGGGCCTCCTGCTGGGTGGCCGTGCGGACAGCGGGGCGGTCCGGTCCGGTGCCAAGCAGGCGCGGGTCGAAGGCGTCGTACGCGTCGGCTCGATCAGTGGCCTGGCGGCCGCGGTCGAGGAGGTCGGCGGCGAGGTCGAGGACGACACCGTCGTCCTGGCCCGCAACGTCAATGCCGAGGGCCGCTCACGGGCGTACGTCGGCGGGGCCGGCGTACCGATCGCGACGCTCGCGGCGGTGGCCGAGCCATTGGTGGCCGTCCACGGTCAGTCCGACCAGCACCGCCTGCTCAAGGCGCAGACACAGCGCGAGGCGCTCGACCGGTACGCCGGGACCGAGGCGCTGCTGGCGCGCTATTCCGAGCTGTACGCCGCCCTCGCCGCGACCGAGAAGGAGCTCGCCGAGGTGCGGGCCAGCGCGCGCGAGCGTGCGCGGGAGGCCGACCTGCTGCGCTTCGGCGTGGACGAGGTCGCCGCGGTCGCCCCTCAGCCCGGCGAGGACGCCGACCTGGCGCTCGAGGAGTCGCGGCTCGGGCACGCCGACACCCTTCGCAGCGCCGCCGAGCAGGCTCGCGAGGCCCTCTCCAGCGAGATCGGGTCACCCGACGCCATGGGCGCGGTCGCTGCGGCCCGTGGCCTGCTCCAAGGCGTGCGCGAGCACGACAAGGAGGCGGCGGCCCTGGCCGACCGGGTCACCGAGGTCAGCTACCTGCTCTCCGACGTCGCCGCCGACGTGGCGTCGTACGCCTCGAGCGTGGACACCGACCCCCACCGGCTCGCCGCGGTCTCCGAGCGGCGGGCTGCGCTCACGGCTCTGACGCGGAAGTACGGCGAGACCATCGATGCGGTGCTCGCATGGGCGGACACCTCGAGCGCGCGTCTGCTGGAGCTGGACAACACCGACGAGACCATCGCCGAGCTCGTGGGCCGGCGTACCGAGCTGCGCGAGCGCCTCGCCGACGTGGCTGCCGAGCTGTCGGCCGCCCGCGGCGATGCCGCGGTGGAGCTGGCCAAGCGGGTCAGCGACGAGCTGACCCTCCTCGCGATGCCGCACGCGCAGCTGACCGTCAACGTGTCGCAGACCCAGGGTGCCGTCGTCGACGCCGATGAGCCGCCTGCCGAGCTGTTGCAGGTGGGCGAGCGCTGGCTGCGGTTCGGGCGCCACGGCATCGACGAGGTGGAGCTGTTGCTCGCGGCCAACACCGGCAGCGAGCCCCGGCCCCTGCACAAGGGTGCGTCGGGCGGTGAGCTCTCGCGGGTCATGCTCGCGGTCGAGGTCTGCCTGGCGGGCACCAACCCGGTGCCGACGTTCGTCTTCGACGAGGTCGACGCCGGCGTGGGCGGAGCGGCCGCCGTCGAGATCGGCCGTCGGCTCGCCAGGCTGGCCGAGGACGCCCAGGTCCTGGTCGTCACGCACCTGCCGCAGGTCGCGGCGTTCGCGGACCGACACGTCGTGGTGCAGAAGTCCTCCGACGGCACGGTCACCAGCTCGGGCCTGACCGTCCTGGACGACGCTGCGCGCGAGCGGGAGCTGTCCCGGATGCTCGCCGGCATGGCCGAGTCCGACAGCGCGTTGGCACACGCCCGCGAGCTGCTGGACATGGCGCGGGGCTGACCTGATCGCGCCGATGGTGTCGTCGGCGGGTTCGGGCTCAGGCCCTCAGGCCGCTGCCTGCCGGTGGGTCGGAGGCGGCCGAACCACCTCCCGTCACGCTGCCGGCCACGCGTGCCGGCGTACCGGAAAGCCGCGGGCGGAAGGAAACGCGATCGTGAACGGCGGAGAATCGACCTTCATGCCCTAGCATGGAATCCCGTGGTGAACATGGCGTCGGGTAGTCGGACCAAGCACATCTTCGTGACCGGAGGAGTCGCCTCCTCGCTCGGCAAGGGCCTCACCGCCTCGAGCCTCGGTCGCCTTCTCAAGCTGCGCGGTCTGCGGGTGACGATGCAGAAGCTCGACCCGTACCTGAACGTCGATCCCGGCACGATGAACCCGTTCCAGCACGGTGAGGTCTTCGTGACCGACGACGGCGCCGAGACCGACCTCGACATCGGTCACTACGAGCGCTTCCTCGACACCAACCTGGTCGGCAACGCCAACGTCACCACGGGCCAGGTCTACTCCAACGTCATCGCCAAGGAGCGTCGCGGCGACTACCTCGGCGAGACCGTCCAGGTCATCCCGCACATCACCAACGAGATCGTCGACCGCATCCTGGCGATGCACGGTGACGACGTCGATGTCGTGATCACCGAGATCGGCGGCACCGTGGGCGACATCGAGTCGCTGCCGTTCCTCGAGGCCGCTCGCCAGGTCCGCCAGCGCATCGGCCGCGACAACGTCTTCTTCGTGCACGTCTCCCTGGTGCCCTACATCGGCCCCTCCAAGGAGCTGAAGACCAAGCCGACCCAGCACTCCGTCGCCGCGCTGCGCCAGATCGGCCTGCAGCCCGACGCCGTCGTGTGCCGCGCCGACCGCGAGCTGCCGCAGGGCATCAAGGCGAAGATCGCGCTCATGTGCGACGTCGACGAGGCCGCCGTCGTGACCGCGGCCGACGCGCCGTCCATCTACGACATCCCGAAGGTCCTGCACCGCGAAGGGCTCGACGCGTACGTCGTCCGCAAGCTCGACCTGCCGTTCCGCGACGTCGACTGGGCGCTGTGGGACGACCTGCTCAAGCGGGTGCACCACCCCAAGGAGGAGGTCACCGTCGCGCTGGTCGGCAAGTACATCGACCTGCCCGACGCCTACCTCTCCGTCGCCGAGGCACTCCGCTCGGGCGGCTTCGCCAACGAGGCGAAGGTCAACATCGAGTGGATCGCCTCCGACGAGTGCGAGACCCCGGCGGGGGCGGCCAAGCACCTCGCGGGCGTCGACGCCGTGCTCGTGCCCGGCGGCTTCGGCATCCGTGGCCTGGAGGGCAAGCTCGGAGCGCTGACCTACGCGCGCACCCACGGCATCCCGACCCTCGGCATCTGCCTGGGCCTGCAGTGCATGGTGATCGAGTACGCCCGCACCGAGCTCGGCCTGACCAAGGCCGCTTCGACCGAGTTCGACCCGAGCACTCCGGAGCCGGTCATCGCGACCATCGAGGAGCAGAAGTCGTACGTCGAGGGCGCCGGCGACCTGGGCGGCACGATGCGCCTCGGCTCCCAGCCGGCCGACCTGACCCCGGGCTCGATCGCCGCCGAGGTCTACGGCGAGACCCGGGTCGAGGAGCGCCACCGCCACCGCTACGAGGTCAACAACGACTATGTCGAGCAGCTCGCCGAGGCGGGTCTGGTCTTCTCGGGCACCAACCCGGACAACGGCCTGGTCGAGTTCGTCGAGCTGCCGCGCGAGGTGCACCCGTACTACATCGCCACGCAGGCGCACCCCGAGCTCAAGTCGCGCCCCACGCGCCCGCACCCGCTGTTCGCCGGCCTGATCGAGGCGGCGATCAAGCGCCAGCGCGAGATGCGGATCCCGATCGACGAGACCAACCTGTATCCGGAGCACACCGCCGACGACTGAGGCGTCGCTGGATCGTTACCTCGAAGACCTCCTGCCGGGTGGCGCCGCGCGCGTAGCATCGCCAGCGTGCGAATCGGCGTACCGAAAGAAGTCAAGAACCACGAGTATCGCGTCGCGATCACGCCCATCGGCGTGCACGAGCTGCGGGCCCACGGACACGACGTCGTCGTGGAGACGGGTGCCGGCCTCGGCTCCTCGATCACCGACGACGACTACCGCGGCGCGGGGGCGGAGATCCTGGCGACCGCGGACGCCGTCTGGGAGTCCGCGGACATGGTGCTCAAGGTCAAGGAGCCGGTCGCCGAGGAGTACCACCGCATGCGTGCGGGACAGGTGCTGTTCACCTACCTCCACCTCGCGGCCGACCAGCAGCTGACCGGCGAGCTGATCGCGCGCGAGGTCACCGCGATCGCCTACGAGACCGTGCAGCTGCCGTCCGGTGCGCTGCCGCTGCTCTACCCGATGTCCGAGGTGGCCGGCTGCCTCGCCCCGCAGGTCGGAGCGCACTCGCTGCTGAAGGCGCAGGGCGGAAGAGGCGTGCTGATGGGCGGTGTCGGCGGTGTCGCCAACGCCAAGGTGGTCATCATCGGCGCCGGTGTCTCGGGTCAGAACGCCGCCAACATCGCGCTCGGCATGGGCGCGGACGTCACCCTGCTGGACACCGACCTCGACAAGCTGCGGATGTCGTTCTGGCGCTACAACAACCGGGTGCACGGGCTCGCCTCGTCGCGGCTCGCGATCGAGCAGCAGGTGATGGAGGCCGACATGGTGATCGGTGCCGTGCTGATCCCCGGCGCCAAGGCGCCCAAGCTGGTCTCCAACGACCTCGTCTCGCGGATGAAGCCCGGCTCGGTGCTGGTCGACATCGCGGTCGACCAGGGCGGCTGCTTCGAGGACACGCACCCGACCACCCACGCGGATCCGACGTACGTCGTGCACGACTCGGTCTTCTACTGCGTGGCCAACATGCCCGGTGCGGTGCCGAACACCTCGACGTACGCACTGACCAACGCGACGCTGCCGTACGCCGTGGCGCTGGCCGACAAGGGATGGCAGCGTGCCTGCCGCGAGGACCGGAGCCTCGCGCTCGGGCTCAGCACGCACGCCGGTCAGCTGACCAACGGTCCGGTCGGTGAGGCCGTCGGGATCGCCGCCGTGACACCGGAGTCGGTGCTGGCGGGGTGACCGTTAGCCTGACCGGGTGAGTGGGAGTCCGGTCGAGCGCGCGGTGCGCGTGTACCTGGACCACCTCACGGTCGAGAAGGGCGTCGCGGACAACACGCTGAAGTCCTACCGGCGCGACCTGCGGCGCTACCTGGAGTTCCTCGCCGCGGTCGGCGTCGACTCGATGGACGCGATCTCGGAGACGACCGTGACCGAGTTCCTGATGCGCCTGCAGGAGGGCGACACCGAGCACCAGCCGCTCACGGCCAGCTCGCGGGCGCGCACCATCGTCGCCGTGCGTGGCTTCCACAAGTTCGCCGTCGCCGACGGCCTGGCGGCGCAGGATCCCGCGGCGGCCGTGAAGCCGCCGACGCCGGCCAAGCGCCTGCCCAAGGCACTCCCGCTCTCGGACGTCGAGGCGCTGCTGGAGGCCGCGGGCCTCGGCGACACCGCGCTGTCGCTGCGCGACCGTGCGTTGCTCGAGCTGCTCTACGGCACCGGCGCCCGCATCTCCGAGGTCGTCGGTCTCGACGTGGACGACCTCGACCTCGACCCGCCCGAGGACGGGCTCGCCGGCACGGTGCTGCTGCGCGGCAAGGGCGGCAAGGAACGGATCGTGCCGGTCGGCTCCTACGCCCGCGAGGCGGTGGCGGCGTACCTCACCCGTGGCCGGCCGGCGATCGTCGAGGCGTCGACGGGCGCGAGCGCGAGGGCGCGTGGGGCCGCGCTGTTCCTCAACGCGCGTGGCGGCCGGCTGTCTCGCCAGTCGGCGTGGGCCGTGCTGGTCAAGGCCGCCGAGCGCGCGGGCATCACCCGCGACGTCTCCCCGCACACGCTGCGCCACTCGTTCGCCACGCACCTCCTCGACGGCGGGGCCGACGTACGTGTCGTGCAGGAGCTGCTCGGCCACGCATCGGTGACCACCACGCAGATCTACACCCTGGTGACCGTCGACAACCTGCGTGAGGTCTTCGCGACCGCGCACCCGCGGGCCCGATGAGCTCGACAGGGTCCGGGGGCGACGCGGCGTACGACCGCATCCTGAGGTACGCCGAGGAGCGCGGGCTCGAGCTCTACCCGCACCAGGAGGAGGCGATCCTCGAGCTGCTCGCCGGCAACAACGTGGTGCTGGCGACCCCGACCGGGTCGGGCAAGTCGCTGGTGGCGATGGCAGCCGCGATGGCTGCGCAGGCCGATGACCGGGTGACGTTCTACACCGCGCCGATCAAGGCGCTGGTGAGCGAGAAGTTCTTCGAGCTGTGTGCCGTCTTCGGTGCCGACGAGGTCGGCATGCTGACCGGTGATGTCGCGGTGAACGCCGACGCGCCGATCATCTGCTGCACCGCCGAGATCCTCGCCAACATCGCGCTGCGCGAGGGCGCGACTGCCGACGTGGGCATGGTGGTGATGGACGAGTTCCACTTCTACGGCGAGCCGGGGCGCGGGTGGGCCTGGCAGGTGCCGCTGGTCGAGCTGCCGCAGGCCCAGTTCCTGCTGATGTCGGCCACCCTCGGCGACATGACCGCGCTCGGCGAGGACCTGACCGGGCGCAACGGCCGCGACACCGCGATCGTCGACCAGGCCGAGCGGCCGGTGCCACTGGACTTCCAGTGGTCGCTCGAGCCGATGGCCGACAAGCTCGAGGAGCTGGTCTCGACCGGGCAGGGCCCGGTGTACGTCGTGCACTTCACCCAGGCCGCCGCCGTCGAGCACGCCACGTCGTTGCTGGGATCCCGACAGGGGTCTCGGCAGGCTCGACCACCGCACGCGGAGGAGATCGCCGCGAAGCTGGTCGACGTACGCTTCTCGGCCGGCTTCGGCAAGACCCTGGTGAAGCTGCTCAAGGCGGGCATCGGGGTGCACCATGCCGGGATGCTGCCGCGCTACCGGCGGTTGGTCGAGCAGCTCGCGCAGCAGGGCCTGCTCACCGTCATCTGCGGCACCGACACGCTCGGCGTCGGCATCAACGTCCCGATCCGGACGGTCCTGTTCACCGCGCTCGCGAAGTACGACGGCACACGGATGCGGGTCCTCAAGACCCGCGAGTTCCTGCAGATCGCTGGTCGCGCCGGACGGGCCGGATACGACACGGCGGGCACCGTCGTCGTGCAGGCGCCCGAGCACATCATCGAGAACGAGAAGGCCAAGGCGAAGTCGGCCGCGAAGAACGCCGCGATGAGCGAGGAGAAGCGCGCCAAGCGCGCCTCCAAGCCGACACTGAAGAAGCCACCGCCCGGCACCGTGGTGTGGACCGAGCAGACCTACCTCAAGCTCGTCGAGGGGCGGCCCGAGCCGCTGCAGTCGCGGATGAAGGTCGACAACGCGATGCTCGTCAACGTCTTCTCGCGCGAGGAGAGCGCCTTCTCCGTGATGGAGCGGCTGCTGCTCGGCGGACACGAGAGCCGTGCCGACGGACTCAGGCTCGCTCGCCGCGCCATCCGACTGACGCGCAGCCTGGTCACCTCGGGCGTCCTCACGCGGCTGGAGGCCGAGGACGGGTTCGGCCGTCGGTACGTGCTGACCGAGGATCTCCCGATCGACTTCGCGCTCAACCAGCCGCTGGCGCACTTCGCGCTGGAGGTCCTCGACGTGCTCGACCGGGACGCGGCGACGTACACCCTCGACGTCGTCTCCGTGGTCGAGGCGGTCCTCGAGGCGCCGCGTCCGCTGCTGATGGCACAGCAGTTCGCCGCGCGCGGCGAGGTGATCAACGCGCTCAAGGCTGAGGGTGTCGAGTACGACGAGCGGATGGCGCTGGTCGAGGACGTGACCTGGCCGCAGCCGCTCGTGGAGCTGCTCGAGCCGCTCTACGAGACCTATCGCGAGCACCACCCGTGGCTCGACCCCGATGCACTCGGTCCGAAGTCGGTCGTGCGCGAGATGTGGGAGACGGGCATGGGGTTCACCGATCTCGTGGCCCGCTACCAGCTGGCACGCTCCGAGGGCCTGGTCCTGCGCTACCTCACCGACGTCTACCGCGCGCTGCGCCAGACGGTCGGCGCGGCGTACCGCACCGAGGAGCTCGAGCTCCTCATCGACTGGCTCGGGGAGACCGTCCGACAGGTCGACTCCTCGCTGCTCGACGAGTGGGAGGCGCTGAGCGACCCGTCGCACGCGACGCGCGCGGTCGCCGAGCACGCTCCGCCGCCCCCGCCGCGGCCACTCTCGCAACAGGGCCGGGTGTTCGAGGTGATGGTGCGCAACGCGATGTGGCGTCGGGTGGACCTGGTGGCGCGCGACAAGGTCGACGAGCTTGCCGCGCTCGATCCCGACTCCGACTTCGGCGCCGACGACTGGGACGCCGCGATCGAGGACTACTACGCCGAGCACGACCGCGTGCTCACCGACGGCGACGCACGGGGGCCGTCGCTGCTGACCGTGGAGCGGTCGCCGTCGCGCTGGCAGGTGACCCAGACGATCCACGACCCCGCCGGCCACCACGACTGGGTGGTCGAGGCGAGCGTCGACCTCGCCGCCTCCGACGAGGCCGGCGAGGCCGTCGTACGGACCATCGGGATGCGGCGGCTCGGAGGATGAGCGCGGCGCGCCGTACGGTTCGGGCATGGACCTCGTACGTCGCATCGCGGACCGCCAGGGCGAGTTCCTGCTCTTCGCGCTGACCCCGCCACGCCTGGCGACCGAGCCGACGCGCGTGCAGGAGATCGCCGACGCGACGATCGAGCGGCTGCGTCCGGTGGGTGTCGACGGCCTCGTCCTCTACGACATCGACGACGAGACCTCGCGCAACCCGGTCGAGCGGCCGTTCCCCTTCTCGCCGACGCTGGATCCCGCGGACTACCTCGGGGAGAACCTGGGGGCGTGGGAGAAGCCGGTCGTGGTCTACCGCGCCGTCGGCAAGTACGACGAGGGTGACCTGCGTGGCTGGCTGTCCGCGCAGGATCCCGCGCGGAGGCTGACCGTGTTCGTCGGTGCCGCCTCGCGGTCGGATCGGCCGACGACCAGCCTGGCCGAGGCGCAGGCCCTGCGCGAGGAGGTGCACCCCGGGCTGGGTCTCGGAGGCGTCGCGATCCCCGAGCGCCACGCCCGCCGCGGCGACGAGCACCTGCGGCTGCTGGTCAAGCAGGAGGCCGGGTGCCGGTTCTTCGTCACCCAGGTCGTGTTCGATGCGAACGCCGCCAAGGATCTGGTGTCGGACTACCACTACGAGTGCGTGACCCGCGGGGTCGAGCCGGTGCCGATCGTGTTCACGTTCTCCGTCTGTGGCTCGATGAGGACGCTGAGCTTCCTGCAGTGGCTCGGGGTCGAGGTACCTCGTTGGATCCAGAACGAGCTCGAGCACGCGGTCGACACCCTGGAGGCGTCGTACCGCCAAGCGGCGGCGATCGCGACCGACCTGCTGGCGTACTGCCGTGAGCTGGGTGTCCCGGTCGGACTCAACGTGGAGAGCGTGTCGATCCGGAAGGTCGAGATCGAGGCGTCGGTGCGACTCGCCGAGCGGCTGAGGGGCGAGCTCCGGGCGTAGCTGTGGGGGACTTGTCGACATTTTCGTCGGCGTCCCTGCGTGTCGGCGCGATGTCTCCGTGTCGACATTGTTGGATTGGGGTTGTCCGAGGCGGTGGGGAAGCCGCCTCAACAACAACTCGAGGTGGGTTACGTGGTCGGTGGATTCTTCGGCGGTTCCAGTGCACCGGACATGCCCCCGCGGGCGGTCCTCCCGACGCCCCCGCTGGGCGATGCGGACGGTGTCCAGCAGGAGACGGTCGCGCAGACGCTGCCGTTCGAGAAGCCGGTCGCGAAGCTGACCGGCGAGATCGGTCCGACCGGTCGTCCGATGCCGGTCTTCGCGGACCCGGCGCCCATCACCCGGCACGGCGGTGCCCGGGTCGTGTCGATGTGCAACCAGAAGGGTGGCGTCGGCAAGACCACGACGACCATCAACCTGGGTGCCTCGCTGGCCGAGTTCGGCCGCAAGGTGCTGCTGGTCGACTTCGACCCGCAGGGCTCGCTCTCGGTCGGCCTCGGCCTGAACCCGCACGAGATGGACCTGACGGTCTACAACCTGCTCATGCAGCGCGACGTCGACTTCCACGACGTCGTCGTCGACTCCGGCGTCCCCGGTGTCGACCTGCTGCCCTCCAACATCGACCTCTCGGCCGCCGAGGTGCAGCTGGTGCACGAGGTCGGCCGCGAGCAGACCCTGCAGCGCGTGCTGGCTCCCGCGATCGCCGAGTACGACGTCATCCTCATCGACTGCCAGCCGTCGCTCGGCCTGCTCACGGTCAACGCGTTGACCGCCTCCGACGGCGTCATCGTGCCGCTGGAGTGCGAGTACTTCGCGCTGCGCGGCGTGGCGCTGCTCAAGAACACGATCGACAAGGTCCAGGAGCGGCTCAACCCGCGCCTGGAGATCGAGGGCATCCTCGGGACGATGTTCGACGGCCGGACGCTGCACAGCCGCGAGGTCATGGACCGTTTGGTGCAGGCATGGGGCGACAAGGTCTTCCACACCGTCATCCGCCGCACGGTGAAGTTCTCGGACGCGACCGTGGCGGGCGAGCCGATCACGGAGTACGCCTCGACCTCCACCGGCGCCGACCACTACCGCCAGCTGGCGCGGGAGGTGTCGCTGCGGTGGCCCGTCGCGTGAGCCTGCCGGCCGCGGACGACCTGTTCCGTCCGACGGCTGGATCACCGGAGGGCTCCAAGGAGCACGGTGTCAATGAGCTACGTGCGGTGCCGGACGCACCGGACGCAAAGACCCCGGACTCGCCCGACTCGGCCGTGGGGAAGCGGCCGAGCGGGCGGGTCCGGCACGACGAGAAGATCACCGTCTACGTCACGGCTGCCGAGCTCATGCAGATCGAGCGAGCACGGCTGACCCTGCGCGGTGAGCACGGACTTGCCGTCGATCGCGGGCGCCTGGTCCGCGAGGCGCTGCACATCGTGCTCGGCGAGCTCGACGACCAGGGGGAGGACTCCTCGCTGGTCGCGCGCCTGCGTGAGTCATGATGCGGGCGTGACCGTCGAGGGGCGGCCTGTCGAGGAGTCGGTCGAGCACGGCGGCTTCGCGGTCCGGCTGGCGAACTTCGAGGGCCCGTTCGACCTGCTGCTGAGCCTGATCTCCAAGCACAAGCTCGACGTCACCGAGATCGCGCTCTCCCAGGTCACCGACGAGTTCATCGCGCACGTCAAGGCACTGCCGGACGCCGATCTCGAGGAGACGACGTCGTTCCTGCTCGTGGCCTCGACGCTGCTCGACCTCAAGGCGGCGCGGTTGCTGCCGCAGGGCGACGTCGAGGACGAGGAGGACCTGGCGCTGCTCGAGGCGCGCGACCTGCTCTTCGCCCGGCTGCTGCAGTACAAGGCCTACAAGCAGATCGCGGGCGTGCTCGACCGACGGCTGCTCGAGGAGGCGAAGCGCTTCCCGCGGGCCGTCGGCCTCGAGGAGAGGTACGCCGGGCTGCTGCCCGAGGTGCTGATCGGTATCGGGCTCGACCAGTTCGCCGCGCTCGCGGCGAAGGCGATGGAGCCCAAGCCCGAGCTGCAACTGTCCCTGCACCACATCCACGCACCGACGGTGTCGGTGCGGGAGCAGGCAGGCATCGTGCTGGAGCGGCTGCGGCGCAGCGGCACCCTGACGTTCCGGGCGCTGTGCGGCGACTCGCCGGACACGCACACCACGGTGGCGCGCTTCCTCTCCCTGCTGGAGCTGTTCCGCGAGGGGGCGGTGGCGTTCGACCAGGTCACCCCGTTGGGCGAGCTGACCATCCGCTGGACCGGCAACGACGACACAGACGTCGAGGACCTGATCACCGACGAGTTCGACGGGGACCCCACCCGTCAGGACGAGGAGAAGACCGATGATTGAGCCGACCGAGGAGGCGCTCGCGGTGCCGTTGGCCGCGCTGCGGCCC
The DNA here is from genome assembly GCF_054782655.1 of Nocardioides montaniterrae. Lineage (NCBI taxonomy): Bacteria > Bacillati > Actinomycetota > Actinomycetes > Propionibacteriales > Nocardioidaceae > Nocardioides > Nocardioides montaniterrae. The sequence continues at coordinate 348,342 of NZ_BAAGSB010000003.1, read as the reverse complement.
GCGTTGGAGGCCGTGCTGATGGTGGCCGACCAGCCGCTCGACGAGATCGCGCTCGCCACGGCCGTGGGCTATCCGGCCGACCAGGTCGGTGAGGCGCTCGCGTCGCTGTCGGCCGAGTACACCGAACAGGGACGCGGGTTCGACCTGCGCAACGTCGCCGGTGGCTGGCGCTTCTACACGCGCGAGGAGTTCGCGCCCGTGGTCGAGGGATTCGTCCTCGAGGGGCAGCAGGCGCGGCTGACGCAGGCCGCGCTGGAGACGCTCGCGGTCGTGGCGTACCAGCAGCCCGTGTCGCGGGCGCGCGTCTCGGCGATCCGTGGGGTCAACGTCGACGGCGTCATGCGGACGCTCCTCAACCGAGGGCTGGTCGAGGAGGCCGGTAGGGACGGCGAGCACGGCGCGACGTTGTATCGCACGACGTCCTACTTCCTGGAGCGGATCGGCATCGTGTCGTTGGAGGAGCTGCCGGAGCTGGCGCCGCACATGCCGGATCTCGCCGAGCTCGAGGACGAGCTGGCGGAGATGTCGGGGGGCTCGGCGGACGTGGTCTCGGTGGGGTCGAGCGCCGATGGCGACGACGGCGACGACGGCGACGGCGACGAGGGGGAGGACTGATGGGGCGCGACATCGAGACCGACGACGACGGTCTGGTCCGGCTGCAGAAGCTGCTGGCCCAGTCGGGCGTGGCGTCGCGTCGCAAGTGCGAGGAGCTGATGCTCGACGGGGAGGTCGAGGTGGATGGCGAGATCGTCACCCGCCTCGGCACCAAGGTCGACCCGCGAGTCGCGGTGATCAAGGTGTCCGGCAAGCGGCTGCCGCCCATCTCCGACCACGTCTACCTGGTGCTCAACAAGCCGCGGGGCGTCGTCTCGACGATGTCGGACCCGGAGGGGCGCCGTACGATCTCGGACTTCGTGGCGGACCGGCCGGAGCGCCTGTTCCACGTGGGACGCCTCGACACCGACACGTCCGGTCTGCTGCTGCTGACGAACGACGGCGACTTCGCGCACCGGATGGCGCACCCGTCCTACGAGGTGGAGAAGACGTACGTCGCGGAGGTCGCCGGCCGCATCGCCAAGGACACCGTGGCGGATCTGCTCGCCGGGGTGACCCTGGAGGACGGGCCGGTCGAGGTACGACGCATCCGCGTCATCGACACCAAGGCGGCCGCGTCGATCGTCGAGCTGGTGATCCACGAGGGACGCAACCGCATCGTTCGTCGCCTTCTCGACCACGTCGGTCACCCGGTCAAGCAGCTGTCGCGGATCAAGTTCGGGCCAGTGGAGCTCGGCACGCTCAAGCACGGCAAGCTGCGCGAGCTCACCGACGACGAGCTGGGTCAGCTGCTGGAGATCGTCGGTCGCTGACGGGTCTGTGGACCGCTAGGTGTAGTTCCCCGTGACGTTGTGAACGCGGTCGGCGGGGGCGAGGCCTGCGATGCCGGTGTGGGGTCGGTGGTGATTGTAGGAGTGGACCCAGGCGTCGTAGGTGGCTGAACGGGCGTCGTTGGACGGGTAGGCCTGGGCGTAGGCCCACTCGGTCATCAGGGTGCGGTTGAAGCGTTCTACCTTGCCGTTGGTCTGGGGCCGGTATGGCCGGGTCCGACGGTGCTTCACGCCTTCGCCCAAGGCAGCGGCGAAGGCGCCAGATCGGTAGCACGGACCGTTGTCGGTCATTACCGCGCTGACGGTGATGCCGGCGTCAGCGAAGAACGCCTGGGCTCGTTTCCAGAAACCGGCAGCGGTCTCCTTCTTCTCGTCCAGCAGTTGTTCGGAGTAGGCCAGCCGGGTGTGGTCATCGATGGCGTGGTGCAAGAAGATGTAGCCGCGTGACGCGGCATCACCGGCGCGGAAGGCCTTGTTGCGTGCGACATGTGCCCGCCGATCCTGGGCCGATCCGCGGCCGTGGACGCGCCAGCCACCACCGTCGGGGATCCGGCCAAGCTTCTTGATGTCGACGTGCACGAGTTCGCCCGGCGCACTGGCCTCGTAACGGACCGGTTTGGGTCTACGGACCGGCAGACCTGTGGCCTGGTCGATGTTGACCAGCAGCGGCATCCGGTAGCGGGCCAGCACGCGGCCGACGGTCGACCGCGGGACACCGAGGTGATATCCGATCCGATGCGGTCCCCACCGACGTGTGTAGCGCAGATTCACGATCCGATGCTCGATCCTCCGCGGGACCTGCTTCGGGCAGGAGCGCGGTCGTGATGGGCGGTCGGTCATCGGCTGACCGGCCCGCAGCCGACGCGCCCACTTCGACGCGGTGGCTGGTGAGACCTGGAACCGTTCAGCTGCCCGGCGCACCGGCCAGCCCTGGATCACAATCAGCTCGGCAAGGCGCTGACGACCGACCGGAGTGAGCGGAGCATTAGCGTGAGTCACGAGGACCTCCAGTTGAGGGTTGGTGTGGTAACCCCCTCCGTACTGGAGGTCCTCGCTATTCGTCTATGCCAAGCCGTTCACAACCTGTCGGGGAACTACAGCTAGGGACTATGGGCCAACTGGCCCATAGTCCCTAGCGGCCGGCGGTGATGTCGGTGCTGGAAGCCAGGCTGTCCTGCATGGCACTCATCTCCACCCGTGAAGCGGCAGGTCTGCTCGGACAGCTCGGTCTCAGCTGGTCAGCTTCGCAGCACCTGTTGGCGACGGGTATCGCCGGCCATCCGGTGCGGACCGGTGCTTCGAACCTCTACGACAGCGAGCGCGTGGGTGCTCTGCTCTCGCGTCCGGCCCTGACCGCCGGCGACCTGCAGGAGATCTTTCCTGCCGGGTGCCTGGTCGGACGGGTGCCCCGGGGGACCGTCGTGGATGTCACCGCCGGTTGGCAGGCGGCGGCGACGGTCATGGCAGGGCCATGGCCGCTGGAGTGGCGGCACGAGATGGGCATCGACCTCCGCCAGAGGCGCGACGAGCCGCTGGGGATGCTGCTGACCGTGTCCGGCGTGGTCACGGCATCCGGCTCGGTGACCGGCGTGCGTCATGTCGATGGGACGGATCGGGCGCGGCTCGACCTGCGGCCGCCCGGACCGTGGGCCTCCGACGTCCGCGGTCGGCTGCTGGCCCTGGGCCGCGGTCGTGCGCTGACCTGGGTGTGTGGGTGGACCGGCGTGGGCCCGCGGCGTCTGCGGGCGACAGCGGCCGGGAACGCGCGCGACGCTAGGGTTGCGCCCGTGGATGAAGCGAACGGCGCCGGTCGCCTCGTCGGCCCCGTCGAGGTCGTCGGGACCGGATTGATCGGCACCTCGATCGCCCTGGCCTGCCGACGTGCGGGCCTCGAGGTGCTGCTCAGTGACGCCGATCCCGACCACGTCCGGACCGCGAGCGGCCTGGGTGCAGGGCGGCCGCGCAGGCCCGAGGACGTGCCCCAGCTGGTCGTCGTGGCGGTTCCGCCCGATCACCTCGGCGGGACGATCCTGCAGGCGCTGGACCTCGCCGGGCCGGACACCGTCGTCACCGACGTCGGCAGCGTCAAGGAGGGGCCGCTGCAGGCGGTGCAGAGCCACCCGAACGCGGCTCGTTACGTCGGCAGCCACCCGATGGCAGGCACCGAGCGGTCGGGCCCGCTGACCGCGTCGCCCACCCTGTTCGACGGTCGGCCGTGGGCCGTGACCGCGACCGGCGCCAACACCGCGAGCGCGGTCCAGCTGGTCGAGAGCCTGGTGCAGGTGTGCGGCGGGGTCGTCGTACGTCTGGAGCCGGTCGAGCACGACCGCGCGGTCGCGCGTACGTCGCACGTGCCGCACCTGATGTCAGCGCTGGTGGCCGGGACGCTGGCCGGCGCGGCCCCCAACCACCTCGCGCTCTCCGGTCAGGGGATCCGCGATGTCACCCGGGTCGCCGGGGGAGACGCGCGGCTCTACACCCAGATCATCGGCGGCAATGCCAAGGCGGTGGCCGACCTGCTGGGCGAGGTGCGGTCGCGGCTCGACCTGGCCATCGAAGCCGTCCAGGCTGGTGACCGCGAGGGTCTCGCGTCCTTGCTGCTGCAGGGCAACGTCGGCACCCAGGCGATCCCCGGCAAGCACGGCGGTCCGCTGCGCCCGATGACGGCGGTGCGGGTGACGGTGCCCGACCACCCGGGCGAGCTCAAGCGCCTCTTCATGGACGCCGGCGACAGCGGGGTCAACATCGAGGACGTGCGCATCGACCACGATCCTGGCCGTGAGTACGGCCTGGTCGAGATCGACGTCGAGTCCTCGCAGGCCGAGGAGCTGATCGGGGCGCTCCAGGCTCGGGGCTGGGAGACCCAACGGTAGGCTCCCGCCCGTGAACTTGGCGCCTGTGGACCTGGACTCGCTCGTCGTTGCCGTCGATGGAACCTCCGGTTCCGGGAAGTCCAGCACGTGCCGCGCGGTGGCCGGCCGGTTCGGTCTGCGCTACCTCGACACCGGTGCGATGTTCCGCGCCGTGGCGCTGTGGATGCTGCGCAACGGCATCGACATCCACGACCCCGCGGCGGTCGCGGCCCATGCCACGAATCCGGTCCTGGTCTCCGGCACCGACCCGAGCGCTCCGACGATCACCGTCGATGGGGTCGACGCGTCGGTGGACATCCGCTCCGACGAGGTCAACGCCGCCGTCTCCCCGGTCAGCGCCGTGCCCGAGGTGCGTCAGCGGCTGCTCGACGAGCAGCGACGCATCATCGGTGACGGCGGCATCGTCGTCGAGGGTCGTGACATCGCCTCCGTCGTGTGGCCGGACGCCGAGGTCAAGGTCTACCTCTCCGCCGACCCGGCTGCTCGCGCAGCGCGGCGGGCGCTGGAGAACGGCGTCGGCGCCGACAGCGACAAGGTCGCGGCCACCGAGGCGTCCCTGCTCGCTCGCGACAAGATCGACTCCGGGCGCGCGACCGCACCGCTGACCATGGTCGAGGGAGCGGTGCACATCGACTCCACCGACCTGACGCTCGAGCAGGTCGTCGACCTCGTCGCGGGGCTCATCACGGGACCCGTCGACGACTCATGAAGCACCCGCCCCGGTGGCTGCTCCACGGGGGACGGCCGGCATCGCGGCGGCTGGTCAGGCTGCGGTACGACGTACGTCTGCACCATGCGGAGCGGTTCCCGTCCACGGGTCCGGTGATCGTGGCCGCCAACCACATCGGGATCATCGACGGCCCGTTGATGGCGATCTTCTCGCCGAGGCCGGTGCACGCACTGACCAAGCTGGAGATGTTCCAGGGACGTGCCGGTGGCTTCCTGCGGCTCGCCGGCCAGGTGCCGCTGGATCGCGGACGCACCGACCCGGCGGCGATCCGCGCCAGCCTGCACGTCCTCGACCACGGGGGCGCGGTCGGCGTGTTCCCCGAGGGGACACGGGGCGACGGCGAGCTGACGACGTTCCGCCCGGGCGCGGCGTACCTCGCCATGGTGAGTGGCGCGCCCGTCGTGCCGCTGACGTTCCTGGGCACCCGCGAGGCCGGTGGGCCGGCCGGCTCGCTGCCACCTCGGGGCGCTCGGATCGAGATGGTGTTCGGGCGGCCCTTCCGTGTCGCTGCGCACACCTGGCCGCGGACCAAGGCGCAGGTCGCGGCCATCAATGCGGACCTGCGCGACCACATGCGGGAGGATCTGTGGAGAGCAGTGAGCGAGACCGGCAGATCGTTGCCGGGGCCGCTGCCCGTCGATGCTTCGAAGAGGGACCGTGATGACTGACCAGCCGACCGACCTGACCACCGACCCGGCCGGGTACGGCCGCCTTCCGGTGCTCGCCGTGGTGGGACGCCCCAACGTGGGCAAGTCCACCCTGGTGAACCGGATCCTCGGACGGCGCGAGGCGGTCGTCCAGGACATCCCCGGGGTCACCCGCGACCGCGTCTCCTACGACGCCGACTGGAACGGCAAGGCCTTCACCCTCGTCGACACCGGCGGCTGGGACCCCGACGCTCGTGGCCTGGCCGAGCGGATCAAGGAGCAGGCCGAGATCGCGGTCTCCCTCGCCGACGCGGTGATGTTCGTCGTCGACGCGACCATCGGGATCACCGACGCCGACGAGGCCGTCGTACGCGTCCTGCGACGCTCCGGCAAGCCCGTCCTGCTGGCCGCGAACAAGGTCGACGACGAGCGTCAGGAGGCCGAGGCGTTCGCGCTGTGGAACCTCGGCCTGGGCGAGCCGTTCATGGTCTCCGCGCTGCACGGCCGCGGCTCGGGTGACCTGCTGGACGCCGTCCTGGCGATCCTTCCCGACCTGCCCGACGAGCAGGACCACGAGGTCGGCGGCCCGCGTCGCATCGCGATCGTCGGTCGCCCGAACGTCGGCAAGTCCTCGCTGCTCAACAAGCTGGCCGGCGAGAACCGTGTCGTCGTCGACAACGTCGCCGGCACGACCGTCGACCCCGTCGACGAGGTGGTCGAGCTCGGTGGACGCGAGTGGCGCTTCATCGACACCGCCGGCATCCGCAAGCGGGTCAAGGAGGCCTCGGGCCACGAGTACTACGCCTGGCTGCGTACGTCGACCGCGATCGAGCGGGCGGAGGTCTGCGTGCTCGTGCTGGACGGCCAGGAGTCGATCGCCGAGCAGGACCTGCGGATCCTCCAGGAGGTCCGCGAGGCCGGCAAGGCCCTCGTCATCGCCTTCAACAAGTGGGACCTCGTCGACGAGGAGCGCCGCTACTACCTCGACCGCGAGATCGAGCGCGACCTGGTGCAGGTCCAGTGGGCGCCACGGATCAACATCACCGCCAAGACCGGCTGGCACATCGACCGGCTGGTGCCGGCGCTGGACAAGGCGATCGAGGGCTGGGAGACCCGGGTCACCACCGGCGCGCTCAACGCGTTCCTGGGCCGACTCGTCGCCGAGCACCCGCACCCGGTGCGCTCCGGCAAGCAGCCCAAGGTCCTCTTCGGCACCCAGGTCACCGTCGCGCCGCCGACGTTCAAGCTGTTCACCTCCGGCAAGCTCGACCAGGGTTACGAGCGGTTCATCGAGCGTCGTCTGCGCGAGGAGTTCGGCTTCGTCGGTACGCCGATCGTGATCGACGTCAAGGCACGCGAGAAGCGCAAGCGCAAGTAGTCACCCTTCCGGTGGTTGAGTAGCCCGAGCCGCTAGGCGAGGGCGTATCGAAACCACGGCTCAGGCCCCTCTTGCATTGATCGAACATCTGTTCGATCATGGAGGAATGAGTCTGGCGGTCGTCGAGCAGCTGCGGGGGCAGATCTCCGCGCTGCAGGGCGGGCCGACCCGGCTGACCGTCCCGGTGCTGCCGATGTTCGACGGCCTGGTGCAGCTGCGCACCGGCGGCTCGTACGCCGTGCAGTCGGCCTCCTTGGCGATGGCGCTCGCTGCGGGGGCGTCGAAGGCAGGGGAGTGGGTCGGCTTCGCCGGCTGGGACGACTTCGGCGCCGAGGCGGCGCACCAGCTCGGCATCGACCTGGGTCGCACGGTCGTCGTACCGACACCGGGTGAGCACTGGCTCGAGGTGACGGCCGCGCTGGTCGACGTGCTCAAGGTCGTCGTGCTGCGGCCGACCTCGAAGGTCGACGCCAAGTCCGCCTCGATCCTCGACGCGCGGTTGCGGGCGCGATCCGGCGTGCTGGTGGTGCACGGTGACTGGCCGCGCTGCGAGGCACGGCTGGCCTCGCTGGAGAACGAGTGGACCGGTGTCGGTCAGGGGTCGGGGCGGTTGCGGTCGCGACGGATGACGGTCTCGGTCGACGTGATGGGTCGCCCGCGGTCTCGTGGGATCGACTTCCCGCTGGTCGGCTGATGGCGCGCGTCCTGGTCGTCTGGTGCCCGGACTGGTCGGTGACCGCGGCGCTCGCCGAGGCGGCGGATGGTTTCGATACGTCCTCGCTCGTTCCTCGCTCGGACTACTCAACCAACGACCTCTCCTCCCGCGCGCCGGCGGTGGTGCTGCACGGCAACATCGTCCAGGTCTGCAACCAGGCGGCCCGTGACGAGGGCGTGCGCCGGGGGCTGCGTCGGCGTGACGCGCAGTCGCGGTGTCCCGAGGTGGTGCTGCTCAAGGCGGACCCCGACCGGGACGCGCGCTGGTTCGAGCCGGTGCTCGGGGTGGTCGAGGACCTGCGGCCCGGGGTCGCGCCGATCCGGCCGGGGTTGATGGCGGTCTCGGCGGCCGGTCGATTCGGGGCGGGGGCGACCGGGAGCGAGGAGTCGACGGTCGCGCTGCTGGCCGAGCACCTGGTCGCGGCCGGGGTCTGGGACTGCCGGTTCGGGGTCGCCGACGATCTCTACACCGCCGAGCGCGCCGCGCGTGGCGCTCCGGTGCAGGGCTGCGTCGTGGTCGCGCCGGGGGAGTCCGCCGAGTTCCTGCGGGGACTCGCGATCACCGTGCTCGCCGACGACGGCGAGGAGGGCCGCGAGGTCGCCGACCTGCTGCGACGGCTCGGGCTGACCCGGCTGGGCGAGTTCGCGGCGTTCGGTCCCGACGAGGTCAGCAACCGGTTCGGCGCCTACGGCACCGATCTCTGGCGCCGGGTGCACGGGCGAGGCCGGTCGCTGGTCGCCGGCCGCGAGCCGCCGCCGGAGCTGGCCTGCGAGGTCTCCTTCGAGCCGCCGCTCGAGTCGGCCGAGGCGGTGACGTTCTCGGTGCGGACCACGGCGGAGAAGTTCGTCGCGGGTCTCGCCGATCGGCAGCTGGTCGCGACCGGCGTACGCATCGAGGCGGAGTTCGAGGGTGAGGGCGGGCTGAGCGCGCGGACCTGGCTGCACCCGCGTTGCTTCACCTCCCGCGACCTCGTCGACCGGGTCCACTGGCAGCTCCAGGCCGGCATGGCGACGTCCGGCCTCCGCAGCCGCAAGAGCGCGGGTGCGATCACGGCGCCGGTCGGGCTGGTCCGCTTCCTGCCCGAGACCGTCGAGCCCTCCAGCGACCATGCCGACGGGCTCTGGGGCGGCGGAGCCGAGGAGCAGGTCCTGCGCGGGGTCGCCAGGGTCCAGGCGATGGTGGGGTACGACGCGGTCCGGGTGCCCGTCCTCCAAGGTGGCCGGGGTGCCGCGGACCGTCAGGCGCTGATGCCGTGGGGCACTCGGCCGGCGGGGCTCCGGCGTACGGACGAGCCGTGGCCGGGGGCGATCCCCGGCCCCGCGCCCAGCAGGGTGTTCGCGACGCCGGTCGAGGCGGAGGTGCTCGACGCCCATGGCCAGGAGGTCGGGGTGACCGAGCGTGGTGTCGTCACCGGCGCGCCCGCCCGGCTGCGGGTCGGATCAGGCCCGCGGGCGGTCTGGTCGATGCTCGCCGGCTGGGCCGGGCCGTGGCCCGTCGAGGAGCGCTGGTGGCTGGACGCCTCGGCCGCTCGGTCGGTGCGGTTCCAGCTGGTCGGGGTCGACGGGAGGGCCTGGCTCGCGCGGCTGGCTGAGGCCGGCTGGGTCGTCGAGGCGGCGTACGAGTAGCTCAGCCCTGGTGCAGACCGGGCTGGTGGACGCGCTCCGTCGAAGCCGGTGAGGTGGCGAGGCCTGCTGCCGGTCGGCGAGGACGCCTGACCATCTCGCCGCCGCAGTTGGGGCAGACGTCGTCGAGGCACTGGTGGGCGCAGGCGGCGCACCACGTGCACTCGAAGGTGCAGATCACGGCGTCGGCGGAGTCGGGCGGGAGGTCGACGTCGCAGCACTCGCACGAGGGCCTCATCTCCAGCATGGCCCAAGTATGCGGCCTCAGCCGCCGGGCGTCTGGCTGCTGTCGTGACGGGTCCCCTCGGGGTCGTCGGTGCGCTCGTCGGACTCCTCGAGGATCGCCTCGGCCTGGGCCTCGGGGTCGTCGCTGCCGGCCCGCTCCTCCTCGGGCCAGAGGTTCTCGGCTCGTCGCTGGACGCGGTCGTCGTCGGGGGTGGTGTCGGCCATGGGGTCGCGGTACCCGGCGTGGGAAGGAACAAGCGGGGCCGGGTTGACGTCGAACACCTGTTCGATCAATGATGGGGCATGGGGTGGAACAACCCGCCGGTTCCCTGGGCGGAGATCGAACGGCGGCTCTCGGGGCGGCCGCCGAGCGAGGCGGCCAGGCTGGACGCGCCGGTCTCGCGGCGCCGACCCAAGCCGGCGCCGGCCGCCATCGAGCGGCCGGCCGAGGTGACGCCGTACGCCGAGCTCCACGCCCACAGCCACTTCAGCTTCCTGGATGGGGCGAGCAGCCCGCGCCAGCTGGTCGAGGAGGCGACCCGACTGGGCCTGCGCGGGCTGGCGCTGACCGATCACGACGGGTTCGCCGGGGCGCCACTCTTCGCTGAGGCCGCGACCGAGCAGGGGATGGCGACCGTCTACGGCGCCGAGCTGACGCTGCCCGACCAGCACCTGCTGGTGCTCGCCCGTGGGGTCCAGGGGTATCACCGGCTCTCCGGTGCGATGACCGAGGCGGGGCTGAGGGCCCCGGAGAAGGGGCGGCCGCAGCACGACCTCGACGAGCTGGTCGACCTCGGACGCGACCACTGGGTGATCCTCACTGGCTGCCGGCTGGGCGCCGTCCGGACCGCGCTGGCCCGCGATGGTGCACGGGGCGCGGCACAGGCCCTCGACCGGCTCGTCGACCGCTTCGGAGCCGACAACGTGGTGGTCGAGCTGATCGCCCGCGACCACCCCGGCGCCGATGACGACAACGACCTGCTGGCCGCCCTGGCCGCCGACCGCAGGCTCCCGGTGGTCGCGACCGGCAACGTGCACCACGCGACCCCGGCGCAACGGCGGCTGGCCACGGCGATGGCGGCGATCGGCGCCCGCAGCTCGATCGCCGACCTCGAGGGCCGGCTGGACCTCTCCGGCTCCGCGCACCTGCGCAGCGGGGCGGAGATGCTGGCACGCTTCGGTCGCCATCCCGACGCGATCAGCCGGTCCGTCGTACTCGCTCAGGAGCTGGCGTTCGACCTGCGCAAGGCGACACCCAAGCTGCCCAAGCAGGGCATCCCCGCGGGCTTCACGCCGGACACCTGGCTGCGGCACCTCACCGAACGCGGCTTCGTCACGATGTACGCCGGCACCGAGCACGAGCAGCAGGCCCGTGAGCGCATCGAGCGGGAGCTGCGGGTGATCGCCGAGAAGGACTTCGCCGGCTACTTCATCATCGTCCACGACATCGTCGCCTTCGCCCGCTCGAAGGGGATCCTCTGCCAGGGGCGAGGGTCGGCCGCGAGCTCGGCGGTCTGCTACGCCCTCGGCATCACCGCGATCGACTCGGTCTTCTTCAACCTGCCCTTCGAGCGGTTCATCTCCGAGCACCGCGAGGAGGAGCCCGACATCGACGTCGACTTCGACTCCGACCGGCGCGAGGAGGTCATCCAGTGGGTCTACGACACCTACGGCCGACGCAACGCCGCGCAGGTCTGCAACATCGTCAGCTATCGCCCGCGGATGGCGATCCGCGACGCCGCCAAGGCGCTCGGCTTCTCGCCCGGCCAGCAGGACGCGTGGTCCAAGCAGGTCGACGGCTGGGGGCACGAGGTGCCCGAGGAGACCGGCGTACCCCCGCAGGTGCGTGAGCTCGCCGAGCAGTTCCTGACCGCGCCACGCCACCTCGGCATCCACTCCGGCGGGATGGTGCTGACCGAGCAGCCGATCGGCGAGGTCTGCCCGATCGAGAAGGCCCGGATGCCCGGGCGCACCGTGCTCCAGTGGGACAAGGACGGCTGCGAGACGATGGGGCTGGTCAAGTTCGACCTGCTCGGGCTGGGCATGCTCGGCGCGCTCGACCACACGATGCGGCTCGTCGCCGAGCAGACCGGCAAGCAGTGGACGCTCCAGAGCATCCCCAAGGAGGAGCCCGAGGTCTACGACATGCTCGGGCGGGCCGACTCGATCGGCGTCTTCCAGGTCGAGTCGCGCGCGCAGATCGGCACGCTGCCGCGGCTCAAGCCGCGCAGCTTCTACGACCTCACCATCGAGATCGCGCTGATCCGGCCCGGCCCGATCCAGGGCGGCGCGGTGCACCCGTTCATCCGCCGCAAGACCGGTCGCGAGGAGATCACCTACGACCACCCGCTGCTCATCCCGGTGCTCGAGCGCACCCTCGGTGTGCCGCTCTTCCAGGAGCAGCTGATGCAGATGGCCGTCGCGCTCGGTGACTGCACCGGCGACGACGCCGACCTGCTGCGCCGCGCGATGGGGTCCAAGCGCGGGATCGAACGCATCGAGAAGGTCAAGGACAAGCTCTACCGCGGCATGGCCGAGAAGGGGATCACCGGCGACCAGGCCGACGCGATCTACGTCAAGATCCTCTCCTTCGCCGGCTTCGGGTTCGCCGAGTCGCACGCGCTGTCCTTCGCGCTGCTGGTCTACGCCTCGTCGTGGTTCAAGCTGCACTACCCGGCCGCGTTCCTGGCGGGGTTGCTGCGCAACCAGCCGATGGGCTTCTACTCGCCACAGTCGCTGGTCGCCGACGCGCGCCGGCACGGCGTCACCGTGCTGCGTCCCGACATCGCGCTCTCGGGTGCCCAGGCGGGGCTGGAGGCCGTCGTACCTGATGATCTGGCCCCGAAATCGGGTGAAAGGGGGCCAGATGATCAGGTGCGATACGACGGCGCCTTCGCGGTCCGGCTCGGGCTGGACGCGGTCAAGGGGATCGGCCTGGAGCTCGCCCGGCGGATCGAGGCCGAGCGGGCAGAGGCGGCGTACGTCGACATCACCGACCTGGCCCGGCGTACCGGACTCACCTCCCAGCAGCTCGAGGCGCTCGCGACCGCCGGCGCGTTCGAGGGCTTCGGGTTGGATCGGCGCCAGGCCCTCTGGATGAGTGGGTACGCCGAGAGCGCGACCCACCTGCCCGGCACCACCGCGACGCCCGCTCCTCCGCAGCTGCCGGCCATGGACGAGGTCGACCTGACCCTGGCCGACCTGTGGGCGACCCGGATCTCGCCGGACAAGCACCCGATCGAGCACTGGCGTGCCCGACTCAAGGAGAACGGCATCGTGGCGGTGGGGGAGGTCTCCACGATCGAGGCCGGACGGCGCGTGCACGTGGCCGGCCTGATCACCCACCGCCAGCGCCCCGGCACCGCTCAGGGGATCACCTTCCTCAACCTCGAGGACGAGTCCGGGATGCTCAACGTGATCTGCTCCCAGGGCGTGATGCGCGTCCACCGCCAGGCCGCACGCAACCGGGTCGCCGTCGTGATCCGTGGGCGCCTCGAGCGCCAGGACGGTGTCACCAACCTGATCGCCGACCGGGTCGAGCCGCTCGACGTGCTCCTGCCGGGTGCCGGTGCTGCGCTCCAGTCGCGCCAGGCCTCGCGCGACTTCAGGTGACCCGATTCCAGCTCGATCGCGGTCCTGCGATAACCTTCACAGGCTCCGGAAACGGGGTGTTCGGGCTGTAGCGCAGCTTGGTAGCGCACTTGACTGGGGGTCAAGGGGTCGCAGGTTCAAATCCTGTCAGCCCGACCGAAGTCGAAGGGGCTCCGCGGAATCCGCGGAGCCCCTTCGTCCTTGTCGGGAGGAAGTCCTACGTCGCCTCGGCCGAGGCGCTGCCGTGGTTGATCGCCTCGAGCAGGGCTGCGGTGAAGGCAGGCAGGTCGTCGGGCTTGCGACTGGTGATCAGGTTGTCGTCGACGACCAGGCGCTCGTCCACCCACTCACCCCCGGCGTTGCGGATGTCGGTGGCCAGGCTGGGCCACGACGTCAGCCGTCGGCCCTTGACGGCGTCGGCCTCGACGAGCGTCCACGGCGCGTGGCAGATCGCGGCTACCGGCTTGCCCGAGGCGAGGAATGCCGCCGTGAAGGCGACCGCGTCGTCATCGGCGCGGAGCTGGTCGGAGTTGGCGACGCCGCCGGGCAGCACGAGTGCGGCGTACTCCTCAGCCGTGCCGGAGTCCGCGAGGGCCGCGGTGGGCCAGACGTCGGCCGGGTCGAGGTGGTCGTACAGCGCGGCATCGCCCCCGCGCGGACTGAACAGGACCGGTTCGTGGCCGGCGTCCTTGATCGCTTCCCACGGCGCGGTCAGCTCGACGCGCTCGATGCCCTCGTTCGCGACCAGGAAGGCGACCTTGGCGCCGCCCATCAGCTCGCCTTGGCGATCGCATCGCGGGTCCGGTCGACGATGGAGGCGATCGGCAGGGTCAGCACCGTGGCGGTGGCGTGTCCGGCCACGGCGGGGTGCGGGCGTGTCGGCGCGATGCGCTCGGCAGCCATCAACACGCTGCCCAGGCGTTGTCGTTGCTCGACGGAGCAACCGGCGACCACGGCCGGGAACTCCAGCGTCTCCTCCGCCTCGGCGTGCTCCACAACGGAGCGCTCGAAGGCCGTGAACAGCGCGTGGAACTCCGCGCTGTCGGGGGCCATCTGGTCGAGGTCGGCGAGCACCTTCGTCGCGTCGGCCTCCTCCTCGATGCGTCCCTGGACCACCGCGTCGTCGGTGACCTGCGAGGAGACCGGGCGCACGATCAGCTGCTCGGCGGTCTCGTGGACGACGAGCAGGGCGCGCAGCTCGGCGAACAGCCGGCCGCGCTCGCTGCCGACGGCGTCGTGGACGTCGGTGAACAGGGTCCGGATCCGCGCGTGCTGCTCCAGCAGGATGCGGATCACGTCCCCCTCGGGCAGCTCGGCGGCCGCCAGCATGTCATCGGTCGCTCCAGGCATGGGTTCCTCCTGTCGTGGTGGCATTCAGGGAGTCGGGGCCGTACCCGGCGCGGGCGGCGTCATGCGGTCGTACGCCGGCCGGCGCGCCGCAGCGCCGCGGTTGAGCGCCAGCTCGCCGCCGAGGTAGCCGGCAGCGGTCATCACCACGCCGCCCAGGAGCGCCGATGCGGTCGCGCGCAGGTGGCGACCCCGCAGACGGCGCCACGCGGACTCGGCGTACAGCGTGACGGCGAGGGCGTTCCCGGCAGCGTGGAGGACGCCGAGACGGCGAGACTCGCCCTCGAGCCGCGTCCAGTCGGCCAACCCGGTGGCGGCTGTCGGCGCGGCGCTGACGACACCGAGCGTGCAGAGGATCGCTGCGGCGCGGTGCGACTTCGGGCCGCCCAGGATGTCGAGCACGCTGGTCGCGGTCCACAGGCCGACCGGTACGTCGGTGAGGACCGGGTGGGCGGAGTGCCCCATCAGCCCGCCGCCCTCGAGGCGTTCGGCGAGGCCGGAGGAGCGCAACGCCTCACCGAGGCGTTCGTACGCCGGCTCGAGTGCTCTCGCCGCAGGGGACTCGGCGAGGCGGGAGAGGAGGTCGGCACGGGTCTCGACGGTGGTCATGGTGCCGCCGTACCCGTGCCGACCTTCCCCATGCGTCTCCGGGCGGGCGGGTTCAGGCCGCGGTGCGGCCCTTGCCCTCCAGCGCACGACGCATGTCACCGAGGATGCGGGTGATCAGCCGCGAGACCTGCATCTGGGTGACGCCGATCTGCGCGCCGATCTCCTTCTGGGTGAGACCGTCGTAGAACCGCAGCCGCAGGATCTTCTGGTCGCGAGGCGCCAGCTCGCGGAGGATCGGTGCGAGCATCACGCGTGCCTCGGCCGACTCGAAGCCGGCCTCCACATCAGGAAGCAGCTCGCCGAGCGACATCGCCGACTCGTCGGCGACCGGACGGTCCAGGGACGTGGGCGAGAAGCATCCGTCTGCCGCCATGGCCTGCTCCACATCGGCAAGCGGCTCACCGATCTCCTCGGCGATCCGGGCGAGGTCCGGCTCGCGGCCGGTCTCCTGCTCCAGCAGCGAGCGGGCCGCGAACGCCGCGGCCTGCAGCTCCTGGACCCGGCGCGGCGGACGCACCGTCCAGCCGTGGTCACGGAAGAACTTCTTCACCTCGCCGCGGATGGTGGGTACGGCGTACGCCAGGAACTCCTCGGACCGCTCGGAGTCGAAGTCGCGGGCGGCCCGGGTGAGGGCGGCGTAGGCGACCTGGTCGAGGTCCTCCAGCGGAATGCCTCGGCCGGCGTAGCGCGACGCGAGCGTGTGCGCCACTTCCATGTTGAGCTCGACGACGGCGTCGAGTGCTTCCTTGCGCTCCTGCGGAGTCGCTGCGTCCCGCGCCCGAGCCAGGAGCGCGGCGGTCTCCGCGCGCCGACGACGGCGGCTCGCGGACATCTTCGAATCAGGTGCGGGCCGGGTCGGCGCCTCGGCCTGCGCTGTGTGGAGCTGTGCTGTGTCCTGCATGGTTCCCCCTCAGGGGCCGTGCGGTGCCCACCTTCTTCTCAAGCGGGCTGGTTGCGCTGCTGCGCGGACATCTCCGACGTTATCGCTGGCCGGGGTCGATGCCAAGACCCGGGTCCGCGCATGTCTGTCCATGCCTCGGGTAGCGGTGAGGGGACGGGGCAGCCGCAGGTGCTGCCATCCACCGATCGACGGAGGCTCGATGGAAGAGCTCGTCGAGGCCGGCATCATCACCGGGACCGCCGACAAGGACTACGACCTCATCCGGTTCGTCGCGACCTGCCTGCGCAGCGCGGCTCGACTGGAGGGCTACATCGAGGACGCGCGCAGGTCGGGCGACGCGCAGGCGGCGGATCTCTTCGCCCGCGCACAGTCCGGCGCCGTCCGCGGTGCGGAGGAGGCCAAGGCGCTCCTGGCATGCCGGCTCACGAGGAAGGAGATGGATGCAGATGGGTATCGGAGTAGGAGTGGTGCTGGTCCTGGCGGGGCTGATCCTGGTGCTGGACGTCGTCAACTACGACATCCCGCGCGTGGATGACCACGAGCTCGGCTGGCTGCTGGTCGTGGTCGGCGCGCTGTCGATCGTGCTCTCGCTGATCTTCGGTGCGATGGCGTCGCGTCGCCGCGTCGAGGTCGACCGGAGGGACTCGACCGTCGTGCACCACGACGACTCAGCGGTCCGCTGATCGTCGTGCGGCTGCCGGGACGAGGAGCCAGAGCAGCACGAAGGTGACGGCCGCGCCCGCGAACGCCGTGAGCGCGAGCGGGCGGGTCGTCACCACGTCGACCACCAGGAAGAAGACTCCGCTGGTCGTCAGCGCGAGGGTGCACAAGCCCAGGCGGGCGCAGATGTTCGCGGCCTCGATCAGCCAGCGACGCCGCTGGTGCCGGAACAGCACCCGGTGGAACGCCACCGGTGCGACCAGCAGCGCGGTGGCCACCATCGCGCCGGTGAAGACCAGGACGTACGTCGCGCGCTGCACGCCGTCGAGCGCCTCGAACCGGTTCGAGAACGGCACGGTCAGCAGGAACCCGGACAACAGCTGTACGCCGGTCTGGCTGACCCGCAGCTCCTGCAGCAGCTCGTTCCAGTTGCGGTCCTGGACGTCGGGGTCATCGGGATCGGGGCGCACCATGCGGGCCCGGTTCCCGGCGTACGAGCGGTGCATGCGCCGTACGCCGCCGGGTACGGCCGCGACAGGCACCGAACGAGCAGATCGACGCACATCGACGCAGATCGAGAGGTGAGCAGGATGCCGCAGAAGGCTTGGAGCAAGAAGCGCGAGCGCCAGTACGAGCACATCAAGGACGGCCTCGAGGACCGCGGGCACGACGAGGACGAGGCCGAGGAGATCGCCTCGCGCACCGTCAACAAGGAGCGGGCCCGCCACGGCGAGAGCCGGACGGCGAGCCGGAGCTCGACCCACGACATCTCCTCGGGCCGCAGGGGCGGCCTCCGCTCGCACAAGGGCGAGGGTGGGCGAACCCGCGACCAGCTCTACGCCGAGGCGCGCAAGAAGAACATCAAGGGCCGGTCCACGATGAGCAAGGCCGAGCTCGAGCGCGCCGTCGGGCGATGAGCCGGGTGCAGGTCTCCGACTTCATCCTCGAACGCCTGCGGGAGTGGGGCGTCACCGAGGTCTTCGGCTACCCCGGTGACGGGATCAACGGCCTGATCGGGGCCTTCGGGCGCGCCGATGACCGTCCCCGGTTCATCCAGGCGCGCCACGAGGAGATGGCGGCCTTCGAGGCGGTGGGCTACGCCAAGCTCAGCGACCGTCTCGGGGTCTGCATGGCCACCTCCGGGCCGGGTGCGATCCACCTCCTCAACGGCCTGTACGACGCCAAGCTTGATCACGTGCCGGTCCTGGCCGTCGTCGGGCAGACCGCGCGCACGGCGCTCGGTGGCTCCTACCAGCAGGAGGTCGACCTCCCCGCGCTCTTCAGCGACGTCGCGGAGTACGTCGAGACCGTCGTGGTGCCCGAGCAGCTGCCGGCGGTGCTCGACCGGGCGATCCGGGTGGCCACCGCGCGGCGTGCCCCGACCGTCGTCATCGTGCCGTCGGACGTGCAGGACCTCGAGCACGTCCCGCCGGGTCACGCGTTCAAGATGGTCCCGTCCAGCGCCGCCGAGAGCGAGCTCCCGCGCGCCTGTCCCGACGACGAGGCGCTCGACCGCGCCGCCGCGCTGCTCAACGCGGGGGAGAGGGTCGCCCTGCTGGTCGGCTCCGGCGCCCGGGGCGCCGCCGCCGAGGTCCGGCAGGTCGCCGACATCCTCGGAGCCGGGGTGGCGAAGGCGCTGCTCGGAAAGGACGTGATCGGCGACGACGTCCCGTTCGTCACGGGCTCCATCGGGCTGCTCGGCACTCGGCCGAGCTATGAGCTGATGCGTGACTCCGACACGCTCCTGGTGGTCGGGTCGAGCTTCCCCTACAGCCAGTTCCTGCCGGCGTACGACGCGGCGCGGGCGATCCAGATCGACGCGGACCCGACCATGATCGGGATGCGCTACCCGTTCGAGATCAACCTCGTCGGCGACGCCCGGCGTACCCTTGCGGCGCTCGTGCCGAGGCTGGAGCGCAAGGCGGACCGCTCGTGGCAGGAGACGGTCGAGCACAACGTCGAGCGCTGGTGGGGCGCCATGGCCTCCGAGGCTGCCGCTCCCGCCGACCCGGTCAACCCGATGCGGCTGTTCAGCGAGCTCTCCGCTCGCCTGCCCGACGACGTGATCGTCACCGCGGACGCCGGGTCGTCGGCCAACTGGTACGCCCGTGTCCTCCGCTTCCGCGAGGGCATGCGCGGGACGCTCTCGGGAACGCTCGCCACGATGGGCTGCGCGGTCCCGTACGCCGTCGGCGCCAAGACTACGCCGCGTTCGCGCGCTCGCTCGGGTTCACGGCGCTGACCGTCACCGAGGCCGAGCAGGTCGGTCCGGCGTGGGACGAGGCCCTCTCCTGCGGCGGTCCCGCGCTGCTCGACGTACACGTCGATCCGGACGTGCCGCCCATCCCGCCGCACGCCGATCTCGACCAGATGCGGAACACCGCGGCGGCCCTGGCGAAGGGCGACGAACGACGCTGGGGCGTGGTCCGCCAGGGGCTGCGCGCGAAGGCGCGGGAGGTGTTCGCCAGCGGCCGAGACGAGTGACGAGGTCCTTGACATGCGGGGAAGAATGGAAGCACCCCATACACCCCGCTCGGAGGCCTTCGTTGGTCGAGAACAACATCGGCGACGCCTTTGCCGACCTGGCGCACGACCTGCACAACCAAGAGGGCGTCGAGGAGACGCTGGACCTGCTGGTCGCGGCCGCGCCCGCACTCGTCGGCAGCGATTCTGCCGGCGTCCTGCTGACCCGCAGGGGCCGGCTCTGCGAGGCGGGCCCGGGCTCGGACCTGTCGGCGGAGAAGGCCGACCAGCTGCAGCTGGAGTACCAAGCCGGTCCCGCCTGGCGCGCCGTCACGGAGCAGCGCACGATCCACGTCCGCGACGTGCGCGAGGCACAGTGCCAGGCATGGGGTGAGGCCGCCGAGGAGCTGGGCATCCGCAGCGCCCTCGCCGTGCGTCTGTGGACCGCCACCTCCACGCAGGGTGCGATCACGTTCTACGCCCGCACCCCCGGGACGTTCGACTCCAACACGTTCGCTATCGCCGAGATCGTCGGTCGGCACGCATCCGTCGCGCTCGCCTCGGCCCGTCACGAGGAGTCCCTCAACCGGGCGATCGACGGGCGCAAGCTGGTCGGTCAGGCGCAGGGCATCTTGATGGAACGCTTCGCGCTCGACGACCAGCAGGCGTTCGCGGTGCTGCGTCGCTACTCCCAGGAGCACAACGTCAAGCTGACCGAGGTCGCTCGCGAGCTCGTCGACACGCGGCGCCTGCCCGAGGAGTGACGGCGTACGTCGCTGGTAGTTTCCGAAGGTGCGACGCAGCGTCCGGAGGGTCCTGAACCGCGGCGTGCTCGCCGCATGGAGCTGGGCGGAGCGCGTCGGCGTCATCGCCCCCGGCACGGAGCTGGCCGAGGAGTTCGGTCACCTCGGTGAGGGCGCATGCCTGGCGTTCCCGCTCAACACGTTGTACGGCGTCGCCGGCATGCACATCGGTGCGGCCACCTTGGTCGGCAAGTACTCCGTGCTCTCGGTCGGCTACGGGCCGACCCAGGCGGTCCTTCCCCAGCGCGGGCTGGTCATCGGCGAGCGCTGCGTCATCGGGGCGCGCGCGTGCATCACCGCCCACGAGTCGATCGAGATCGGCGACGACGTCTGGTTCGGCCAGGACGTGTTCGTCTCCGACGCCAGCCACGGGTACGCCGACCCCGAGCGACCGATCGGCCAGCAGTTCGGCGCCCACCAGCCGGTGCGAATCGGCTCGGGCTCCTGGATCGGCCACGGCGCGATGATCCTGCCCGGCACCACGATCGGTCGGAACGTGGTCGTCGCCGCCGGCTCGGTGGTGCGTGGCGACGTGCCCGACCACACCGTCGTCGGCGGGGTGCCCGCCCGGGTCCTGCGGCAGTACGACGGCCTCGACGGCTGGGTGTCCGCGCGGCCGCTCGTGGTGGAGGCCGTGGTCCCGGAGGTCGTCCTCCCGTGAGCGCGCTGCGCGGCCGCACGGGCCGCGGAGGTCGCCGGAAGGGCCCCGAACGGGGGTTAACAACCATTAACCGGCGGGGCTAGGGTGCCCGTATGAGCACCGATCGCCGCACCCGGGTCGAGGAGTTCGCCGAGCACGCGTCCGTGCTCGCGGGGAGGCGGCTGCGCGCCTCCCGGGCCGAGGAGTACGACGACCTGTGGCGCTGGTCCGTCGAGGATCTGGACACCTTCTGGCGGGCCGTGGCGAGCTTCGTCGGCGAGGACCTCCCCGGGCCGGCACTGGCCGAGGAGCGGATGCCGGGCGCGGTCTGGTTCCCGCAGGCGCGCGTCAACTACGCCGCCGCCGTCTTCCGCGACCGCCCCGACGACGCGGTCGCTGTCGTCGCCGCGACGGAGGACCCCGACGCGACGCGCACCCTCACCTGGCGCGAGCTGCGCGACCAGGTCGCCTCGCTGGCGGCCGCCTTCGAGCAGCTCGGCGTGGGGGAGGGTGATCGCGTCGTCGGCTACCTGCCCAACGGTGCCGAGGCGATCGTCGCGCTGCTGGCCACCGTGAGCCTGGGGGCCACCTGGTCGGTGTGCGGGATGGACTACGCCGCCTCGGCCGCATGCGCCCGCTTCGAGCAGCTCGAGCCGAAGGTGTTGGTGCACGCGTCGGCGTACGTCAACGGCGGCCGCACCCATGCCCGCAGCGACGTCGTCGCCGAGATCGCGGCGGCGTTGCCGACGCTGCGCGCCAGGCTCGACATCGCCAGCGCCCAGTGGCGCGGCGCCACGTCCGGTGGCGTGGACTTCGCCCCGCGTGACGTCCCGTTCGACCACCCGCTCTGGGTGCTGTTCTCCTCGGGCACGACGGGCAAGCCGAAGGGTCTGGTGCACAGCCACGGCGGCGCTCTGCTCGAGCAGGCGAAGGTCGCCGCACTGCACTTCGACCTGGGGCCGGGCGACCGCCTGCTCTGGTACACCACGCCCAGCTGGATGATGTGGAACTTCAACGTCGGCGGGCTCCTCACCGGCGCCTCGATCGTCGCGTACGACGGCAGCCCGGCGTACCCCGTCACCGATCGGCTCTGGTCGCTCGCGGCCGAGCACGGCGTCACCGCGCTCGGCATGAGCCCGGGCTACGTCGCGGCGTGCCAGAAGGCCGGCGTCGGTCCGTCCGGTCACGACCTGAACCGGCTGAAGCGGGTCGGCATCTCCGGGTCTGCCTTCCCGGCGACCAGCCACGAGGCGTTGCAGGACGAGCTCGGGCCCGAGGTGCAGATCTGCTCGATCAGCGGTGGCACCGACGTGGTGAGCGCGTTCGTCGGCCCGGTGCCGACCGTGCCGGTGTGGCCGGGGGAGCTGTCGCGTCCCTGCCTCGGTGTCGCCGTCGACGCGTTCGACCCGGCCGGGAGGAGCGTGCGCGGCGAGGTCGGCGAGCTCGTCATCACCCGCCCGATGCCGTCGATGCCGGTCCACTTCTGGGCCGATCCCGACGGCTCCCGCTACCGCGACGCCTACTTCGACACCTACCCCGGCGTGTGGCGCCACGGCGACTGGATCACCCTGACCGACCACGGCTCGGTGGTCATCCACGGCCGTTCCGACGCGACACTCAACCGCAACGGCATCCGGATGGGCAGCGCCGACATCTACGAGCCGGTCGAGGCGCTCCCCGAGATCAAGGAGGCGCTCGTCATCGGTGTCGAGGAGCACGGCGGCGGCTACTGGATGCCGCTGTTCGTGGTGCTCGCCGACGGTGCCGTTCTCGACGACGCGCTGCAGGCGCGCATCAAGGACGCGATCAGCACCCACGCGTCACGTCGCCACGTCCCCGACGAGGTGTACGCCGCTCCGGGCATCCCGCACACCCGCACCGGCAAGAAGCTCGAGGTCCCCGTCAAGAAGGTGCTGCTCGGTCAGGATCTCTCCGGTGCCCTCGACCCCGGCAGCGTGGACGCCCCCGAGCTGCTCGAGTGGTACGCCGGGATCGGCAGCGCCCGTCGCGGCGACGTGTAACTACGTGTCCTGTGCTCTGCCAGGGCGGTCGACAACCCGGGTAGTGCACACAACGCCCGGGTAGTGCACGCAACACCGAGTTACATGTCGCGGGTGCGCCGATAGAGTGGCGCTCGACCCGACCCCCGCACGACAAGGACTTCGATGACCGCCTGGCTCCTGCTGGGACTCGCCATCCTCCTGGTCCTCGCCTGCGGGGCGTTCGTGGCCGCCGAGTTCGCCTTCGTCACGGTCGACCGCGCACGCGTCGACAAGGCGGCCGCGGCCGGCGACGGCTCGGCGGTCGGCGTGCAGCGGGCGCTGCGCACGCTCTCGACCCAGCTCTCCGGGGCCCAGGTCGGCATCACGCTGACCAACCTCGCGATCGGCTTCCTGGCCCAGCCGGCGATCGCCGACATCATCGACGGCCCGCTCGGCGCGACCGGCCTCCCCGCCGGCGCCGTCGGACCGGTCTCGGTGGCGGTCGCGCTGACCCTGAGCACCGTCTTCACGATGCTGATCGGCGAGCTGGTCCCCAAGAACATCGCCCTCGCGCTCCCGCTCGGCACGGCACGCACGCTGCAGGGGCCGATGCGCCTGTTCACCACCCTGTTCACGCTGCCCATCAAGGTGCTCAACGGCAGCGCCAACGCCGTCGTACGCCGCCTCGGGATCGAGCCGCAGGAGGAGCTGCGCTCCGCGCGCAGCTCGGCCGAGCTGGCCAGCCTGATCCAGCGCAGCGCCGACGTCGGCACGCTCGACGCCGACACCGCCGAGCTGATGGAGCGCTCGGTGGAGTTCGGCAGCCGCACGGCCGGCGAGATCATGACGCCCCGGGTTCGCACCCGCAGCCTGGAGGAGAACGA
The DNA here is from genome assembly GCF_054782655.1 of Nocardioides montaniterrae. Taxonomy (NCBI): domain Bacteria; kingdom Bacillati; phylum Actinomycetota; class Actinomycetes; order Propionibacteriales; family Nocardioidaceae; genus Nocardioides; species Nocardioides montaniterrae. The sequence continues at coordinate 324,887 of NZ_BAAGSB010000003.1, read as the reverse complement.
CCGCGCCGACGCGGTGATCGCGCTGGCCCGCGAGACCGGTCACTCGCGCTTCCCGGTACTCGACGAGCGGGACGCCGTCGTCGGCACGGTCCACGTCAAGAACGCGGTCGCGCTGCCGATCGGCGAGCGCCCGACGGTCCGCGTCAAGCACCTGATGATGCGGCCGATCGTCGTGCCCGAGACGCTGCGCCTGGATCCCCTCCTGAAGCTCCTGCGCGCCGACGGGTTCCAGCTCGCCGTCGTGGTGGACGAGTACGGCGACCACGCCGGCATCGTGACCCTCGAGGACGTCGTGGAGGAGATCGTCGGTGACATCTCCGACGAGCACGACCGGCTCGGCGCGCGCGGCCGCCTTCGTCGCGACGGGAGCTGGTCGCTCTCGGGGATGCTGCGCCCCGACGAGGTGGAGGACCTGACCGGCGTTCCGCTGCCCGAGGACGAGGACTACGACACCATCGCGGGCCTGGCGCTCAAGGTGCTCGGGCGGGTGCCCGGCGCCGGTGACGTCGCCACGGTCGAGCTGCCCAAGGTCGACGAGGACGAGCCCGACCGCACGGCCACCCTGACCGTCGAGCACATGGACGGCCTGCGCATCGACCGGCTCTCGCTGCGGGTCAGCAGCGCACCCGAGGGGGAGCAGCCATGAGCCCGCTCCTCTCGCTCGTGCTCGCCGTCCTGCTGCTGGCGGGCAACGCCTTCTTCGTCGCGGCCGAGTTCTCGCTGATCTCGGCCCGACGCAGCCAGATCGAGCCCAAGGCCCGGGCCGGCTCACGGTTGGCGCGCACGACGCTGCAGGCCCTCGAGCGGATGCCGCTGATGATCGCCGGCATCCAGCTCGGCGTCACGCTCTGCTCGCTGGTGCTCGGTGCGATCGCCGAGCCGGCGGTCTCGCACCTCATCGAGCCGCTCTTCGAGAAGGTCCACCTGCCCGAGGACGCGATCCACGTCGTCGGCTTCCTCATCGCCCTGACGGTGGTGGCGTTCTGCCACGTCGTGTTCGGCGAGATGGTCCCCAAGAACATCACCATCGCCGGGCCCGAGCGCGCCGTCCTGATCCTGGCCCCGCCGATGCTGGCACTGGTCACCGTGCTCAAGCCGCTGATCATCGCCCTCGACGCGATCGCCCGGATGATCCTCAAGCTCTTCCGGATCGAGCCCAAGGACGAGGTCGGCAGCAGCTTCACCCGCGAGGAGGTGGCGGCGCTGGTCGAGGAGTCGCGCGGCGAGGGCCTGCTCGACGAAGGGGAGGCCGCCCGGCTCTCCGGTGCCCTCGACTTCACCGAGCGCACCATCGCCGAGGTGATGATGGCGCCGGAGTCGCTGGCGACCGTCGCGCGCGGTGCCAGCGGCGCGGACGTCGAGGCGCAGTGCGCGGCGACCGGCTACAGCCGCTTCCCGGTGCGGGACGAGAGCGCAGCCGAGGGTGACCAGCTGGTCGGCTACCTCCACATCAAGGACGTGCTCGAGCCCGATGAGGTACGCCGGCTGCGACCCATCGCCGACCGCTGGATCCGTCCGTTCGCGACGGTCCGGCTCGACAGCCCGCTGCACGACGCGCTCGAGGTCCTGCAGCGCCGCGGTGCGCACATGGCGCGCGTCGTCGACGAGCAGGGCACGACGCTCGGCATCGCGGCCTTGGAGGACGTCATCGAGGAGCTCGTCGGCGAGATCCGCGACGGCGCCCACTCCGAGGAGACGCCGGGTGTGACGGCATGAGGGATCGCGGCGAGCAGACCACTAGGGTGAGCGACGTGGTGCCCGAGTCGACGAGCAGCGCCGAGCGCGCCGGTGGCCGCGTCCTCACGGTGCCGAACCTGATCAGCGTGCTGCGCCTGCTGCTGATCCCGGTGTTCCTCTGGCTCGTCCTCGGTCCCGAGCTCGACGGCCTGGCGCTCGGCGTACTGATGCTCTCCGGAGCCTCCGACTTCGCCGACGGCTGGCTGGCCCGCAAGCTCGACCAGCAGTCGGACCTCGGACAGCTCCTCGACCCCGTGGCCGACCGGCTCTACATCCTCGCCGTGGTCGTCGGCCTGGCCCTGCGCCACGTCGTGCCGTGGTGGGTCGCGGTCATCCTGCCGCTGCGTGACCTGCTCATGTGGGGCCTGATCCCGCTGCTGCGCACCCGCGGCTACAGCGCGCTTCCGGTCCACTTCCTCGGCAAGGCCGCGACGTTCAACCTGCTCTACGCCTTCCCGCTGCTGCTGCTCGGAGGGACCGACGGCACCGTCGGGACGCTGGCGAAGGTCTTCGGCTGGGCGTTCACCGGCTGGGGCATCGGCCTGTACTGGTGGGCCGGCTGCCTCTACACCTGGCAGGTCCGCAAGCTCCTGCGCACCACCGAGCCGCGCCGTGCCTCGCCACAGGGGCTGGGCGCGTAGGAACTGCCATGCCGGAGCGACTCGATCGGACCCGAACGCCGCTGCTGACGCTGATCACGCTGCAGTCCTTGGACGAGGACTACGTGACCGCGAGCGAGCGACGTACGACGGCCGGTGCCTCGGCGTCGAGCTCCCGGCTGCGCGGGGGAGCGGTCGTGGCGGCCCTCCTGTTCGGCCTCCTCGTCGCGGTCGCCGCGGTGCAGAACTCCCGTGAGGCCGGCGTCGACGACGCCAGCCGCGCCGGTCTGATCCAGCGCATCGAGGCACGGCGGGCTTCGGTCGCCGCGACCGAGCGCCAGCTCGCCCGGCTGCGCAGCGACAACGCCAAGGCGGACAGCTCGGTGACCAAGCTCGGCTCCCAGGTCAGCGCGGCCAAGGCACGCGACGCGACGTACGCCGCTCTCACCGGGCTCGGTGCCGTGAGCGGACCCGCGCTCCGCATCACGCTCGCCAGCTCGCCGTACGCCGACCGTGACAACCAGGTGCGCGACTCCGACGTGGCGCTGCTGGTCAATGCGCTGTGGGGTGCGGGCGCCGAGGCGATCACCGTCAACGGCGAGCGCGTCACCGCGCGTACGGGCATCCGGACCTCGGGCACCGCCATCGAGGTCAACGGCGTGGGCGTCGCCCCGCCGTACACGGTGCTCGCCATCGGCGACACCGACTCGCTCTCCGCCGACTTCCTGACGTCGGCGGGTGGGCAGGACTTCGTCGCGCTCGCCGGTCAGTACGATTTCAGCTATGGCCTGCACGACGTGGGTCGGGTCACCATGGCCGCGGCCCCGGCAAGCCTGCTGAAGCTGTTGTCGGCGCAGGCGCTGGCGGGCGAGGATCACACGAGCGGGAACCACAAGAAGGCGAGGAACAGATGATCGCGGTGCTCGGACTGGTCGTCGGCATCGTGCTGGGACTCGTGGTCAAGCCGGACGTCCCGCTCGGACTGGAGCCCTATCTCCCGATCGCCGTCGTCGCCGCGCTGGACGCCGTGTTCGGCGCCCTGCGTGCCTACCTCGACGGCATCTTCGACGACAAGGTCTTCGTCGTCTCGTTCCTCAGCAACGTGGTCATCGCGGCCGGCATCGTCTACCTCGGCGACCGGCTCGGCGTCGGCGGCCAGCTCTCGACCGGCGTGATCGTCGTGCTCGGCATCCGCATCTTCACCAACGTCGCGGCCATCCGCCGCCACCTGTTCCATGCCTGAGCCCGACGCCCACGGCCACACCCATGCCAAGCCGACCGCGCGCCAGCGGATCGTGGCGGGCCTGCGGCGGCCGTCGCGCCGCCAGGTCGTGGTCGCCCTGCTGGTCGGCCTGGTCGGCTTCGCCGGCGTGACCCAGGTCCGCGCCACCGACGCCAACGACAGCTACACCGGCCGCAACCAGCAGGACCTCATCGACCTGCTCGACGGCCTCGCCGGCACCCGGCAGCGCGCAGACGCCGAGATCAACCGGCTCGAGAAGGTGCGCGAGAGCCTGCAGACCGACACGACCCGCAAGCAGGCCGCCCTCGACGAGGCCAACGGCGAGGTCGCCAACCTGCAGATCCTGGCCGGCCTCGTCCCGGTGACCGGGCCCGGCATCCGGGTGACGATCACCGAGCACGGCACCCACGTCCGACTCTCCTCGATGCTCGACACCATCGAGGAGCTGCGCACCGTCGGGGCCGAGGCGATCCAGGTCAACGGCAAGGTGCGGGTCGTCGCGCAGTCCTCGATCCAGCCCGTCGCGGACGGGTTCGAGATCGACGGCGAGATCGTGCAGGCGCCGTACGTCATCGACGTCATCGGTGACCCCGGCGTCCTGAGCGGAGCGATGAACTTCGCGCTCGGGCCCAAGCAGCAGCTCGACGACGACGGGGCCGACGTCCAGGTCGACCAGCTGTCCTCGCTCGACATCGAGGCGGTGGCCTCGAAGGACCGCACCCGCTACGCCACTCCCGACGAGTGACCTGCGTCATCGACCAGTAACGTTCCACCCTGTTGCGCCCCATCGCCCGAGCGACCCGAGGAGTCCGTCCGTGAACCCCACCGAGCTGAAGTACACCGCCGAGCACGAGTGGGTCCGCGACCCCGGCACCGCCGAGGGCTCGGTCCGCGTCGGCATCACCGACTTCGCCCAGGACGCGCTCGGCGACATCGTCTACGTCTCCCTGCCCGAGGTCGGCGCGACGGTCACCGCAGGCGAGCCGTGCGGCGAGCTGGAGTCCACCAAGTCGGTCAGTGACGTGTACGCGCCGGTCACCGGCGAGGTCGTCGCCCGCAACGAGGCGCTCGACGCCACGCCCGAGCTGGTCAACAGCGACGCGTACGGCGACGGCTGGCTGTTCGAGATCGTGCCGGCCGACCGTGCTCAGGTCGAGGGGCTCATGGACGCCGCTGCCTACGAGGCCGGTCTCGACGCCTGATCTGCCCGACGGTGTAGGTTCGAACCATCCACCGAAGCCTGAGGGTGAGGGTCCAGCGCCCGCACCCGTGCGCACCCCCGAGGAGTGCTGATGCCGTTCTGCACCAACTGCGGTCGACAGAACCCCGACGACGCGCGGTTCTGCTCGCAGTGCGGTACCCGGTTGGTCACGCCTGAGTCGGCCGCGCCGGCCGACGTGACCTCGACCATGCAGTTCGGCGGGGCCGACAAGGTCGAGACCTCCGACCGCCAGCTCAGCCCGGTCGACGCCGCGGCCGTGGACGCGCTGCCCGTGGGGCACGCGCTGCTGGTCGTGCAGAAGGGTCCGGGCGCCGGAAGCCGGTTCCTGCTCGACCAGGACGAGATCTCCGCGGGACGCCACCCGCAGAGCGCGATCTTCCTCGACGACGTCACCGTCTCGCGGTCGCACGCGCTGTTCCGGCGTACGCCGGCGGGCTTCACGGTCGAGGACGCGGGCTCGCTCAACGGCACCTACGTCAACCGCAACCGGATCGAGAAGGTCGAGCTGACCGACAGCGACGAGGTCCAGATCGGCAAGTACCGCCTCGTCTACTTCGCAGGTCACGAGGGCGTCTGAGTCGATGGCCGCAGTCGAGTCGGTTCATGGTCGGGGGGAGACCGCCGGCGGCGCAGCCCTGCTCAACATCGGGCAGGTCCTCGACCGGCTCCGGGTCGACTACCCGAGCGTCACCATCCCCAAGATCCGCTTCCTGGAGGACAAGGGGCTGATCAAGCCCGAGCGCACCCCTGCGGGCTACCGCAAGTTCTCCGAGGCCGACGTCGAGCGTCTGACCTACATCCTGCGGATGCAGCGCGACCACGAGCTCAAGCTCAAGACGATCGCCGAGCACCTCGACGCCATGGACCGCGGTCTCGAGCCGCCGGCGCTCGTCTCGCTCACCCCGACCGTCCCCGCCGGGATCTTCGCGACCACCGGTGTGCCGGGCGCCGAGGAGTTCCGCCGTCATGACGACGTGCACCTCTCGCGCAAGGAGCTCGTCAAGATCGCCGAGATCTCCGAGGACGTCCTCGCCGAGCTCGAGGGCTTCGGCCTGGTCTCGGCGAGCCGGACCGGCCACTTCGGCTCCGATGCGCTCGTCGTCGCGCGCACCGCTCGCGAGCTCGCCGACTTCGGTCTCGAACCGCGCCACCTCCGCGCGTTCCGCTCGGCCGCCGACCGTGAGGTCGGGCTGATCCAGCAGGTCACCGCACCCATCCGCGGTTCGCGCGACACCGCAGCCGGCGCTCGCGCCGACGACGCTGCGGCCGAGGTCGCGGCGCTCGCCATGCGTCTGCACGCCACCTTGGTCAAGCAGGGCCTGCGGTCCTCCTGAACCCTTGATCCGATGCGCGTAGGCTGGGCTTGTGCGCGAGGTCGATGTCATGGGAGTCCGGGTGGAGATGCCCTCCAACCAGCCGATCGTGCTGCTGCGCGAGGTGGTGGGGGACCGCTACCTGCCGATCTGGATCGGTGCGGTCGAGGCGACCGCGATCGCGTTCGCCCAGCAGGGCGTCGTCCCGCCCCGTCCGCTCACGCACGACCTGATCAAGGACATCCTGGCCGCGACCGGCAGTGAGCTCAGCCAGGTCCGCATCACCGACGTACGTGACGGTGTCTTCTACGCGACCCTGGTCTTCGCCGACGGTGCCGAGGTCAGCGCGCGACCCTCGGACTCCATCGCGCTGGCCCTGCGCACGGGCACCACGATCATGTGCGAGGAGGCCGTCCTCGAGGAGGCCGGGCTCGCCGTACCTGCCGAGCAGGACGAGGAGGTCGAGAAGTTCCGGGACTTCCTCGACCACGTCTCGCCAGAGGACTTCGATACGACGTGAGTGAGCGGCGTCGTCGAGCGAGGAACGAGCTCGGTCGATGCCGCGAGCGAACTAGTCAGCCGCGAAGCGGCGTACTTCCAGCGAGGGTTGAGCGCGCAGCGCCAAGCCTCAACCTTCACTTGAGGGTGAGAGATTTCGCGACACGCCCTGCAACGTCTTTGACCCACTTCACATCGGGGCCGTACCTTCATTAAGTCCCGACTCAGCCCTTGGAGGACCGAGTGAACGAGCAGCAGCCGGAGCAGACCGACTCCGCCGCCCAGATGGCGGCCGAGGAACAGGGTCTTCTCTTCACCGACGACGTGTCGCCGCTGCCCAGCGACCTCGGATACCGCGGCCCGACCGCCTGCAACGCGGCCGGCATCACCTACCGCCAGCTCGACTACTGGGCCCGCACCGGCCTGATCGAGCCCAGCGTGCGCGGCGCCAAGGGCTCCGGCTCGCAGCGCCTCTACAGCTTCCGCGACATCCTGATCCTCAAGGTCATCAAGCGTCTCCTCGACGCCGGCGTCTCCCTCCAGCAGGTTCGTACGGCGGTCAGCCACCTCCACGAGCGCGGCACCGACGACCTGACCCAGGTCACCCTGATGAGTGACGGCGCCTCGGTCTACGAGTGCACCAGCAACGACGAGGTCATCGACCTGCTCCAGGGCGGGCAGGGCGTCTTCGGCATCGCCATCGGCGGCGTCTGGCGCGAGATCGAGGGCACCCTCGCCGCGCTCCCCAGCGAGCGTGCGAACGACGATGCTCCCTCCGAGCCGGTCGCCGGCGACATGCTCGCCGCGCGCCGCGCGGCACGCAGCGCCGTCTGAATCGGCGCAGTTGATCTTGAAGGGCGGCCCTCGGGCCGCCCTTCGCCATGTCCAGGGATGTTGAGCGTCGTCACCGGAATGCGCAGGTCGACCGGCGCGGTCCGACGCGCTTGGTAGGGTGTGGTCGCTGCTGATCCCGCACGGGAGAGTCGGGCTCCGTGCCCGCGCCGAAGGGGCAATTCCTCCCCGGAACCTCTCAGGCACCCGAACCGTGTGGAGCAGGCAACTCTGGAGGTGCGTGCCGACAGAGGGGGAGGGTTCGTCGTACCAGCGACCCGACCCCCAGGAGCCTCCGCCCCATGAGCGTGCCCTTCCTCAACCGCCACCTCGGACCCGACGACCAGCAGGTCGCGACGATGCTCGAGCGGCTCGGCTACGACTCGCTCGAGGCGCTGATGGACGCCGCGGTGCCGAAGGCGATCCGCACCGGTGCCCCGCTCGACCTGCCGGAGGCCGTCGGGGAGGAGCAGGCCGCCGCGGAGCTGCGCGCGCTGGCGGGCGCGAACGTGCCCGGCGAGGCGATGATCGGCCTGGGCTACCACGCGACCGTGACGCCGGCGGTCATCCGCCGCAACGTGCTCGAGGACCCGAGCTGGTACACCGCGTACACGCCGTACCAGCCGGAGATCTCCCAGGGCCGCCTCGAGGCGCTGATCAACTTCCAGACGATGGTCGCCGACCTGACCGGCATGGCGCTGGCCGGCTCGTCGCTGCTCGACGAGGGCACCGCCGCCGCTGAGGCGCTCGGCCTGGTCCACCGCGTGCTGCGCAAGGCCGAGGGCCCGTTCGTCATCGACGCCGATGCGCTGCCGCAGACCATCGACGTCGTCCGCACCCGCGCGGCCGGTCTCGGCATCGCGGTCGAGGTCGCGGACCTGACCGACGGCCTTCCGGCCGGCCCGGTGTCCGGTGTCCTGATCCAGTACCCCGGCGCCTCCGGCCGGATCCTCGACCCGCGCCCGCTGATCGAGGCCGCACACGCTCAGGGAGGCCTGGCCGTCGTCGCCGCCGATCTGCTGGCCCTGACGCTGCTCGAGGCGCCCGGCGCGCTCGGCGCCGACGTCGTCGTCGGCTCCAGCCAGCGGTTCGGCGTGCCTCTGTTCTACGGCGGCCCGCACGCCGGCTTCATGGCGGTCCGCGAGGGTCTCGAGCGCCAGCTGCCCGGGCGCCTGGTCGGCGTCTCGATCGACGCCGAGGGGCGCCCGGCGTACCGCCTCGCGCTGCAGACGCGCGAGCAGCACATCCGCCGGGACAAGGCGACCTCCAACATCTGCACCGCGCAGGTCCTGCTCGCCGTGACGGCCGGCATGTACGGCGTCTACCACGGCCCCGACGGGCTGCGCGCGATCGCGGGCGACATCCACCGCCTGGCCGCGCGTGCCGCCGCGTCGCTGCAGGACGCCGGGTTCGAGCTGGTCGCGGACTCGTTCTTCGACACGATCGAGGTTCGTACGCCGAACCGCGCCTCCGTCGTCGTCTCCAACGCCCACGCGAGCGGCCTGCACATCCGCCAGGTCGACGCCGACACCGTCGCGATCGCCTTCGGAGAGACCGCCGGCGAGGCGACGCTGGCCGCGCTGCTCGACGCGTTCGGTGTCGCCGCCGTCGCCGAGCACCCGGTCGCCGCGCTGCCCGAGGACCTCTCGCGCGAGTCGGAGTTCATGACCCACGAGGTGTTCCACAGCCACCGCAACGAGACCTCGATGCTGCGCTACCTGCACAAGCTCAGCTCGCGTGACTACGCGCTCGACAAGGGCATGATCCCGCTTGGCTCGTGCACGATGAAGCTCAACGCCACGACCGAGATGGAGCCGATCTCACTGCCGGGCTTCGCCAACCTGCACCCGTTCGTCCATGCCGACGACGCGGCCGGCTACACCCAGCTGATCGACCAGCTCGAGGGCTGGTTGGCCGAGGCGACCGGCTACGACCGGGTCTCGATCCAGCCGAACGCCGGCGCGCAGGGCGAGTTCGCGGGCATGCTCGCCATCCGCGACTTCCACGTCGCCCAGGGCCAGGCGCAGCGCGACATCTGCCTGATCCCGTCATCCGCGCACGGCACCAACCCCGCCTCAGCGGTGATGGCCGGCATGAAGGTCGTCGTGGTCAAGGCCGAGGACGACGGCACCGTCGACCTCGCCGACCTGCGCGCCAAGTGCGAGCAGTACGCCGACACGCTGGCCGCCATCATGGTGACCTACCCCTCGACGCACGGCGTCTACGAGGAGACCATCACCGAGCTCTGCGACGTCGTCCACGAGCACGGCGGACAGGTCTACATCGACGGCGCGAACTTCAACGCGCTGCTCGGCTACGCCAAGCCCGGCCAGTTCGGTGGCGACGTCTCGCACCTCAACCTGCACAAGACGTTCTGCATCCCGCACGGCGGCGGTGGCCCGGGCGTCGGTCCGGTCGCGGTGCGTTCGCACCTCGCGCCGTACCTCCCGACCCACGTGCTCCACCCCGACCCGGCGCGCCGTGAGGGCACCGGCGCGATCTCGGCGGCGCCGTACGGCTCGGCCGGCATCCTGCCGATCTCGTGGGCCTACATCCGGATGATGGGTGGCGCGGGCCTGACGACCGCGACCGCGGTCGCCGTGCTGTCGGCCAACTACGTCGCCGCGCGCCTCGGCGAGCACTTCCCGGTGCTCTACCGCGGTGAGTCGGGCCTGGTGGCCCACGAGTGCATCCTCGACGTCCGTGACATCACCAAGCAGACGGGAGTCACGGTCGACGACATCGCCAAGCGCCTCATCGACTATGGTTTCCACGCACCCACGATGTCGTTCCCGGTCGCCGGCACGTTGATGGTCGAGCCGACCGAGTCCGAGGACCTGCGCGAGCTGGACCGCTTCTGCGACGCGATGATCGCCATCAAGGGCGAGATCGACAAGGTCGGCGCGGGGGAGTGGAGCCCGGAGGACTCGCCGCTGCGCCACGCGCCGCACACGGGCCGTGCGCTGGTCGGCGAGTGGGAGCGCTCCTACTCCCGCGAGGTCGCCGTCTTCCCGGCCGGCATCGACCCGGACAAGTACTGGCCGCCCGTCGCCCGCATCGACCAGGCGTACGGCGACCGGAACCTGGTCTGCGCCTGCCCGCCGCTGGAGGCGTACGCCGACTGAGGCGGCGGCCTGCGGGTTTCCCAAGGGATGCAGCCGAACCTGCACTTCCCAAGCTGTACAACGCTAGGGAAGTGCAGGTTTCCCTGCATACCTTGGGAAACCTGCGGTCGGCTCAGCCCGCGTCGCGGTCCTCGACGACCTCGGCCTCCATGACGGAGTCTCCGAAGTCGAAGGTGAGCTCGTCACGCTCGATGTCGGCGATCGCCTCGAAGTCGCCGGCGGTGAGTGACCGCGGCGCCTCCTCGAGCTCGACGGGAACGGGGATCGTGGAGAGCGGGTCGGCGGCGTTGAGCTTGCGTGCGGCCGGGAGCACCGAGCGCTCGAGCGAGCCGGTGAAGGCGTTGTAGTCCTTCACGCTGCGCTGGAGGGAGCGGCCCAGCTTGTCGACGTGCTCGGAGAGCTTGAGGATGCGGCGATAGAGGACTTGGCCGAGCTCGAAGAGCTGCTGGGCGTCCTCGGTCAGCGCCTCCTGCTTCCAGGTGAACGCCACCGTCTTGAGCAGACCCCAGAGGTTGGTCGGCGTCGCGAGGACGATGCCCTGCCGGAAGGCGTGCTCCATCAACGACGGGTCCACGTCGAGGGCGGCGTTGAGCAGCTGCTCGTTGGGGATGAAGGCGACCGTGAACTCCGGGCTCACGTCCAGGCCGGTCCAGTAGCCCTTCCTGGACAGGACGTCGACGTGGCCGCGCACCTTGCGGGCGTGGTCCTCCATCAGCGCCTGACGCGCCTCGGGCGCGATGCCCTCGCGATGCGCGTCCATGAACGCGTTGTAGGGGACCTTGGCGTCGATCGCCATCTGCTTGCCGCCGGGCAGGTTGATCACCATGTCGGGGCGGCGGTCACCGGAGTCGGCGACGACGGATGCCTGCAGGTCGAAGTCGACACGGTTGAGCAGGCCCGCGGTCTCGACGAGGGTCCGCAGCTGGGTCTCTCCCCACGCGCCACGCACGGCGTTGTTCTTCAGCACCGAGGACAGCGTGTCGGCGGCCTTGCGCGACTCCTCGACGGAGCGCTGCGTGTGCTGGATCTGCTGGGCCAGCTCGGTGTGCTGCTTGACGCGGGCCCGCTCGAGGTCGTCGACCTTGCTCTGCATCGTCCGCAGGTGCTCGACGACGGGTGCGAGGGTCTTGAGGACCTGGGTCTGGCCCTGCTCGCCCTTCTCGCGCGCCGCCTGCGCGAGCCGGTTGTCCTCGACGTACTGCCGGTGCTGCTCGCGCGTCTGGGCGAGCGCGTCGCGCAGCTCGGCGAGGGTGGCACCGGCGCTGGCGAGCTCGGCCTGGAGCACGGAACGCGCGTCCGCCTCCTGCTCGCGGACCCGGGCCACGACGAGCTCCTGCTGGGCGCGGCCCAGCTCCTCGGCAGCCGCGGCGCGCTGGCGCAGCGCGACCGCCTCGACCTGCGCCTGCGCCAGCTCGCCCTGGACCTCCACGAGGGCGGCGCCGGCGCGTTGGTGCACGACCAGACCGCCGATGACGACACCGACCACGAGACCGATCAGAAGCACGACGACGAGCATGCGTTCATCCAAACAGGAACCGCCGACACAACCCGGCTTCCACGCCGGGCAGCTGCCGGCCGCGTGCTTGTGGCAACCTTCCGCCATGCGCCCATGGACCGACGTACCTCCGCAGCACGGCCGCCGGTTCGTGATCACCGGCGCCAACTCCGGCGTGGGTCTGGCGGTCGCCCAGATCCTCGGATCGCGCGGTGCGGAGATCGTGCTGGCCTGCCGGAGCGTCGACAAGGGCGAGGCCGCGGCGCGCACGGTCCCGGGCCACGACAAGGGGCGCGTCGACGTACGCCGCATCGACCTGGCCGATCTCGACTCGGTGCGCGCCTTCGCCGACGACCTCGACGGCGACGTCGATGTCCTGGTCAACAACGCCGGGGTGCTCGGCGTACCTCACCGGGTGACGCCCGAGGGCGTGGACGAGCACTTCGCCGCCAACTACCTCGGCCACTTCCTGCTCACGAACCTGCTGCTGCAGCGGATCACCGACCGGGTCGTCGTGACGGGCTCGCGCGAGCACCGCAGGGGAGTGCTCGAGCTCGACGACCTGGCCTGGGAGCGGCGCCCGTACAAGGTCTTCGGTGCGTACGCCGCGAGCAAGCTGGCCTGTCTGCTGTTCCTGACCGAGCTGGACCGGCGCCTGCGGGCTTCCGGCTCACCCGTGCGTGCTGTCGGCGCGCACCCGGGTGCGACCGCCAGCAACATCACCAGTGGTACCGGCAACGCGGTGGTGTCCTGGATCGGTCACCACGGCCAGCGGCTGGTCAGCATGCCGGCCTGGCGCGGCGCGCTGAACAGCGTCTACGCCGCGACGATGGACGTCCCCGGCAACACCTACATCGGGCCGTCCGGCCTGACCGAGCTCTACGGCTGGCCGGACGTGGCCCGACGCTCGCGCAACGCCGAGGACGCCGAGCTGGCCCGATCGCTCTGGGAGCGCTCGGAGCAGCTGGTCAGCCGACGCTGATCGACTGGAACTCGACGCGCTCCTTGGGCTCGCCCGTGCCGTCCGGTCCGGGGTTCGAGATGCCCTTGGCAGCCACGCTGTCGAGGGTGTCGATGGCGGCCTTGTCGAAGGTGCCGAAGACGGTGTAGCTCGGCGGCAGCTGGGTGTCGCCGAAGACCATGAAGAACTGGCTGCCGCCCGAGTTGGGCTGGCCCGTGTTCGCCATCGCGAGGGTGCCGGCGGGGTAGGTCTCGCTGCCGGTGATCTCGTCCGGGACGGTGTAGCCGGGGCCGCCCATGCCGGTGCCGGTCGGGTCGCCGCACTGCAGCATCTGGAAGCCGGGGCTGTTCCCGAGGCGGTGGCAGTGGCTGCCGTCGTAGAAGCCCTGCTTGGCCAGCGACACGAAGGAGTTGACCGTGCAGGGCGCCGCCTTGGCGTCCAGGCTCAGGTGCAGGTCGCCCACGGTGGTGTGGAGGACGGCCGGGACGGTGCCCGACGCCTTCGCGCGGGCCGGCGGCGGCGTCGCCTTCGACTTGGAGCCGTCGGAGGGGTAGTTGCACGTCGTGCCTGCGGCCTGGGGTGCGGACGTCGTGGCACCGGCGGGCGACGTCGGTCCTGGGGCAGCGCTGCTGGTCGCGGGCGTCGTCGGGGTCCCACCGGCATCGGTGGTGTCGCTCGACTTCGAGCCGCAGGCGGCGGTCGCGATGAGGGGCAGGAGCAGGAGGGCCGGTACGCCGGCGAGGGCACGTTTGAGCACGTGCCGACTCTACTGGCGCTCTGTCGGCGGATTCATCGACGCGCGATGTGGGCAGAGAACCACCATGTCGACGAAGGACAAGCTCGCCCAGATCGTGCCCCAATCCGCTCTCCTCGCACCGTGTGGTGGGCTGGGCGCGTACGTCGCCGAGCACGACCTCGTCTGGGCATTGAGCGCAGTGCCCGTGACGTTCGTGCTGACCGTGGTGATCATGATGCTGCTGCCGGCCCGCTACTCGCAGCGGAGGTCCCGCGCTGAGAAGTGACTGTCGGCGGTCCGGCGTACGTTGTCGGCATGTCCACTCTCGGCCGTGATGCCACCGCTCTCCTCGTCGTCGACGTCCAGCATGACGTCATGGCCTCCTCGGTCAACTCCGAGCCGGTCATCGCCAACATCGCCACCCTCGTCGATCGTGCTCGTGAGGCCGGCGTGCCGGTCGTGTGGGTGCAGCACTCCGACGACGGGCTGGTCCGGGGGAGCGAGGGCTGGACCTACGTGCCCGAGCTCGTCGCGAGCGACGACGAGCCCTGGATCCACAAGACGTACGGCGACTCCTTCGAGGACACCGAGCTGTCAGACGTCCTGGCCGAGCGGGGGATCGGGCATCTCGTGGTGGCCGGCGCGCAGACCGACTACTGCATCCGTTCCACCATTCATGGTGCCCTCACCCGCGGGTACGACGTCACGCTGGTCGGCGACGCGCACACGACCGAGGACCTTCGTGAGTGGGGCGAGTTCCCGGCGCCCGAGCTGGTGGTCAACCACCTCAACGGGCTGTGGGCCAACCAGAAGGCGCCCGGGCGCACGGCTGCCGTCGTGCCGACCGCGGAGGTCGAGTTCTGAGCGCTGCCTTCCGTGCCGGCACCTACTGGCTGGCTCCTGTCCTCACCGCCGTGGCGCACTGCGTCGTGGCCACCGTCGGCATCGTGACGGCACCGAACGGCGCCGTCGCCGTGCTGGCCGCGGTCGTGCTCGCGTGGGGCCTGCTGCGGCTCCGGCGTGCGTCGTCCCTGCACAGCCCGGTCGTCGTCGACGACACCCGCGGGGTACGCGAGCTCGTCGTGCCCACGAGCCGGATGTCCCGGTTCTACCGGCCTGTGCGCATCGCGGCCGCCGACGTGCTGGGGGTCGAGCTGGTGCCGGCCGACAGCCCCTGGCGCGGCGAGCGGCGGTGGCGCCTCGCGATCATCACGACCTCCGGTCAGGTGCTCAGCAACGCGATCACCGCGCCCTACCACCGCGACGGGCGACCACCCGGCCCTGCGGCGACGTCGGCGACGGCGGCGCTGCGCTCGGCCTTGCGCGGGAGCATCGTCCGGATTACGTGAATACATTCACAAGCGTGGGAGTTCTCGGGTCCGGGGGCGTAACTTCGCTGGTGTGATCAGCATGCTCGCGGAACCATCAGGACTCCTTCCCGCTCGTGAGCAGATGGCGTTGTCCCTGGGCTGGCACATCGTGCTGGCGGCCTTCGGCGTCGCCTTCCCGGCGATGATCTTCGCGATGCACCTGAGGGGAGTCCGGCGTGACGATCCCGTGGCGCTCGGCCTGGCCAAGCGGTGGGCCAAGGTCTCGGCGGTGCTGTTCGCGATCGGCGCCGTCTCGGGAACGGTGCTCAGCTTCGAGATGGGCGTCCTCTGGCCCGGCCTGATGGGCAAGTACGGCGACGTCCTCGGCCTGCCGTTCGCCTTCGAGGGACTCGCCTTCTTCCTGGAGGCCATCTTCCTCGGCATCTATCTCTACGGCTGGGGTCGCATGCCCGCCAAGCAGCACGTCTGGATGGTGCTGCCGATGGCGATCACCGGCATCGTCGGCGCCTACTGTGTGCTCGCGGTCAACGCCTGGATGAACGTGCCCGTCGGCTTCACGCTGGTCGACGGCAAGGTCACCGACGTCCACCCGTGGAAGGTCCTGTTCAACACCCATGCCTTCCTGGCCTTCGCCCACATGTGGCTCGCGGCGTACATGCTGACCGGCTTCACCGTGGCCGGCGTCTACGCCGTCGGCATGCTCCGCGGACGTCGCGACGCCCACCACCGGATCGGCTTCCTGGTGCCCTTCGTCTTCGCCTCGATCGCTGCGGTGACGCAGCCGTTCATGGGCCACATCCTCGGCATCGGCCTCGCCGACCGCCAACCCGCCAAGCTCGCCGCCTTCGAGGCCGCGACGGAGCCGGAGAGCCCCTCGCCGCTCCATGCCGGGGGTTGGGTCAGTGGGGGAGAGCTGCACGGGGCGATCTCGATCCCGCGGCTCGGCTCGCTGCTGGCGATGAACTCCTGGGACAAGCCCGTCCCGTCGCTCGACCAGATCCCCAAGGACGACCAGCCGCCCGTGACGATGACGCACTGGGCGTTCCAGTCGATGGTCGGGATCGGCTCGTTGCTCGCGGCCGGGGTAGTGCTGTTCTGGGTGCAGCGCAAGCGGGGGAGGGACCTGCTGGAGAAGCGGTGGTTCCTGCGGGCTGCCGTCGTCGCCGGCCCGCTCGCCATGACCGCGCTCGAGATGGGGTGGATCGCGACCGAGGTCGGCCGACAGCCCTGGATCGTGTACGGCGTGCTCCGCACCACCGACGCCGTCGGTCCCTACACCGGGCGCCTGTGGTTCCTGCTCGGTGCGTCGGTCATCGTCTACTCGCTGATGACCTGGGGAGCGGTGGTCGTGCTGCGATCGATGGCCCGGCGCTGGCGCGAGGGCGACGCCGAGCTGCCCAGTCCCTACGGCCCCGAGAAGATGGGGGCGTCGGCATGAGTCTCCCGATCCTGGTCGCCGCGGCGCTCTTCGTCGGCGTGATCGCGTACGCCGTCCTCGGTGGGGCCGACTTCGGCTCCGGCTTCTACGACCTCACCGCCGGTGGCTCGCGCAGGGGAGCGGAGCTACGCACCTTGGTCGACCACAGCATCGGCCCGGTGTGGGAGGCCAACCACGTCTGGCTGATCTACGTGCTGGTGGTGTGGTGGACCGGCTTCCCGTCGTCCTTCGCGCCGGCGATGAGCACGCTGATCCTGCCGCTGCTGCTCGCGCTGCTCGGCATCGTGCTGCGCGGTGCGGCCTTCGCGTTCCGCAAGTACGCCGACACGTTGGCCCAGGCGCGCCTGTTCGGCGTCGTCTTCGCGCTGTCGTCGGTCATCACGCCGTTCTTCCTCGGCACCGTCGCAGGTGCCATTGCCTCGGGCCGCGTGCCCGCGACCGGCCAGGGCGACGTCTGGTCCTCGTGGCTCAACCCGACGTCCCTGTTCGGCGGCGTGATCGCCGTGGGGACGTGCGCGTTCCTCGCCGGCTGCTTCCTGTGCGCGGACGCAGCGAGGGGTGCTCATGAGGGCCTGGCCGAGTCGCTGCGCCGGCGTACGCTCGGCGTCGGGGTGGCCACCGGTGCGGTGGTGTTCGCGGCGCTGGTGCCGCTGGAGCACGACGCGAGGACGCTGAGCCACGGCCTCGAGGGCCGCGCCGCCCCGCTCGTCGTCGCCTCGGCGATGGCCGGCGTCGCCACGCTGGTCCTCCTGTGGCGACGCCGGTACGCCGTTGCCCGCCTGACCGCGGTGGTCGCGGTCGCTGCCGTGGTCTCCGGCTGGGGGATGGGGCAGTACCCCTGGCTGCTGGTCGACCAGCTCACCTTGAACGAGGCCGCCGGCGCCCGAGCCACCTTGGAGGGGCTTCTCGTCGCGGTCGGGCTGGCCGGCGTCCTCGTCGGTCCTTCGTTGTTCTACCTGTTCCGGCTCACCCAGTCGGAGGACTGGAGCGAGCACTCCTGAATCAGGCGGTCGGCTGGCCCGCGTCGCCCTGCATGTCGAGGGAGAACTGCAGGTTGCCGGACTCGTCGACGCCGGCGTCGAGGACCTTGTCGCCCAGCTGCTGGGCGGCGCCTTCGTCGAGGTAGATGGTCGCACCGTTCTGCTCGACGACCTGGTCCTCGGCGTGGGCCTCGGCGGCGGTCGACACCGCGAGGCCATCGGCCATGCCTTCGGCGCTGATGCGCAGGCCCTGGGTTCCGGGCTGTGCGATGAGCGACTTGACGATGTTCGTTGCGTTGTCGGTGAGAGTGAGCATTCCTTGCCTTCCGAGAGGGGCTGTCCCTTCCACCAGAACACGCTGGGCCGGGGGATTCAAGGGCAGCCGCTCCCGGCGGCAGGTCCACAGGTGGTCAGCAGCGGTTGCTGAGGTCGGTCCGCGCATCCCAGTGCCAGGACTCCGCGGAGTACTGCTCGAAGCCGAAGCGGCGTGCGTTCCGCTCGAGGAACGACCAGACAGCGCTGCTGCTGTTGGTCGCGCGCGTCGCACACGAGCCACCGCCCTTGACGCTGGTCCCGTTGAAGTCCACCGCGACACCGCTCTGGTGCGAGGAGTAGCCGGGGCGCGCGACGTAGGTGTAGACCCCGCGGCTGCAGAGGCTGTTGGTGCTGCACAGGTAGCGCTGGTGCGCCATCGTGCGGAAGCTGCTGTTCGCCGACAGGGTCAGGCCGCTGTTCTTGGCCGTCAGGAAGATGCCCAGCATGGCGTTCGACGCGCGGGCGTTGACGATCACGTTCCCGTTGGCGCCGGAGACGTAGTACGCGTTTCCGGGCTGGCTCTCCGAGCTCGAGCTCCTGAACCCGGGGATCGCGCACAGCCGCGCGTTGATCGCGGTGCCCGAGAAGTAGACCGACCTGATTCCGAGGTTGGTCGTCCCCGCGGCGCACGCCACGTTCGAGGAGTCCTGGTAGATGCCGCCGACGATCGGGCCCCCGCAGGACCGCGCGCGGGCGATGCCCATCGCCCTGAAGGTCGCCGGTCCGGCCATGCCGTCGCCGGTCAGGCCGTGGGCCCTCTGCCAGGCGATGATGGCAGCCTTCGTGCCCGAGCCGTTGAGGCCATCGGCGGTGACGCCGACCTTGGCCTGGACCTGCTTCATCACCGCGACCAGCTGGTCACCCGTGCGCGGCCCCGCGGCGCCGTCGGCGTCCATGCAACGGACCTTCTGGAACGCCTTCACGGCGCCCGAGGTGGTGGGCCCGGCAGCACCGTCGACGTCGGCGTAGCTGAGATAGCCGAGCCCGGCGAGGTTCAGCTGGACCTGGCGGGTACTCAGGGTCGCGGCCTGAGCCGGGGCCGTCGTCATGCCGAGGACGAGCGTTGCAAAGGCGAGGAACAGGGGGAGCAGCAGGCGGTGTGGCGCGTGCATGGCGATCTCCTTCTCAAGGGGGTGGTCTTCGCGATGCTCGCCGGTGCCGCCAGTGCGCGGAATGCCGATTGCAGCAACCTGCAGGCCACTCACGCAGAGGGACGGCGTACGCCGATCCCTGACGCGGGCCACGGCTCCTGGACCATGCCCAGCTCGCTGACGCGGATGCCTGCGGCGAAGCGCGACTGGACGCCGAGGGCGCGCATCAGGGCGGCGATGTCGGAGCGCACCGTCCGCAGGCTGACGCCGAGCCGCTGCGCGATCGCCTCGTCGCCGAGGTCGTTGGCCATCAGCATCGCGATGCGCCACTGGCGCGGGGTGAAGCCCTCCGTCGGCGGCTCGGACGACGTGACGGGGAACCCGCTGCGCATGAGCTTGCGGAAGAGCGCCATCGCCGACTGGACGATCTCTGGAACGGTGATCGCCAGCAGGCTCGGCTCGCTGTCGATCCGCGGACCGGGGACGACCAGGAGCCTGCGATCGAACGTCTTGAACTGGAGGCCGGCGGCACCATGGCAGTAGCGGTAGTTAGCGCTGGTGGCTGCTGCGAGCCAGGCCCGCGCGGCCGGTTCGGTCGTCGCGAAGTCGAACAGCCCGGTCATCCGCTTGCCGAGGGCGGCCAGCGCAACATTGGTGTCGTGGTTGAGGACCAAGGACTCGGCCGTCACCGAGCTGCGGACCGACAGCGTCTCGCTCGCCTCGGCGCTGAGCTGCTGCAGCACGGCCCGGATGTCGACGATCCCGACGGCGCGGATCGTCGTGCCCGGCAGGGGCGCCTCCGTGCCCGCAGCGTCGATCGCCACCCGGGAGAGGCGTTCGAAGCGTTCGGCCGTGGTGTCCGTGTCCCACGGCGAGTCGTGGTCGGCCAAGCTCGTCATCGATGCCCCTAGAGAATGCGTCTCGAACGCCTACCTAGACGGGCATACCCGCGCATCGGCGAACGAACCATGCCGGCCGTGGCGCGATCGAGGCTCGGTGCCCACCCCTGTCGACGGCGCGCACGCCGGTCGGGAGATTCGAGGGCAGAACTCGGAGGCGGGGTTCTCCCGGGTCGGGTTGAATGGCTCCCATGATCAGCACCGGCGCAGCCCTCGGCATGGCCGCGATCGCGTTCGGGATGGTGCTCACGCCAGGCCCGAACATGATGTACCTGGTGTCGCGGTCGCTCACCCAGGGCAAGCGCGCCGGACTGGTCTCGCTGGCCGGGGTGGTCACCGGGTTCCTGTTCTACGTCCTCGCCACCGCGTTGGGCCTCTCGCTGCTCTTCGCGGCCGTGCCCGAGCTCTTCCTGGTCGTGAAGGTGCTCGGCGCGGCGTACCTGATCTGGCTCGCCTTCGGCATGGTCCGCGGCAGCCGTAATGCCTTCGACCCCGACACCTCGCTCCCGCAGCACTCGGTGCGCCGGCTCTACGTGATGGGCCTGACGACCTGCCTGCTCAACCCCAAGCTGGCCCTGATGTACGGCGCGCTGCTGCCTCAGTTCGTCTCGCCGGGCTCCGGGTCGACGGCCGCACAGGTCGTCCAGCTGGGGCTGGTCCAGATCATCGTGGCTGCGACCATCAACGGCGTCTGGGTGCTGCTCGCCGACCAGGTCGCTCGGCTCGTACGCCGCAGCCGGCGGGCCGATCTCGGCGTACGGTGGACGACCGCCGGTCTGCTCACCTTCTTCGCCGTCCACCTCGGGTTGGCACGAGCCGCGTGAGGCGGGAACTGCTGACGTCGCGCTGACGACACCCGCCGAGAATCCGTGTGCTACAATAATCAGCATGGCTGACCTGGACTGGGATCCGGCGGTCGGGGAGGTCGAGGCGCTGTTGCCGCCGCCCGCCGTCCTTCCGGGAGAGATTCCGATCGCCCTGTGGCTCTGCGCCTGCGTCAGCGAGCGGGACGCCCCGACGTGGTTGATCCACGAGTCGGTCGACGGCGTCGTCGGTTGGTGCCGACTTGCTGACGAGCTCCGGGTGGCCGATGTCGGTGCGCGCGAGCTGATCGGCGGGCACGGCGTGCCGTGGCAGGTTCTGTCGTGGCTGCAGGGCAACGATCCCGACCCGTGCTGGGACATCGAGGGGGAGCGACGTACGACGGCGCGACTGCGTGCCGCGCTCCTCGGCTCGCCGTAATCTGACATAATGTCACTTATCGGCGGTCAGACGGACCTGCCGAATCGACGCAGGTGACGGGTTCGCCTCGATCTGTCATCGCGCGTCGCGTCCGGGCTGGCGGATGGGCCTTCCTCGGCGACTCCCCTTCGTCAACACGTCACCGCGATGAGCATTGGTGAGCGGCTCCGCCGTCAGTTGTTCAGCGCCGCTCAGGCGCCCTCGAATGCCCGGTGGACGGCCTGTCCGACGAAGGTGCCGAGCTCGTTCCGGTCCCACTGGTTCCGCTCGTCGAGGAGCGATCGCACTGCGGACTCGCACGACGACATGAACAACTCGATCAGAACCGGGAGCTTCGCCTCGAGATCGCTTGTCTGCCACCAATGCTTCATGGCGGGCGCGATCCACCGCGTGGCCCGGTCCTGGAGGTGGGCCCTGGCAGCCCGGAAGCGCTCGGCGACCGCGGGGTCGGGGTCGCCGGTGAACAGGAACCGCCAGGTGTCGGGAGCCTCGGCCGCTGTCGCCAGAAGGGCTTGGAAGCCGCTGACGAAGGCCAGTTCGGAGTCATCGATCCCTCCAGAGCTGTGCAGGGCGGCAACGAGCGACTCGAGCAGCGCTGACGTCTCGCGGTCGAGGAGCGCCTCGACCATCTCGACGCGGTCGCAGAAGCACGCGTAGACGACGGGGCGGGTCACGCCCATCTCGCCGGCGACCGAAGCCACCGTCACCGCGCCGATGCCGTCACGCACCGCGATCGCCAGCGCGGCATCGAGGACCTGCGGGCGCCGTCGTTCGGGCCCGAGGTGGGACGCTCGCTCACGGGGACGGCGCTGGGCAGTGGCAGGCATGAACGGGATCCTAGATCGGCGATGTTTCCTACGTCACTGTAGCAAAATCCTACATCGGTGTATTAACGTGGGTCGCGTCCCCTTCCAGATGGAGAGTCCCCGTGTCACTGCTCAACCCGCACAAGCCCGACTTCGCCGAATTCGATGCGGAGACCCGCCGGATCTTCGAGGCGACCATCGCCTTCTTCGAGGGCAAGGGCAAGGGCTGGCTGCTGCAGCAGGACCGCGACCGTGTCTGGTTCGCCGAGTTCCTGGAGTTCCAGAAGAAGGAGAAGGTCTTCGCGACCTTCCTCACGCCGGCCGAGATGGCCGACGGTGACCCGAACAAGCGCTGGGACGAGGCCCGGGTCACCAAGTACAGCCAGATCCTCGGCTTTTACGGCATGTCCTACTGGTACGTCTGGCAGGTCACGATCCTCGGCCTCGGCCCGATCTGGCAGACCGGCAACGAGGCGGTCAAGCGCAGGGCCGCGCAACTGCTCGACGACGGCGAGATCTTCGCGTTCGGTCTGTCCGAGCGCGAGCACGGCGCCGACGTCTACACCTCCGACATGGTGCTGACTCCGGACGGTGAGGGCGGCTACCGGGCCAATGGCGGCAAGTACTACATCGGCAACGGCAACAAGGCGGGCATGGTGTCGGTCTTCGGTCGCGTCGAGGGGCTCGCGACCGGTCCGAAGACCCAGGACGGCTACGTCTTCTTCGTCGTCGACAGCCAGCACCCGGCGTACAAGCTCCGCAAGAACGTCGTCAACTCCCAGATCTACGTTGCGGCCTTCGACCTCGAGGACTACCCCGTGCGGGAGGAGGACGTGATCCATGCCGGGTCGGAGGCCTTCGACGCGGCCATCAACACCGTCAACGTCGGCAAGTTCAACATCGGCTTCGGGTCCGTCGGCGCCACCCAGCACGTGTGGCACGAGGGTCTGACCCACGCCGAGAACCGGGTGCTGTTCGACACCAAGGTGACCGACTTCGCCCAGGTCCGCGCGAACTTCACCGAGAGTTGGGTCCGGCTCCAGGCCATGGACCTGTACTCCGAGCGCGCCGTCGACTACATGCGATCGGCCTCTGCCGACGACCGTCGCTACCTGCTCTTCGACGCGATCGAGAAGATGACCGTCAGCCGCCAGGGTGCGAAGGTCTACGACCTGATCGCCGACTGCATCGCGGCTCGCGGCTTCGAGAACGACATGTACTACCCGGTCGGCGCGGTCGCGATGATGGGTCTGCCACGCCTCGAGGGCACCGTGCACCTCAACATGGCACTGTCGCTGAAGTTCCTGCAGAACTACATCTTCAGCCCGACCGATCCGAGCCTGGCCCTGCTCGCGGTCCGCGGGAGGGCCGACAAGGTCCCCGACGCGGTGTTCACGCCCGCTTTCAAGGCCGCACGCGCCGCGATCCGTGCCGCGAAGCCGCTCGGCGCCAGGCTCGCCGCTCGCTCGCCGGAGCTGCCGCCGCGGCGTCGCGACACCGCCGACGACACCTACCTGTGGCATCAGGGTCCGACCGAGGGCCTGGGCAAGGTCGTCTTCCACGACTGGCGCGCGGTGTACGCCGAGTGGGCGCACCTGCCGAACGTCAAGCTCCTGCTCGAGCAGGCCGACGCGTTCCAGGCCCTGCTCGGCACGACCCCGCTGGACAAGGCGCAGATGCGCGACCTGGACCTCCTGCTGGTCATCGGCGACATCTTCACCACGATCGCGTACGGCGACCTCATCCTGCAGCAGGCCAAGATCTGGGCGGTCGACACTGACCTCGTGGACAGCATCTTCGAGGTGCTCGTGGGAGACATCTCCGCACACGCGGTCACGCTCACCCGCAAGCCGTCCCTGACCAACGCCCAGGTGAGGGGCGCCAACGCCATGCAGCGTCGCCCCGCCTTCGACGCCGAGCGCTCCGCCCGCGTCTGGGCCGAGGCACGCTCGACTGCCGGCAGCTACGCGATGAACCCGTGATCGGGGGTCGGACCATGGGCATCCCTGCACCGACCGCTGACTCCACCGCACTGGTCACCGGCGCATCGAGCGGGATCGGAGAGGCGCTCGCGCTCCAGCTCGCGGCCCGCGGCCACCACCTCACCCTGGTCGCCCGACGCCGGGAACGGCTCGACGAGCTGGCCGCGCGGATCCGCGAGCTGCACGGCGTCGAGGCCGAGGTCGCCCCG
Organism: Nocardioides montaniterrae; assembly: GCF_054782655.1. NCBI lineage: Bacteria > Bacillati > Actinomycetota > Actinomycetes > Propionibacteriales > Nocardioidaceae > Nocardioides > Nocardioides montaniterrae. Next base: position 300,834 of record NZ_BAAGSB010000003.1, on the reverse strand, counting down.
TGCGACCTCGCCGACCGCGCAGCGCGCACCCAGCTGGTCGCCGACGTCCGCGCGGGCGGTCGCCGGGTCTCGGTCCTGGTCAACAACGCGGGCTTCGCCACTGGAGGCGACTTCGCGACCATCGACGCAGACCGTGAGGTGGAGCAGGTCCGGGTCCTGATCGAGGCGGTCGTCGACCTCACCTCGTCGTTCCTCCCCGAGATGATCGACCACCGGGCAGGGGCGATCCTCAACGTCGCCTCGACCGCCGGCTTCCAGCCGCTGCCCTGGTCGGCCGGCTACAGCGCCGCGAAGGCGCACACGCTGACCTTCTCCGAGGCGCTGCACCACGAGGTGGCCGTCCGCGGCGTGACGGTGACGGCGCTGTGCCCGGGGCCGGTCCGCACGGAGTTCTGGAAGGTGGCCGGTGACCAACCGATCAAGAAGACCATGCCCAAGCCCATGTGGGTGTCCACCGAGTCGGTGGCGAGCGCCGCACTCAACGGCTTGGAGCGCGGCCGGCGCGTCGTCGTACCAGGCGGCATGGTCCGCATGTCCGGCCTCGGCGCCCGCTGGACACCCCACGGCATCCAGCTTCCGCTCCTGGCTCGAGCGATGAAGCCGACCCCCACCCGACGACCTACGAACCCCCGGCCCGCAAGGAGCAAGCGATGAAGCACGTGACGAAGCACGCGAAGACGAAGGCACGCCGCGAGATCAAGACGCCGGAGGACTACGGATTCTTCGGCCCGGACTCGATCACCCACAAGGTCTGGGGCTACCCCACGACCCCGCTGATGGGGATCGTGCGCGCGGTGACGATCGAGGAGCTCGATCCGAACCTGCTTGCAGCGGTCCACAACACCGGAGCGAACTACGACCGGCTTGACACGCGCTACGCCCGGACTGTGCAGTACTTCGCGGCCGTGGCCTTCGCCGACAGCCGCAGTGTCTCGAAGATGGCCGACGTTCTGGTCAAGATCCACTCCAAGGCGATCGGCATCGAGCCGGTCAGTGGCAATCGGTACGACGCCAACGACCCGGCCTCTCAGCTGTGGATCCTCATCACCGGCTGGCACTCGGTGCTGACGGCGTACGAGACGTTCGGCCCGGGCAGGCTGAGCGAGGCCGAGGTGAACCAGTACTGGGCCGAGTGCGCCATCGCCGCGGAGTTCCAGACCTGCGATCCGGCCGACGTCCCCCGCTCCCGCGCCGAGGTGCAGGCCTACTTCGAGTCCTGGCGTCCGAGGCTCGCTGCCAGCGAGGCCACCCAGCGGATGATGAAGCACCTGCTGAACGGGGCCGACGCGATCATCCCCCGCAAGGGTCTCCTCGGCCTGATCCGGCCGATCGCGAACGCGCTGATCTACAAGGGAACGGTCGCGACGCTGCCGCACCACATGCGCGCGCTCGCCGGCATCCGGCAGTCCCGTGTCACCGACATTGCGATCACGCTGATCCTGAAGATGATGATGGCGGTCCTGCACCGCAGCATCCCGCTCCAGCGTTGGCTGCTCAGCATCCTCGCGCCCGCGACCCTGGCCATCGTGGAGCCGGTCTGGCGGGAGATCGAGCCGGCGAACCCGGTCGTGCTCACCCCTGCCGAGGCCCGTGAGCGCTACGGGTACGTCAAGCCGGCCGAAGCGCACCTGGAACTGCGCGCGCGTCAGTACGCCCGCGTCTTCGACGACCACCAGGCGCCGAGCGACGAGGGGCTGATCGAGTCCCAGGCCGTGCTCGGGAGGCTCGCTTGATCCAGGCCGCGCATCCGCTCGGAGTGTGCTTCCCGCGCTGGTGGAGGGTGCCCGAGCCTCTACGGCGACTGCGATCGGTATCGTCGCTGACGCTGTGCGGTCTGTGGACCCTCACCTGGCTGAACAGGTCTCGGCGTCGAGGACGTGGCGCTCGGAGTACATCGAGTCCTTCGCCAGCCTGACGGCGTTGAGCGCTGATCCGGTGGATGCTGTCGGAATCGCTGCTGCAGGGCTTGATTCCATGCGCCGGCGGATGCGTCTCCGCCAGGGTGATGACGAGGTGCCGCTCTCCGAGGCGTCGTACGTCGACCAGGTCGCGCCCGCCACTGTCCGCGTCGAGGGTTCGGCTTCACCGGCGGTGCGCTTGGAGATTCCTTATCGCGGCACGATGTTGAGTGGGTCGCGGCTTCGCGACCAGCTCCATTGTTGGCTCGAAGCCGGCGTTGTCGAACCCGGATTCGTCTCGTCGATCGAACCTGCCCCCGACGACAGCAAACGAAGGAACGCATGATGAAGGACTTTCACGACAAGGTCGCAGTCGTGACCGGAGCCGGTTCTGGCATCGGCCGCGCGCTCGCGCTCGCGCTGACCGCAGCAGGTGCGCGCATCTCCATCAGCGACTGGGACGCCGCAGGACTCGAAGAGACGTCTCTGCTCTGCGCCCGCGTCGGCGCACCGCCGCACAGCCAGGTGCTGGACGTACGCGATCGGGTTGCCGTCCTGGCGTACGCCGACGCTGTCGTCGAGCACTTCGGTGGCGTGAACCTGGTCATCAACAATGCCGGCATCACGATCTTCGGCACTGTCGAGGACAGCCCGTTCGAGGACATCGAGAAGGTGATGGATGTCGACTTCTGGGGTGTCGTCAACGGCACCAAGGCGTTCCTGCCGCACCTCATCGCCTCCGGTGACGGACACGTCGTCAACATCTCCAGCATCTTCGGCCTCTTCGGAGTTCCGACGCAGAGTTCCTACAACGCCGCCAAGTTCGCTGTACGCGGCTTCAGCGAGTCCCTGCGGCAAGAGATGCTCATTGCTGGTCATCCGGTCGGCGTCACCTGCGTCCATCCCGGCGGCATCAAGACCAACATCGTCAACAACGCCACTGGGAGCAACGGCGTCGACACCTCCGGCATCGAGCGGCTGTTCGACACGCGCCTCACTCGTACCTCGCCCGAAGAGGCCGCCGAGAAGATCTTGCGCGGTGTGAAAAGCCGCCGGGCCAAGGTCCTGATCGGCGCCGATGCCCACGCGGTGGACCTGGTAGTCCGGGTCATGGGATCTGCCTATCAGCGACCATTTGCGATGGCCTCGAAGCTTATGACCCGGTCGCTCAAGGCACCGGCCACGGTCGTGACGAAGTCGCCCTCGAAGAGGATCGGCGCGTGACTCCGACGACCGGGCTCGGCGATCCGCTGACCCTGCGCAACGGTCAGAGGCTCCCCAACAGGCTGATGAAGTCCGCGCTCAGCGAGGCACTCGGCGACGTCGACGGCTCCCCCACCCCGGAGCTCGGCCGCCTCTACGCGCGCTGGGCCGCCGGCGGCTACGGCCTCGTCGTCACCGGCAACGTGATGATCGACCGACGCCACCGCGGCGAGCCGGGCAACGTCGTCATCGAGGACGACCGGCACCTCGATGCTCTCAAGCACTGGACAGGCAGCTTCCGCGACGTTGAGACTCCGCTGTGGATGCAGATCAATCACCCGGGTCGCCAGGCGAACGCGCTCGTCGGGAAGAGCCGACCCGTGGCGCCCAGTGCGATCGCCTCCCGGGTCCCCGGCGCGATGAAGCCACGTGCGCTCGAGGACAGCGAGATCCGCGACATCATCGAGCGTTACGCCACCGCGGCGGCCGTCGCCGAGTCCGCCGGATTCGACGGCGTGCAGCTGCACGGTGCCCACGGGTACCTGATCACGCAGTTCCTGTCTCCGCTGAGCAACCAGCGCAGCGATCGTTGGGGCGGGGATCCCGAGCGCCGCCGCCGCTTCGTGATCGAAGTGCTCAGGGCTGTCCGTGTCGCGACCACGCCCGACTTCGCTGTCGGCATCAAGCTGAACTCCGCCGACTTCCAGCGCGGTGGGTTCACCGAGCACGAGTCCCGAGAGGTCGTGGCCCAGCTCGTAGCAGAGGGCATCGACCTCATCGAGATCAGCGGTGGTTCCTACGAGGCGCCGGCGATGATGGGTGTGATGAGAAGGGCGTCCACGGTCGCGCGAGAAGCCTACTTCCTGGAGTACGCCGCCACGGTGCGTGAGATCGCCGGAGATGTCCCGATCGCCGTCACGGGTGGCTTCCGGACGACCGGCGCCATGCAGGCCGCGGTTGCCTCCGGCGAGTGCGACATCGTCGGCCTGGGCCGCCCCACCTGCGTGATCCCGGAGGCACCAGTTCAGGTGCTCAATGGCATCGAGGACACCCTGCCGAGTGCGAACGTCAAGGCTGGGCTGCGTCCACTGCTCAGCAAGGTCGTCAACCTCAAGCAGGTCGACGGCGCCCTCGACCTGTCGTGGCACACCGATCAGCTGCACCGTATCGGCTCCGGCCGCGACCCCGACCCGAACCGGTCCTGGGCGCGCACCGCCCTCGCAATGGGCGTGCGCAACGGCCCGAAGGCCTTCCGCGCCAAACGCGGTTGAATAGTCCGCATCGGCGGCAGCTACTCGTCCCACATCAACACGTCTCGTGACCAGTCCGGAACCGAGGGCCGGAAGTGGTGCGGTTTGGTGACAAACCGCAGTTCCTGCGCCGGTTTCACTGCGGTTTGTCACCAAACCGCGGCTTCTGGAGTCGACGCAGCGCCGCTGGTTCGCTCAGACGATCCTGAGCAGCTTGTCCGCGAGGAACGTCTCGAGGTTCTCGCTACGGTGGCTGCATGAGCGACTCGGAACGCATCATCCGCAGGGTCGGTGATCCACAGACGCATCCGTACGAGCTCCTGGGCGCCCTGGTCGTCCCGCGGCCGATCGCCTGGGTGAGCACCGTCGACGCTGACGGCGTCGGCAACCTGGCGCCGCACTCGTTCTTCACCGTGGTGTCGACGGATCCGCCGATGGTCGCGTTCACGTCCGTCGGCGCCAAGGACACGCTGGCCAACGTCGAGGCCACCGAGGAGTTCGTGGTCAACCTCGCCAGTGAGCCGTTGCTGGAGCAGGTGAACGCCTCGAGCGCGCCGTACGGTCACGAGGTCGACGAATCGGCACAGCTTGACATAACGATGTCGCCGAGCGACTCCGTCTCCCCTCCGCACGTCGCCGCGTCGCCGGCGGCGATCGAGTGCCGGCTGCACCGGACCGTTCCGCTGGGTGACTCGGTGCTGGTCATCGGCGAGGTGGTCGCGTTCAGCCTGCGTGCCGACTGCCTGGTCGACGGCTACCCGGAGATGAGCCTGCTCCAGCCCCTCTCCCGGCTCGGCCGTGACGAGTGGGGCCGGCCGCCCGAGGTGTTCCGCCTCGAGCGGCCGACGACAGCCTGAGTCCTCAGAAGTCGGCGCTGAGGCCCTCGGCGGTCAGCAGCTCGCGGTATGCCTCGACATTGCGGAGCTTGACCGACTCGTAGCCGCGGACGACGTCCGACAGACCGGCGATCCGGCAGGCGCGGTCGTACGTCGACCCGTCCAGCCCGTCGCAGAGCGACTCCAGCAGCTGGCGGTAGTGAGCGACGAGCGCGCGCTCGAGGCGGCGTACGTGCATCCGGCCGAACGGGTCGAACGCCGTGCCGCGCAGGAACTTGAGCGTCGCCAGGAGCCGGATCACCCACACGAGCCGCGGGCCGATCGAGATCTTCCGCTCCCCCAGGATCCGCCCGAACATCGGTGGGCGGAGCTTGAGGACCATCCGCGTCCCGTTCGGCACCTGCTCGCGGACGGCGTCCAGTGCGGAGGGATCGGTCAGCAGCCGTGCGACCTCGTACTCGTCCTTGTACGCCGTCAGCTTGAACAGCTGGCGTGCAGCCGTCTCGGTGAACGTCGTCCGATCGGTGACGCGACGCTCGGCCTGCCAGAGCTGCTCGATGGTCTCGACGTACGCCGTCGCGACACCCATGTTCTGGAAGTCGACGAGGCGAGGCGCCCGCTCCCCCACGATCCGGCGTACCTCTCCGGACAGCGGTGACGACGCGAGCGCTGGGACCTCGACCGGAGCCTTCGCCGTCGGTCGCGCGACCGCGGCCGCGAACGTGTCCGGCGCGGCGACGGCGACCCGGCCCCAGCGGAAGGCCGCGACGTTCGCCGCGACGGCGACACCGTTGATGCCGATGGCCTCCTCGATCGCCTCCTCCGGGATCGGCAGCGCGCCGGCCTGGTAGGCGGCGCCGACCAGCAGGAAGTTCGCGGCGGCGTTGCTGCCGAACAGCGCCTCGGCGGCACCGATCGCGTCGAACGCGACCACCTCGGACGTCACCGACTCCAGGCGCGAGAGCAGCTCGGAGTCACCGGGATAGGCGACCGACTTGTCGTAGACCATCGGACCGGTCGGAGTGTGGCTCGTCGAGACCACTCCCCTGGTCGCCGACGCCGAGCCGTAGGCGAGGTTCTTGCCCTCGGCCAGCGTGAGCAGGTCGAAGCCGAGCAGCGTGTCGGCGGCGCCCGGCGTGACCCGGTTGGACGGCTCGACCTGGCCGGGCCCGAATCGCAGGTGCGCGGTCACCGGACCGGCCTTCTGGCTCATCCCGACCTGGTCGAGCGACTCCACCCCGAAGCCGGCGCGCAGGGCGGCGGTCGCGAGCACCTGGTTGACGGTGACGATGCCGGTACCGCCGATGCCGGCCATGAAGACGCCGTACGTCCGCGTCAGCGGGGCGCGGTCGGGCGACGCCACGGCAGGCGGCTCGGGTGACTTCTTCCTCGCGACCTTCGCCGACGGATCGGTGTCGACCATGACGAACGACGGGCACTCGCCGTCGACGCAGGTGTAGTCGGTGTTGCACCCGGTCTGGTCGATCCGGGTCTTGCGGCCGAGCTCGGTCTCGACGGGCTGCACCGAGAGGCAGTTGCTCTTCACACCGCAGTCACCGCAGCCCTCGCAGACGGCCTCGTTGATCACGACCCGCTTCGTGCGCGTCGGGAGCGTGCCGCGCTTGCGCTGGCGGCGCGCGTCGGCCGCGCAGTGCTGGTCGTAGACCAGCACGGTGACGCCCGGGATCTCCCGCAGCACGCGCTGGGCCTCGTCGAGGCGGTCGCGGTGCCACAGGTCGACGCCGCGGGGGAAATCGCGCTTGCGGTAGCGACCCGGCTCGTCGGCACAGACGATCACCTTGGCCACACCCTCGTTGACCAGCTTGTGGGTCAGCTGCGCCATCTGCACCGCCCCCTGGCGCTTCTGCGCACCGGTCATCGCCACGACGTCGTTGTGCAGCAGCTTGTAGGTGATGTCGACGCCCGCGGCGACGCATGCCTGCACGGCGAGCTGGGCGGAGTGGAAGAAGGTGCCGTCGCCGACGTTCTGGAAGGTGTGCTCGGCACGCGCGTACGGCGCCTGCCCGATCCACTGCGCTCCTTCGCCGCCCATCTGGGTGATGCCGGTGACCGCGCTGTCCTCGCGCTGCGAGACCGTGACGAGGGTGTGGCAGCCGATGCCGCCACCCCCGATCGATCCCTCGGGGAGAGCCGTCGAGCGGTTGTGCGGGCACCCCGAGCAGAAGTACGGCGTGCGCGACGTCGACAGCAGCGGCAGGTCGATGCGCGTCGGCGGCGGTGGGGCCATCTCGACCCGGCCCGCGAGCGCCCGGCGGAGCGGAGCTGCCAGGCGACCGGCGGTGAGCTCGCCGTCGTACGGCACGAGAGGTACGCCGGAGGCGTCGCTCTTGCCGATGATGGCGGGTGCGTGGACACGGCCGTAGAGCAGCTCGCGGATCCCCTGCTCGATGAAGGCGGTCTTGTCCTCGACGACCACGATCTCCTCGAGGCCGTCGGCGAACTCGTCGACGATCGTCGGCTCGACCGGCCACATCATCCCGAGCCGCAGCACCCGGATGCCGGCCGTCTCGAGCGACTCGTGGATGAGGCCGAGGTCGGTGAGCGCCTGCCGCATCGAGTCGTAGCAGCTGCCCGAGGCGACGATGCCGACCTTCGCGCCCGGCGCGCGGACGTCGATCCGGTTCAGCTTGTTCGCGGCGGCGTACGCCTTCACGACCGCCATCCGCGGGCCGTAGAGCTTGTTCTCGGCGCCGACGATCCGGTCGGGGTAGAGCTCGATCTTGGTGGGCTCGTAGGTGAAGGGCTTCCCCTCCCACGACACCGCCGGGACCACCGGGTCGATCACGCCGATCTCGGGGTTGACGACCCAGGCGCCGTCCGCGACGTCGGCGACGATCTTCAGCGCGACGACGCAGCCCGAGGCACGCGACATCGCGATGCCCTCCATGCCGTACTCGACGATCTCCGAGGCGTTGCGCGGGAACAGCACGGGGATCCCCAGCGAGGCGAGCGTGCGCTCGCTGACCGCCGGGACGGTCGACGACTTCGCGGCGGGGTCGTCACCCACCAGCATGAGGAAGCCGCCCTGGGGGTGGACGCCGTACATGTTGGCGTGGCGCAGCGAGTCGAGCGCCCGGTCGACGCCCGGCCCCTTGGCGTACCAGACGCCGGTGACGCCGTCGTAGCGCGAGGTGTCGAGGGTGACCGCCGACTGGGAGCCCCACACGGCGGTCGCCGCGAGCTCCTCGTTCAGGCCCGGAACGACCGTGATGTCCGCGTCGGCCATCTCCTCGGGGAGGCTGAGCAGCAGCTGGTCGAGGCCGCCGAGAGGGCTGCCCGGGTAGCCGGAGATGAAGGTGCCGGTGCGCAGGCCGTGGCGCCGGTCCAGCGCTCGCTGCTCGACGAGCATCCGCGCGATCGCCTGGACGCCGGTGAGCAGCACCGGACCGGCGCCGACGCGATAGCGGTCGGCCAGGTCGTAGGCGTCGAAGACGGTGCCGGGCTCGAAGACCGCGGTCATCGGCCGAGCTCCGCGCGGCGGGCGGCGAGGCGGGCCTCGACCACGGCGTCGGCGGCCGCTCCCGTGGTGGTGCCGAGGTCCTCGGCCATCGCCAGGATCTCGCGGGTGGTCGCGCCGATCGCCCCGATCTTCGCCTCCACCTCGTCACGGCTGTGGCCGTACAGCTCGCCGCCGACCTGCACCACTCCCCCTGCGTTGGCGACGTAGTCGGGCACCCACAGGATGCCGCGCTGGTGGAGCAACCCGTCGACGTCGTGGGTCAGCAGCTGGTTGTTGGCGGCACCGCAGACGATGTCGGCGCGCAGGTTCGCCACGGTGTCGGGCGTCAACGAGGCACCGAGCGCGCAGGGTGCGTAGACGTCGACGTCCTGGTCGATCGCGGCCGGCACGGCACGCACGTCGGCCAGCGTGGAGGTCAGCTGCGCGACCGCGAGCTCGTTCGGGTCGGAGACCACGATCCGCGCGACGCCGGCCGCCGCGAGCAGGCCGACCAGCCGTGCGCCGACCTTGCCGACGCCCTCGACACCGACGGTGCGGCCGGCCAGCCCGGCCTCGCCGTACCTGTGCTCGGCGGCGGCCCGCATCGCGCAGAAGACGCCGTACGCCGTGGAGTAGCCGCTGTCGCCCGTGCCGCCCTTGTTCTTGCCGACCACCCAGCGCGTGGACTCGGCGACCACGTCGAGGTCGTCGGCGGTCGAGCCGACGTCGCCCGCGGTGACGTAGCGACCACCGAGGCCGTCGATGAACCGGCCGTAGGCCAGCAGCAGCTCGCGGGTCTTGATCACCGCGGGGTCGCCGATGATGACGGCCTTGCCGCCGCCCAGCTCCATGCCGGCGGCCGCGGACTTGGAGGTCATGCCCTGCGAGAGGCGCAGCACGTCGGTCAGGGCGTCGGCCTCGGAGGCGTACGGGAAGATGCGCGTGCCGCCGAGCGCCGGACCGAGGGTCGTGTCGTGGAGGGCGATGATCGCCCGGAGGCCGCTGGCTCGGTCGTGGCAGAAGACGACCTGCTCGTGTGCGGCCGAGGCCAGCTCGTCGCGGCGGTCGAAGACCGATCCTGCGGGGCGGACCTGCTCGGGGTTCAGGGTGCTGACGGTTGCGGACATGCGGTGGCTCCTCGCGTACGCCGGGCGGTGCGGATGGTCCGTCCGGAGATGTGCGGGCCGCCGTGGTGGGGCGGCCCCGTTGTTCCACGTCCGCAAGGGTGCGCGGCCGTGTGACTCACATCATGCACCTCGGTCGACCGTGCTGGTCAAACCGGCACGCGGGTCACGCCAGGGAGTAGTCCTCGAGCGGGAACGACCCCGCCTCGCGGTGCGCGTTGATCGTCGATGTCGGGCGCAGCAGGGTCGCCTCACCGTGCTGGTTGAAGTAGTAGCTGCGTGACGTCGAGCAGTCGCCCAGCTCGAAGACGCTGTCACCGAGCAGCTCGCGCATCCGCGCGAGGAACGTGTCGTTGGCTTCCTCGGTGACCTCGAACGTCGCGGCGTCCTGCGCCTGCAGGTGCGCCAGCAGCCGGGCCATGTGCTTCATCTGTGCCTCGATCGTCGTGAAGTACGACAGGCCGCTGTAGGAGTAGGGGCTGTTCAGGCACAGGAAGTTCGGGAACCGCGGCACCGTGATGCCCTCGTAGGCCTGGAACCGGGTCTCGCGCCACCACCGGCCGAGGTCGCGCCCGCCCCGCCCGATCACCCGGATGGCCGGGAAGTTCGTCTCCCACAGGTCGAAGCCCGTGGCGCAGATCAGCACGTCGATCTCGGTCCGGTCGCCCTCGGTCGTCACGATCGCGTCCGGCTCGATCCGCGCGATCGATGCCGTCTCGAGCCGCGCCTTCCCCGAGGTGAAGGTCGGGAAGTAGGTGTTGGAGAACGTCGGACGCTTGCAGCCGAAGGAGTAGTCCGGGGTCAGCTTGCGACGCAGCTCGGGGTCCTTCACCTGGCGCTTGAGGTGCGCCCGACAGGCGCGCTCGCCGATCTTGTGCGCTGCCGGGATCGAGCCGTAGTGCAGGACGCCGGCCACCATCATCACCTCGAGGATCGACGTACCGACCAGGCGTGCGGCCTTCTGCGTGACCGGCACCTTCTCGAAGACACCACGCACCGCGCGCGGGACGGGGCCGTCCAGCTTGGCGCTCACCCAGATCGGCGTGCGCTGGTAGACGGTCATCTCGGCCACGGTGTCGGCGATCGCGGGGATCAGCTGGACCGCGGTGGCGCCGGTGCCGATGACGGCGACGCGCTTCCCGGTGAGGTCGTAGTCGTCGTCCCAGGCCGCGGTGTGGATCGCCTTGCCCGCGAACTCCTCGATGCCCTCGATGTCGGGCAGCTTGGGCTGGGAGAGGAAGCCGGTCGCGGTCACCAGGAACCGCGCGGTGGCCGTCTCGCCGTCGCGGGTCGTCACGGTCCAGTGCTGGGCGCCCTCGTCCCATGCCGCGCTCTCGACGGCCACTCCGAACCGCATGTGCCGGCGGAGGTCGTACTTGTCGGCCACCCGCTCGGCGTACCTCTTGAGCTCGGCGCCGGGCGCGAACAGCCTGCTCCAGTGCGGGTTGGGCTCGAAGGAGAAGGAGTACGTCGAGCTGGGGATGTCGACCGCGAGGCCCGGGTAGTGGTTGACGTGCCAGGTGCCGCCGAGGTCGTCCTCGCGCTCGAGGATGAGCAGGTCGTCGTACCCGGAGCGCTGGAGCTGGATCGCGGCGCCCATGCCGCCGAAGCCGGCCCCGATGACGATCGCGTCGTGCTGGGTCTGCATCACTGGTTCTCCACCCGGTCGAGGTAGCGCTGGCGGACGGTCGGATCGACGCGGTTGATGGCCGCGTCGTCGTGGGCGAGCCTACGGATCAGCCGGACGGCGCCCTCCGGGATCAGCGGGACGGTCTTGGTCGCGAAGCCGACGTACGACGGCACCGCGATCTCGGCCGCGCGCGACCGGACCGAGCCGACGATCGCATCGGCGATGTCCTCCGGCTCGACCGTCGGGAGCACGCCCAGGTCGATGCCCGAGCTGAGCTCGGTGCGCACCGCGCTGGGCAGCACGCAGGTGACGCTGACGCCGGTGCCGGCCATCTCGAGACGGACGGCGGCGGTCAGGCCGACAGCGGCGAACTTCGTGGCGTTGTAGACCGCGAGCCCCTGGAGCGGGAACTTGCCGGCCAGCGAGGCGACGTTGACGACGTGGCCGTGGCCCCGCTCGGTCATCGCCGGGAGCACGGCCCGCATGCCGTGGATCGGGCCGTGCACGTTGACGTCGAACTGGAGGCGGTCGATGCGCTCGGACCCGTCGAGGAAGGCGCCGTTGGGCATGATGCCGGCGTTGTTGACGAGCACCTCGACGTGGGTGCCGTGGGCCGCCTCGGCAGCGGCGACGAACGCCTCGAACGAGTCCTTGTCGCTCACGTCCAGCGGGTGCGCGGTCACTGTCGGGCCGAGCTCCGCGGCCGCCGTCGTGGCCAGCTCGACGTCGAGGTCGCCGATCGCGACGCGCGCCCCCTTCGCCACGCACGCCTTCGCGGTCGCCAGGCCGATGCCTCGCGCGCCGCCGGTGATCGCGACGAGCGCGCCGTTGAGCTGGATCTTCGGGTAGCGGCTCATGCCGAGACCTCTTCCTCGTCGGTGGTGCGTGCGGAGACCGCGAACACGGTCGGGTCGAACGTGGCGAACTGCCGGGCGAGCGCGCTGCTCGACCACGGCCACGCGAAGCTGTTGCGGCCGTTGGCGTCGCGGTAGTAGCTGTTGCACTCGGCCTGGTTGTAGGCGGTGCCCTCCAGGGCGGCCTGCACGGCGTCGACGTACTCCCGCAGCACCTCGGGGCGTACGTCGAGGGTGACGTCGGCGCCCCGGGCGTGCCCGATCGCCTCGACGACGTACGCCGTCACCGCCTCGACGATCTGGAACGCGCTGGTGTGCCCGGTGCCGAGGCTGGGCCCGAGCAGGATGAACGCGTTGGGGAAGCCGGGGACGACCGTGCCGAGGTACGCCTCGGGCGATCCCTTCCACCGCTCGGCGAGGGTCTCCCCCGTGGCGCCGCGGACGTGGTCGGCGACGGGCATGTCGAGGATGTGGAAGCCGGTGCCGAGGATGATCGCGTCGACCTCCGCCTCGCTTCCGTCGGCACCGATGACCACGTCGCCACGGACCTCCTGGACGCCGGTGGCGAGGACGTCGACGTTGGGCTCCTGCAGCGCCTGGAACCAGTTGTTGGAGAACAGGATCCGCTTGCAGCCCATGGCGTAGCCGGGCGTCAGCCTGGCCCGGAGCCCGGGGTCGCGGACGACCGCCTGGAGGTAGCCCTCAGCGACCTTCTGCATCGCGGCCATGACCGGCTTCGGGCGGCGGAAGCCGCGACCGAGCAGCTCCATGGCGGCGTACTCGACCCGCTTCATCGAGCGGCTGAGCAGCGGCACGTGGCGCAGCGCCAGCTTCTCGAGCGACGGCACGGCGTGGTCCGCCTTGGGCAGCACCCAGTGGGCGGTGCGCTGGAACAGGCTCAGGTGCGCGACCTGCTTCTGGATCTCGGGCACGAACTGCACGGCGGAGGCGCCGGTGCCGATGACGGCCACGCGCTTGCCGGTGAGGTCGTAGTCGTGGTCCCACTGCGCGGAGTGGAAGACGGCGCCTGGGAAGTCGGCCAGGCCCGGGATGTCCGGGATGTTGGGGGCGTCCCACGGCCCGGCGGCGGAGATCAGGAAACGCGCGCTGATCGGTCCGTCGCTGGTCGTGAGCTGCCAGCGCGCGCCGTCCCAGGCGGCCTCGTCCATGCGTACGCCGAACCGGGTGACCTCGTCGACGCCGTGCTCGCGGGCGACGCGTTCGACGTACTCCTTGATCTCTGCCTGCCCGGCGTAGACCCGCGACCAGTCGGCACTCTGCGCGAAGCTGAAGGAGTAGAGCCGCGACGGCACGTCGCACGCGCAGCCGGGGTAGGTGTTGGCGCGCCAGGTGCCGCCGAAGCTGTCGCCCTTCTCCAGGACGACGACGTCGGTGACGCCGGCCTCGCGGAGCTTGATCGCGGCGCAGATGCCGGAGATGCCGGCGCCGATGATGACGACCTCGTGGTGGGTCATGCGGTGGTCTTCTCCTCGGTGGTCGAGCCTGTCGAGACCGCGACCGCGGTCGCGACGGTGGTGGGCAGCGCCTTGCGGGCAGCGGCCAAGGTGGCCGGACGGCGGCGGAGGTCCATGAAGTTGGCGCCCATGGCGTCCAGCTCCGCCGCACCGGGCTCGACGCGGATCACCCGGATGCCCGCGCGGCGCAGTGCGGTGACCTCACGGTCGAGACCGGCGGTCATCTGGCGGCGCAGCAGCCGCTCGACGCGGCTCGCACCGCGGCCGGGCACTCCCCCGTGCGTGGTCATCGGGGCGAGCACGACCACCTCGTCGACGTCCTCGCCGAGCAGCAGGTCGGCGGAGACCGAGGAGCTCGACCCACCGTCCACGAAGCTGCGATTCCCGATCGGCACGGGCGGGAACCAGCCCGGGATCGCCCAGGACGCGGCGATCGCGTCCGCGAGCTCGGCCTGCGGAGTGCCCGGCGACCCGAACGCCACCCGCTCGCCGCTCCGGGTGTCCGTCCCGACGATCCAGGTCGCGCGATGGGCGACCCACCCTGTCGTGGGATCGGCGAGGGCGGCGCCGTACTCCCTCAGGAACGTGGCGTCGCCCCTCCCCCGGGGCAACAGCCCCGCCAGCGCGGTGTACGTCGAGCGGTTGCGGAGGCCGGCCTTCACCAGGCCGGTGCCGGGCAGGGTCGGGAACGGGAGCGGCGGGATCATGCCCGGGTGGGCCGCGACGTGGCGGGCAAGAACAGGGTCGGCGCCCTCCTCCCCGTCCAGCGCCGCGAGCAGGTCCGCAGGTGTGCGGCCGCTGCCGAGCGCGGCGACCAGCTCGGAGCCGGCCGAGGTGCCGACCAGCACTGCCGCCTCGCGGACGTCCCAGTCGAGGGCTCGTTGCACCTCGTCGAGGGCGACGGCGGTCCAGGCGAATCCGAGGGTGCCGCCGCAGCCGATGGCCAGCGCGCGCTTGGTCATGAAGATCCTCGCGGAATGGAATGTCAGTACCGGAACGCTATGTCATTTCCGGGCGACGGACAATAGGCTGGTCCCATGTCCACGACCGAGGCGGCCGCGCCCTCGCGTGCCGAGCGCCGCAAGCAGGAGACGCGCCGCGAGATCATCGACGCGGCCTTCGCCTGCTTCGCCGAGCGTGGCTACCACGGCACCGGCATCGCCGACATCGCCGCGCGGCTGGGCATCGGGCACGGCACCTTCTACCGCTACTTCGAGAACAAGCGCGACATCGTCGAGCACGTCATCGACGACGTCCTCGGTCAGGTCGTCGGCGCGCTTGGTGCCGAGAACGCGCCCGACGCGGTCGACACCCTCGACGACTACCGGCTCCAGTCGGCGCGCATCGGCGCCGCGCTCGCCCGGATCATGCTCGAGGACCCCCGCGTGCCGCGGATGCTGATCCTCGAGGCGCCAGGGATCGATGCGGCGATGGCTGAGAAGGTCCTGGGCTTCCACGAGGCGGCAGCGACGCTCACCGCCGGCTACCTCGAGCACGGCGTGCGGCTGGGCTACCTGCGCGCCGACCTCGACATCGACGGCACCGCCCGCGCGATCAACGGGATGATCCTCGGCTCGATGCTCGCGGGCATCGCCAACCCCGACGCTGCCGACCAGAAGCGCCTCAGCGAGGCCATCCTGCGGGTCATGTACGACGGCATCTCGTCGCGCTGACGGTGGCTCGCGGCAGTGCGCCGTCATCCCTCGGCC
The DNA here is from genome assembly GCF_054782655.1 of Nocardioides montaniterrae. Classification (NCBI taxonomy): domain Bacteria; kingdom Bacillati; phylum Actinomycetota; class Actinomycetes; order Propionibacteriales; family Nocardioidaceae; genus Nocardioides; species Nocardioides montaniterrae. The sequence goes on along the minus strand of NZ_BAAGSB010000003.1, from coordinate 285,395 downwards.
CGTGATGGGTCACACGTTGGGTCCAACCACGCGCTGGGCACACTGGACGGATGCTCCACCGCCACCCGTTCCTCAGCCTGGTGACCGGCGCCTACCTGGTGCTCGTCGGCTGGCTGACGCTGTCGCCGCAGTCGTCGGTCACGCCGACGACCGATCTCTTCGTGCGGCTGCTCGACGCGCTGCACCGGCGCGGGTACGCCACGTCGATCGACTACCTGCGCATGGAGCACCTGGCGAACATCGCCCTCTTCGTCCCCGTCGGAGTGTTCCTGTTGCTGCTCTTCGGCGCGGGCGGCTGGTGGATCGCCGCGCTCGCCTCGTTCGCGATGACCGGTGGCATCGAGTACGCCCAGCACTGGATCCCCGGCCGCGTCCCCGACGGTCGCGACCTCGAGGCCAACGGCATGGGCGCGCTGATCGGGATCGCCCTCGGCCTGGTCCTCACGCTCCCGGCGACGCTGCGCCGGCGTCGTCTTCGCCGGTCCCGGGCGTACGCCGGCGCGTGACGGATCCGCGCGACCTGGCTGGAGCGTGAGAACACGTTGTTCTCACGCTGCGGAGACCTCCGCGCATCGTGCCGCCGATAGCGTGGACCCATGCCCCACATCCACGTCCTCGCGACCGGCGGCACCATCGATAAGGTGTACGGCATCTCCGGGGAGCTCGAGATCGGACCGCCGTCGTTCGGGTCGTTGGTCGCGCCGGTCCTGACGGACCTGACCTACGACGTCGCCTCGGTGGTCGCCGTCGACAGCCTGGACATGACCGACGCCGACCGGGACCTCCTCGTCGGCGCGGTCGACGCGCTGTCGGGCGACCTGGTGCTGGTCACCCACGGCACCGACACCATGCCCGAGACGGCCGCCTACCTGCAGGCCCACCTCTCCCCCGCGTCCGCGAGCAAGGTGCTCGTCCTGACCGGCGCGATGCAGCCGGCCTCGATGCGGACCAGCGACGCGGCGTACAACCTCGGCGCAGCGACCGTCGCCCTCCAGCTGCTGCCGCCCGGTGTCCACGTCGCCATGAGTGGCCGTGTCTTCCCTGCGGGCCACGTCGTCAAGGACCGCACTCGCGGGATCTTCGTCGAGCCGAGCTGAGCCGCCGAGCTGTTGCCGTTTGGGCACAAAGCGCAGTTCTGGGGCCGGTTTCATTGCCGTTTGTGACCAAACGGCAATGAATTCAGCCGCCGACGTACGCCGCGAGGTGCTCGCCGGTCACGGTGGAACGCGCGGCGACGAGGTCGGCCGGCGTGCCTTCGAAGACTACCCGGCCACCGTCGTGGCCGGCGCCGGGCCCGAGGTCGATGATCCAGTCGGCGTGGGCCATCACGGCCTGGTGGTGCTCGATCACGATGACGGTCTTGCCGGCGTCGACGAGCCGGTCGAGCAAACCGAGCAGGTTGTCGACGTCCTTGAGGTGCAAGCCGGTCGTCGGCTCGTCGAGGATGAAGACGCCGCCCTCGCCCTTCATGCTCATGGCCAGCTTGACCCGCTGACGCTCGCCGCCCGAGAGCGTGTTGAGAGGCTGGCCGAGACGGAGATAGCCGAGCCCGACGTCGGACAGCCGGGACAGGATCGAGGCCGCGGCCGGGACCGCCGTCCCGCCCGGCGAGAAGAAGGCGAGGGCCTCGGTCACCGGCAGGTCCAGCACCTCGGCGATGTTCAGCCCGCCCCAGCGCAGCTCCAGCACGGAGGCCTGGAACCGCTTGCCGCCGCAGTCCTCGCACGGCGTCGAGACGGAGTCCATGAAGCCGAGCTCGGTGACGATCACACCCGCGCCGTTGCAGGTCGGGCAGGCGCCTTCGGAGTTGGCGCTGAACAGCGCCGGCTTGACCCCGCACGCCTTCGCGAAGGCCTTGCGGATCGGCTCGAGGAGACCGGTGTACGTCGCCGGGTTGCTCCGCCGCGACCCCTTGATCGGTGCCTGGTCGACGACCACCACGCCCTCGCGTCCGGCGACGGAGCCGTGGATCAGCGAGCTCTTGCCCGAGCCCGCGACACCGGTCACGACGGTCAGCACACCGGTCGGGATGTCGACCGAGACGTCCTGGAGGTTGTGCGACGTCGCGCCACGAACCTCGATCACACCGGTCCGCTCCCGCACGGTCTGCTTGAGCGTCGCCCGATAGGCCAGCGCGCGACCGGTCGCGGTGTCGGCGGCCTGCAGGTCGGCGTACGTGCCCTCGAAGACCACCTCGCCGCCGAGCGACCCGGCGCCCGGCCCCATGTCGACGACGTGGTCGGCGATCGCGATCACCTCGGGCTTGTGCTCGACCACGAGCACGGTGTTGCCCTTGTCGCGCAGCTCGAGCAGCAGCTGGTTCATCCGCTCGATGTCGTGCGGGTGCAGGCCGATCGTCGGCTCGTCGAAGACATAGGTGACATCGGTCAGCGCGGAGCCGAGGTGCCGGACCATCTTGGTGCGCTGCGCCTCTCCCCCGGACAACGTCCCCGACGGCCGGTCCAGCGAGAGGTAGCCGAGGCCGATCTCGGTCAGCGCGTCGAGCAGGTGCAGCAACGAGGCCGCCAGCGGAGCGACCGACGAGTCGTCGATGGTGCGCACCCAGGCAGCGACGTCGCTGACCTGCATCCGGCACACGTCGCCGATGTCGACGCCCTTGATCTTGGAGGTGCGGGCCGAGGCGTTCAGCCGCGTGCCGTCGCAGGTCGGGCACGGTCCGAACACGGCGGCGCGCTCGACGAACGCCTTGATGTGGGGCTGCAGGGAGTCGGGGTCCTTGGCGAACATCGACTTGCGGATCTTCGGGATCAGGCCCTCGTAGGTCATGTTGATCTTGTCGACCTTGACCTTGCGCGGCTCGGCGTACAGCAGGTCCTGCTTCTGCGCGTCGGTGAGCGAGCCGACCGGCACGTCGGAGGGGACGACCGCCTTGAACGCCGCCACCAGCCAGCCGTCGGCCGTGTAGCCGGGCACCTGGATCGCGCCCTCCTCGAGTGACCGCGACTCGTCGATGATCGCGGTCAGGTCCAGCTCGGACACGGTTCCACGGCCCTCGCACGCCGGGCACATGCCGCCGAGGTACACCTTCTGCTTGATCACGTTCTTCTTGCCCGACTCGGTCACGGACGCGCCGCCGACAGTGGTCGTCGGGATGTTGAACGAGAAGGCCGTGGGCCCTCCGATGTACGGCGTACCGAGGCGGCTGAACAGCGAGCGCAGCATCGCGTTGGCGTCGGTGACCGTGCCCAGGGTGGAGCGCGGGTTGGCGCCGATCCTCTCCTGGTCGACCAGGATCGCGGTGGTGAGGCCGGACAGCGCGTCGACGTCGGGCCGCGGCAGGTTGGGCATGAAGCCCTGCACGAACGTCGAGTACGTCGCGTCGATCAGCCGGCGGCTCTCGGCCGCGATCGTCCCGAAGACCAGCGAGCTCTTGCCCGATCCCGACACCCCGGTGAACACCGTGAGCCGTCGCTTCGGGATCTCGACGCTGACGTCCCTGAGGTTGTTCTCGCGCGCTCCTTGGACCCGGATCGTGTCGTGGTTGTCGGCGGTGCTCATGCCCGTTCCTCCCGCTCTGCCGCTGGTCCGAAGGACCGCGCGTCTGGTCAGTCCGGACCATGTGGATCCGGGGCGTCTGCCTGACGTACGACGTCGCGGCGGAACCTAGTGTGACAAGCATGTCCAGCACAGCTCGGGCGATCCGGATCGAGGTCGCCGAGGGGGAGCACCAGCCCCATCTCAGCCACGACCTCCCGTGCTTGGTGTGCGGGCACGCGCCGCACTTCTACCTGCCGTGCGACCACGGCTGTGGCTGCCCGGGGACCCGCTAGGAGCGCACCAGGCGGACCGACAGCACCCGCTCGCGCTCCCGTGCCTCCTGCTGGTCGCGACGGCGCGCGTCGAGCAGCTGGGGCAGGGAGACCACGCCGACGACGCGGCCCTCGTCGGTGCGATCGAGCACCGGCAGGGTGGTGACGCCGCTGGTCGCCATCAGCTCGGCGACGTGGCGCAGGGTCTGGTCGCTGTGGGTGGCGACCGGGTCCAGGCGAGCGGCTTCGCCGGCCGTCCGGTCGGTGGCGTCCGCGCCGGCGAGCAGGTCCCCGCGGGTGAGCACGCCGACCATCCGGCCGTCGGCGACCACCGGGTAGAGCTGTTGGCGCCAGGCCGCGTGGTCGTCGCCCGGCTCGTCGATGGCGGCGCGTGCCGTCGGCAACGTGGCGTCCGCGTCGAGCTCCAGCACGGTGGTGCTCATGACCTCGCTGACGAAGACGATCTCCAACGGGTCGACGTCGTACTCGCGGCTCAGGTGGTAGCCGCGTCGCGCGATCTTCTCGGTCAGCACCGAGCGCTTGAGCAGCACCACGGAGACGCCGTACGCCGTCAGCGCGCCGATCATCAGCGGCAGCAGCGCGTCCCAGCGGTGGGTGAGCTCAAGGGAGAAGACCACGCCGGTGAAGGGCGAGCGCATCACCCCGCCGAGCACCCCGGCCAGGGCGACGAGCGCCCAGAAGCCGGGTCCGACCGACGGGAAGAGGTGTGCCTCGAGTGCGCCGAGCGCGCCGCCGATCATGAAGACCGGGGCGAGCACTCCCCCGGAGGTTCCGCTGCCGAGCGAGATCGACCAGATCAGCGTCTTGACGACGAGGATGCCCACGACCAGGCCGAGACCGATGGTGCCGGTCAGCTCGGCGTCGATGACGTCGTACCCGACGCCCAGGGCCCGCGGCTCGATCATGCCGCCGACCCCGATCACCACGCCGCCGATCGCCGGCCACCACATCCAGTGGAGCGGGAGCTTGCCGAAGGCGTCCTCGGCGACGTAGACGAGCAGCGTCGCAACGACGGCGAGCAGGGCGGAGACCACGCCGCTGACCACGCACAGCGCGTAGTCGACGTCGTGGAGGTGCAGGTCCCCGCCGGCGAGGAAGACGGCGCCCCCGCCGAGGATGTGGTGGCGCAGGACGGTGGCGACGCTGATCGCCGCGGCGACCGGCACCAGGCTGCGCGGGCGCCACTCGAACAGCAGCAGCTCGGCGGCGAGCAGCAGGCTCGCCAGGGGTGCGTTGAACGTCGCGGCCATGCCGGCCGTCGAGCCCGCGACCAGCAGCGTCTTGCGCTCGTCGGCGGTGAGGCGCAGCAGCTGCGCGAACAGCGACCCCAGGGCGCCCCCGGTCATGATGATCGGCCCCTCGGCGCCGAACGGGCCGCCGGTCCCGATCGTGATCGCCGACGAGATCGGCTTGAGCACGGCGACGCGGGGCTGCACCCGGCTGCCGCCGAGCAGGATCGCCTCGATCGCCTCGGGCATGCCGTGGCCACGGATCTTCTCCGATCCGTAGCGAGCCATCAGTCCGACCACGAGGCCGCCCGCGACGGGAGCGCCGAGCAGCAGCCACCAGGGGTGGCCGCCGCCCGGTGACGTCATCCTCGACGACAGCTGCTGGTGGAAGACGAGGTTGGTGATGAGCGCGATGAGGCGCAGCAGCGCCCAGGCGGCACCGGCGCCCAGGGCGCCGATCGGCAGCGCCAGCGCGGTGATCACGAAGATCCGGGGTCCGGCGGTGAAGTCTCCGAGGTGGCGTACGTCGCGCACCGTCGAGTGGTCGGTCACTCGGCTCTCCTTGGCTGGTGGATGCCCGGCAGTTTAGGTCGTGTCACGATCTTTTACGCTGTCGGGGTGCCCACCGACGCGCAGTACCAGCGCCTGCTCGCCTTCCGCACGGCGTTGCGCGAGTTCGACCAGTGGAGCCGGCGCGCGGCCGAGGACCACGGCCTGACCCACACCCAGCACCAGCTCCTGCTCGCGATCCGGGGCAGCACCACCGAGGGCGGCCCGACGATCGGTGAGGTCGCCGAGGCGCTGTTCATCAAGCACCACACGGCCACCGAGCTGATCGACCGCGCGCAGCACCTGGGTCTGGTCGACCGGGTGCGCAGCACGGTCGACGCGCGCCGCGTCCAGCTGCGGCTCTCCGCGCACGGGGCGCAGGTCCTCGGCGAGCTCACCTCGGTCCACGTCGAGGAGCTGCGGCGCCTGCGTCCACTCCTGCAGCCGCTCGAGGAGACGCCCGGAGACGACCCGGCATAATCGGCCCGCGTGACCCGCTCCCCCGGTACTTCCCTCTCGACGGCGGTCCGGGGTCTCACGCCCGGCTACTTCGCGCTGGTCATGGCCAGCGGCATCCTGTCGATCGGGTTCCACGTCCGCGGTGACCGGCTGATCTCCCTCGCGCTGCTCGCGGTCGCGACGACGGCGTACGTCGTCCTGCTCGGTCTGAGCGCCTGGCGGCTCGTGCGCCACGCGGATGCGGTGCGCGAGGACTTCGCTGATCCTCGCCGCGCGTTCGGCTTCTTCACCCTCGTCGCCGGGACCGACGTGCTGGCCATCCGGTTCGGCACCGCCGGGAGCTTCACCGTCGCGGCGGTGCTGGTCGGCTGCGCGGTGGCGACCTGGGCCGTGCTCGGCTACGTCATCCCGTGGACGGCCGTGCTCGGCCGCTCCGAGCGTCCGGTCCTGGCCGCCGCCAACGGGACCTGGTTCATCTGGGTCGTCGCCAGCCAGAGCGTCGCTGCGGCGTCCGCGATGCTCGAGGTCCACTACGGCTCGGTACGTCGCGAGCTGGCCATCGTCGCCGTGTGCGCGTGGTCCGTCGGCGTCTTCCTGTACGCCGCCGCCGGCATGCTCGTCGCGCTGCGGCTGATGCTCTACCCGTTCGGCCCGGAGGACCTCACGCCGCCCTACTGGGTCGCGATGGGTGCCGCCGCGATCACGGTCGTTGCCGGCGCCCGGATCGTGGAGATGGCCGATGCGCCGATGGTCGACGCGACCCGCGGGCTGATCGCCGGCCTCGCGGTCGTCTTCTGGGCGTTCGCGACCTGGCTGATCCCGGTGCTGGTGGCGGCCGGGTGGTGGCGGCACGTCCTACGCCGTGTTCCGCTGCGCTACGAGCCGACGCTGTGGAGCATCATCTTCCCGCTCGGGATGTACGGCGTCGCGTCGGCGTACCTCGGCGAGGCCGACCACCTGCCGCTGGTCCACGCCCTCGGCGAGGCGTGGCTGTGGCTCGCCCTCGCAGCGTGGGCCCTGGTGCTCGTCGCGATGTGCCGGGCGCTGGCGCGCCTCGTGCTCGGCTTCAGGGCTGCAGGAGCACCTTGATGGCGCGGCGCTCGTCCATCGCCGTGTAGCCCTCGGCCGCCTGGTCCATGGGCAGGGTGAGGTCGAAGACCGGGCTCGGGTCGAGGCTGCCGTCGAGCACCTTCGCGAGGAGGTCTGGCAGGTAGCGGCGTACCGGAGCGATGCCGCCGCGGACGCCGACGTTGGTCTCGAAGAGCTTGCGGACCGGGAGCTCCACGCCGTGGGGTACGCCGACGAAGCCGACCCCACCGCCCGGACGGGTGATCCGCAGCGCGGTCGACATCGAGTCGCCGGTGCCGACGCACTCGAGGACCGAGTCGGCGCCGACGCCGCCGGTCAGCTCCTTGATCCGGGCGATGCCCTCCTTGCCCCGCTCGGCCACGATGTCGGTCGCCCCGAACGTCGTCGCGATCTTCTGCCGCGACTCGTGCCGGCTCATCGCGATGATCCGCTCGGCACCCATCACCTTGGCCGCCAGCACGCCGCACAGCCCGACCGCGCCGTCACCGACGACGACCGCGGTCCCACCCTCGCGCACACCGGCGCAGACGGCCGCGTGCCACCCGGTCGGCATCACGTCGGAGAGCGCGAGCAGCGCGGGGTGCAGGGCGGGGTCAGGCGCCTCGGGGAGGCCGACCAGGCTGCCGTCGGCCTGGCGGACGAGCGCGAGCTCGCCCTGGCCGCTGGCGGTCATGCCGAGGTTGACGCAGGCCGAGTGGGCGCCGTACTCGCAGTTCGCGCACGTGTTGTCGCAGTGGCAGAACGGCACGATGACGAAGTCGCCGGCCTTGAAGTCGCGGACGTCGGCGCCGACCTCCTCGACCACCCCGATGCACTCGTGGCCGATCGTCGACCCGGGCCGGATCGGGTTCTCGCCGCGGTAGGGCCACAGGTCGGACCCGCAGATGCAGCCCGCCACCACCCGGACGACCGCGTCCGTCGGGGCCTTCAGCTGCGGGTCGGGGACCTCTTCGAAGCGGATGTCTCCGGGGCCGTGGATCGTGGTCGCGCGCATGGGTCGCATTCTGCTCCCCCGGGGCAAGTGACTGCCGTTTGGGCACAAACCGCAGCTCTCAGGGTCGGAAAGCTGCGGTTTGGCGCCAAACCGCAGTTCCCGGAGCCCGTTTCGGGCTATCTCATATGTGAGTTACCGTTGGTGCCATGACGTCCGAGACGAGCGCCGAGCCCGACTACAAGAGCCGGATCGGCAACCTGATCCGCGATGCGCGCAAGCACCGCGGACTCACCCAGGCCCAGCTCGCCGACCGCCTCGGCACCAGCCAGAGCGCGATCAACCGGATCGAGAAGGGGCACCAGAACCTCTCCCTGGAGATGCTGGAGCGCATCGGCACCGCCCTCGACTCCGAGATCGTGGCGCTCGGCGCCGGCCCGACCCACCTGCGCGTCAAGGGCCCCACCACGCTGTCGGGCGAGATCGACGTCAAGACGTCCAAGAACGCCGGCGTCGCGCTGCTCTGTGCCTCGCTGCTCAACCAGGGCCGCACCACGCTGCGCAAGGTCGCGCGCATCGAGGAGGTCAACCGCCTGCTCGAGGTGCTCTCGAGCTTCGGTGTGCAGACCCGCTGGCTCAACGAGGACAACGACCTCGAGATCATCCCGCCGCGCGACCTGGACATCAGCGCCGTCGACGAGGAGGCCGCCCGGCGTACGCGCTCGGTGATCATGTTCCTCGGCCCGCTGCTGCACCGCTCGGACAACTTCGACCTGCCCTACGCCGGCGGCTGCAACCTCGGCACCCGCACCGTCGAGCCGCACATGTCCGCGCTGCGACCGTTCGGCCTCGAGGTCAAGGCGACCGACGGCTGGTACCACGCCCAGGTCAACCGGGCCATCTCCCCCGACCGCGCGATCGTGCTCACCGAGCGCGGCGACACGGTCACCGAGAACGCGCTGATGGCCGCCGCGCTCCACCCCGGCACGACCGTCATCCGCAACGCCTCGTCCAACTACATGGTCCAGGACCTGTGCTTCTACCTGCAGGCGCTCGGCGTACGGGTCGACGGCATCGGTACGACGACGCTGACCGTCGAGGGCCTGGAGTCCATCGACGTCGACGTCGACTACGCCCCCAGCGAGGACCCGATCGAGGCGATGTCGCTGCTCGCGGCCGCGATCGTGACCAAGTCCGAGATCACCGTGAAGCGGGCCCCGATCGAGTTCCTCGAGATCGAGCTCGCCGTCCTGGCCGAGATGGGCTTCCGCTACGAGCTGTCCGAGGAGTACCTCGCCGCCAACGGCCGTACTCGCCTCGTCGACATCCGCACGCTCCCGTCCGCGCTCACCGCGCCGCGCGACAAGATCCACCCGATGCCGTTCCCCGGCCTCAACATCGACAACCTGCCGTTCTTCGCCGTCATCGCGGCGACGGCCGAGGGTGCGACGTACCTCCACGACTGGGTCTACGACAACCGCGCCATCTACCTCACCGACCTCAACAAGCTCGGTGGCCGGGTCACCCTGCTCGACCCGCACCGCGTGATGATCGAAGGCCCGACGTCCTGGACCGGTGCCGAGCTGATGTGCCCGCCCGCCCTGCGCCCGGCCGTCGTCGTGCTGCTCGCGATGCTGGCGAGCAAGGGCACCTCGGTCCTGCGCGGCACCTACGTCATCCACCGTGGCTACGAGGACCTCGCCGAGCGACTCAGCTCCCTGGGCGCCAACATCGAGACGTTCCGCGACATCTGAGAAGGTCGGTCCGTGGCCTTCCTGGACGCGGACCGACCGATCGCCTTCGCCCACCGCGGTGGGGCGTACCACCCCGAGATCGAGGGCTTGGAGAACACGCTCGTCGCGTTCCAGCATGCGTTCGACCTCGGCTACCGCTATCTCGAGACCGACGTCCACCTGACCAAGGACGGTGTCCTGCTGGCGGCCCACGACACGGTCCTGGACCGGGTCAGCGACCGCACCGGCGCCATTGTCGACCTGACCCTGGAGCAGGTCCGCGAGGCGCGGGTCGGAGGGCGCGAGCAGCTGCCGACGTTCGAGTCGCTCCTCGACGCGTTCCCCGATGCGCGCTTCAACGTCGACCTCAAGGCGCCGGGCACCGCGTCGGCGCTGGCCGACCTGGCCGAGCGACGCGCGCTGCGCGAGCGGATCATGGTCGGCTCGTTCAGCCGGGCGCGCCTCGAGGAGTTCCGTCGCCTCACCCACGGCACGGTGGCGACGTCGGCCCATCCGGCCGAGATCGCGGCGTACCGGCTCTCCCCCACGCTCGCCATCGCCCGCCGCCTCGGCGGTACGGCGTTCGCTGCCCTCCAGGTCCCCCACCGCCGTGGTCCGCTCACCGTCGTCACTCCCCGATTCGTACGCCGAGCACACGCGGCCGGTGTCCAGGTCCACGTCTGGACCATCGACGACCCCGCCGAGATGCACGAGCTGCTCGACATGGGGGTCGACGGGCTCTTCACGGATCGCACCGACCTGCTCAAGGATGTGCTCGGGGAACGGGGCCAGTGGTCCGGAGGGAGCAGCGCATGACACAGCCGAACGCGCTCGGTGACTTCGCGCCCGTGCGCCTGGCGGGCGAACGAGCCAAGGAGCAGAAGGCCTGGTACTGGTACGACTGGGCCAACTCCGCCTTCTACACGACGGTCCTGACGGTGCTCTTCGGCCCGCTGATGATCACGGTCGCGGGCCGTGCCGCCGGCTGCGGCGACAGCCCGGACGACACCTGCAAGAAGGCCGTCGACGTGCTCGGCCTGCACCTCGCGGCCGGGTCGCTGCCGTCGTACCTCACCAGCTTCGCCACCATCGCCAGCGCCTTCGTGCTGCCGATCGTCGGCGCCATGGTCGACCGCTCGGGCCGCAAGCGCCTGCACATGGCGTGGTTCGCGTGGTCCGGTGCGCTGGTCGGCTGCCTGCTGTTCTTCCTGCAGGGCGACCACTGGCAGCTCGGCGCCATCGCCGTCGTGGTCTCCAGCGTCCTGGCCGGCTGCTCGCTGGTGAGCTACTACGCGATCCTGGTCGACATCTCGACCGACGCCGAGCGCGACGCCGTCTCCTCCAAGGGCTGGGCGTTCGGCTACCTCGGCGGCGGCACGCTGCTGCTGATCAACCTCGCCATGGTGCTCGGCCACTCGGCGATCGGGCTCGACAAGGAGCTCGCCGTACGGCTCGCGCTGCTCTCCGCCGCGGTGTGGTGGGCCGGCTTCACGATCATCCCGGTCAGGGGCCTGCGCGACCGCGCCGCCCAGGACGTGGTGCCCGAGTCCGGCGGACTGCTCAAGCGCAGCTTCGGCCAGCTCTGGGCGACGCTGCGCGAGCTGCGGTCCTACCCCGTCACCATGACGTTCCTGATCGCCTACCTCTTCTACAACGACGGCATCCAGACCGTCATCTACAGCGCCTCGATCTACGGCTCCAAGCAGCTGCACCTCGGTGACAGCGTGCTGATCGCGGCGATCCTGCTGATCCAGTTCGTCGCGTTCGGCGGTGCGCTGATGTTCGGCCGCATCGCCGCGCGGTACGGCGCCTACCGCTGCATCGTCGGCGGCACGGTCGCGTGGATGGTGCTGGTCGTGCTCGCGATGGGCCTGCCCGATCGCAGCGTGCCGCTGTTCTTGTCGATGGGCGTGGGGATCGCGATCGTCATGGGTGGCACCCAGGCGCTGTCGCGATCGTTCTACAGCCTGCTCATCCCGCGTGGCCGCGCCGGCGAGTACTTCGCGCTGTACAACGCCTGCGAGCGCGGCACCTCCTGGATCGGCACCCTGATGTTCGGACTGGTCTTCCAGCTCACCGGCTCCTACCGCCCGGCCATCCTGTCCCTGATCGTCCTGTTCGCCCTCGGCCTGGTGTTCCTGTCCCGCGTCGACACCGAGCGGGGCGTCCGGGACGCCGCTCGTGGTTGAAACCTTTTGGGCCTGGGTAACGTTGACAAGTCGGGGGCGCGATCCGTTCCCATCAACCAGCTAGCTGGAGGGGTAGCAATGGCCGAGCGCACACTGCGAGGAGCCCGCCTGGGCGGGCAGTCCTTCGAGGACGAGCGCGGCATCGAGTTCGCCGCGCGGCAGCAGGTCGGGTACCGCTGCACCCAGGGTCACGAGTTCGAGATCACGATGTCCGTCGAGGCCGACGTCCCGGCGGTCTGGGAGTGCCCGCGCTGCGGCGTCGAGGCGGAGAACGTCTCGGGCATCGAGCGCGAGGTCAAGGCGGAGAAGCCCCAGCGCACCCACTGGGACATGCTGCTCGAGCGCCGCTCCGAGAAGGAGCTCCAGGCCATCCTGGACGAGCGCCTCGAGCTGCTTCGCGGCGGCGAGATCGGCCCGGCGCACCTGCACCGCGCCAGCGTTCGCAAGAAGCGCGCCGCGAAGGTCTGAGCGCGCGGGCGGAGTCGGTCCGGCCGGTCTGGGTCAGTCCACGACGTCGCCGCGCACCACATCACCAGGAGGTACGCCGGGTCCGCCCGGCGTACCTCCTCGTGTTGTGTACGCCGACGCGCGGCCGGTCGCGTAGGTCGTCGCCCGCGAGCCGGCGTACGAGATCACCAGGCGGCGGAAGAGCGGCCGGGTGACCGGCAGGATGAGCAGGATGCCGATGACGTCGGTGACGAAGCCGGGGCTGAGCATGAGCGCACCGCCGAGGACGACCAGTGCGCCGTCGGCGAGCTCCCGATGGGGCACCCGCCCGGTCTGCACGCGCTCGTTCAGGGCACGCCAGGCGCGGGCGCCCTCACGACGGATCAGCCAGGTCCCGATCACCGAGTCCAGCAGCAGCAGCGCGATCGTTGGCCACAGGCCGATCCAGCTGCCCACCTTGATGATCACGTAGAGCTCGACCAGCGGCATCACCAGGAACGCGACGAACAGCCATCCGACCACCGACCGCCTGCGCTTCCCCACGACGCCGACGATAGTCGAGCGCACCAACGGCCAGGGCCAGCAGGGCGAGGACCGCGATCAGCCGTCCGGGCCACGGGCCCAGCCACATCGCGGGGGTCGTGGCGGTCGAGAGCCCGACGTAGGCCTGCAGGATCGCGGACGTACGCCGCGGCGCCGTCGCCACCACCTCGCCGTGCGGGTCGATGATCCCGGAGAGCCCGTTGGTGGACGCGACGACTACCCAGCGGCCGGTCTCGATGGCCCGCAACCGGGTGATGGCGAACTGCTGGTCCACCTGTGCGGTGTTGATGAAGGTGGCGTTGCTGGTCTGCACGGCCAGCAGCTGGGCGCCGTTGCGCACCTGGTCGCGCAGCACCTCGTCGTAGGCGACGTCGAAGCAGATCGCGTCGCCGAGCCTGGTGCCGGCGACAGTGAGCGGCGTGGTGCGGGTGCCGGCCTCCATGTCGCGCGGGACCAGGGCGAGGCGGCCGAACCCCGGGTTCCAGATGCTGCGGAACGGGACGTACTCACCCCAGGGCACGGGGTGGCGCTTGGTGTACCGGTCGCCCGCGCCGGTCACCGGGTCCCAGACGATGCCCTGGTTGAGCATGTGGTGGTCGCCGTCCTGGGCGACTCCCCCGACGACGATCGGCACGCCGATCGAGTGCACGGCGCGGTTGATCATCGCGTTGACCGGCGGGTCGTAGAACACGTCGACGACGCTGGAGTTCTCCGGCCACAGCACGAACGCCGGCAGGTCGCGCTTGCCGCTGGCGATCTCGTGCGCGAGGCGACGCGTGCCCGCCAGCTGGTTGCGGGTGATGCCTCGGGGGTCGGCCAGCATGTTGTCGCCGCCCGGCACGTCGCCCTGGATCGCCGCGACGTCGGTCGTCCCCTGCTGGTGGAAGGGGTACGGCGCGACCGCGGGCACCAGGAGCGCCGCTGCTGCCGCGACGGCCAGCAGCGTGGGACGCAGGCGCCGCTGCTCGATCGCGTGGGCGATGAGGAAGCCGAGGAAGGCCAAGCAGGCACCGGTCAGGCTCATCCCGAGGTAGGCGACCGCGGGGGCGAACGGGGTGTCGATCACGGCGTACGACAGACGGCCCCACGGCATCCCGCCGACGGGCCAGGTGCTGCGCACGTCCTCCATCGCGATCCACACCAGCGCGAGCGTGAGCGGCCACGCGCGCCCGCGGCGGAGGATCGGCACGGTGGCGGCCACTGCGGCGTACGACAGGGACAGGGCCAGGCTCAGCGCCAGCCATGCGCCGACACCGATGGAGCGGGCCAGCCAGTCGAGGTGGATCGCGGAGAACGCCAGCCCGAAGACCCAGCCGGTGGCGGCCGCCGTACGGATGCCGCAGCCGCGGGTGACCAGGGCGAAGCCGGCCAGGGCGAGCGGCAGGAGGTAGCCGATCGCGATCGGCTCGTACGCCGCCGCCAGCAGCCCGCCGGCGAGCGCTGCGAGCATCAGGCGGGCGGTCACAGGCGGCAATCTATCCGCGGACGACGGCCGCGCTGGGAGGCGGCTTCAGGCTCCGGAAGGATCCCGCCCACCTTCGGTCCACCGTGAGGCAACGACCGGCTGTCGTTGTCGCGCTGTTGTCTTTGGGGGAGCGGGATCCTTCCGGTCCGCTCTCGCGGGGCGAACCGACCTCCGCGAACTGTGGGCAGGCGGAGTTGGCGCTACTCCCCCGACCTCAGTCACTCGGACATCGGTCCGCTCGGCCACGACCTGCATGAGCGAACGGATCGTTACTCTGGGCGCTCCCGGTGGGGCCTGTCAACCGCCGTCTGACCTGCGACTTTGTCCGTTTGCGCAGGTCAGCGCGAGGTGCTCCGTACCCGGATTTTGCGAAAAATCTCAGGATCCGTCGGCATGTCGCTTGCGACGCGCCGACGGATCCGTGGGGTGGCTGCGATCAGCCGTTGACCGGCCGGTTCTCGTAGTAGGTCCGCAGCACGATCGTGGTGCGGGTGTCGACGTTCGCGACCGAGCGGATCCGGGCCAGGAGGTCCTCCAGCTCGGAGGGCGTCGTGGTGCGGATCTTGATGAGGTAGGAGTCGTCGCCGGCCACCGACCAGCAGCCCTCGACCTCCCTGATCGTGCCGAGCTTGTCGGGCGCGTCGTCGGGCTGGGAGGGGTCCAGGGGACGGATCGAGATGTACGCCGTCAGCGGGAGACCGATCTCGGCGTAGTTGACCGTCGCGCCGTACCCGAGGATCAGGCCGCGCTGCTCGAGGCGCTTGACCCGCTGGTGGACAGCGGACGTCGAGAGGCCCGTCGCCTTGCCGAGGTCGGTGTAGGACATCCGGCCGTCGGTGGCGAGGAGCTCGAGGATCTGGCGGTCGGTCGCCTCGACCGGGTTGGGCTTGCTCACGCAGGCAGCCTATTGCAACGCCCTATGGTTGCGTCCGTGACAGATCGATTGCTGCTGCTCGACACCGCCAGCATGTATTTCCGCGCGTACTTCGGCTCGCCGGAGATCCTTGCCCCGGACGGCACCAACGTGAACGCCGTGCGTGGGCTGCTGGGCTACATCTCGACGCTGGTCGAGCAGTACGAGCCGACCCACCTGGTCTGCTGCTGGGACGACGACTGGCGGCCGGCGTGGCGGGTGGAGCTGATCCCGTCGTACAAGGCACATCGGGTCGTCGCCGAGGTCCCGGACGCTCCGGACGTCGAGGAGGTGCCGGACCCGCTCGAGGCGCAGGTACCGATCATGCGGTCGGTGCTGTCCGCGTTCGGGATCGCCGTGGTCGGTGCTCCCGGCTACGAGGCCGATGACGTGATCGGGACGCTGGCCACCTCCGCCGGGATGCCGGTCGACATCGTCACCGGCGACCGTGACCTGTTCCAGCTGGTCTCGGACGCGGCCGGCGTACGGGTGCTCTACATCGGCAAGGGCGTCGGGCGTCACGAGCGCGTCGACGAGGCGTGGGTGCTGGAGAAGTACGGCGTCCGCGCCGACCAGTACGCCGCCTTCGCGACCCTGCGCGGCGACGCGTCCGACGGTCTGCCCGGGGTCAAGGGTGTCGGCGAGAAGACCGCCGCGTCGCTGCTGCAGCGCTTCGAGGACCTGGACGGGGTCGTCGCTGCGTGCGCCGATCCTGCGTCGGGCCTCGCTGCCGGCGTACGGACCAAGATGGCGGAGGCTGCTCCGTACCTCGCGGTCGCGCCGAAGGTCGTCGCCGTCGCCCGGGACATCCCGCTCTCCCGTGACGGGCTCTCTCTGCCTTCCTCCCCCGCCGACTCCGGACGGCTCGCCGAGCTCACCGAGCGGTGGGGTCTGGGGTCGGCCGTCGAGAGGCTGACGGGGGTCCTGGCGGCTCGCTGATGGATGCGGTTTGTGCACAAACCGCAGTTCTGAGACGCCAGGAACTGCCGTTTGGCACCAAACGGCAGCTTTTCAGTCGCCCGAGACGATCCCCCGACGCAACAACCCGACCAGCTCTCTGGCGGTGTTGCGGACCGGGGTGCCGGCGGCGGCATCCGCGATCTGGCCGGCGAAGTCGACCAGCTGCTTCATCTGGCGGACGAAGTCACCGGCGGTGAGGTCGGCGCGGCGGAGCACCTCGTCGAGCCGCTCGCCCTCGGCCCAGCGGTAGGCGGTCCAGGCCATGCCGGTGTCGGGCTTGCGGAGGAAGTCGAGGCGGTGGTCCTTCTCGAGGCGCTCGAGGTCGGCCCACAGCCGCATCATCGCCTCGATGGTGGAGGCGACCGGACCTCCCGGGACCGGCGGCGGCGCGTCCTCGGGACGTCGCGACTCGTAGACCAGGACGGAGAGGACGGCACCCAGCTGCGGCGCGGTGAGGTCGTTCCAGAGGCCCCCACGCAGCGCCTCGGCGGCGACCAGGTCGAGCTCGGAGTAGATCCGCATCAGGCCACGCCCGCGGTCGGTGACCTCCGGGTCGTCGCCGGGGGTGAGGTAGTCGAGCGCGGTCAGCACCTCGCAGACGCGGTCGAAGGTGCGTGCCACGGTGTTCGTACGCCGCTCGACGCGTCGGGCCAGTGTCTGGGTGTCGCGGTCCAGCTTGAACCATCGCTCCGACCAGCGTGAGTGGTCCTCGCGGTCCTCGCAGGTGTGGCACGGGTGCGCCTTGAGCTCCGCACGGAGCCGGGCGACCTCGCCGGCGGTATCGCTGTCCGGGGCGACCTTCTGCTGCCGTGGCTTGACCACGCTCAGCGGCAGCGCGCGAACCGCCTCCTGCACCTGCAGCGCGACGTCCTTGCGTTGGGCGGGGTTGCGTGGGTCGAGCTTCTTCGGCAACCGGATGTGGGCGACCGGCTCGACCGGCGTCGGGAAGTCGAGCATCGCAAGGCGGCGGCCCTGACGCTCGGCGGTGATCACGAGCGGCCGGTGGCCGTGCTCGGACAGGCCTGTGTCGAGCACCACGGCAGGCCCGGCGAACTTGCCGGCCGGCACCACGATCACGTCTCCGGCCTCGAGCCGCTCGATCGAGGCCGACGCCTCGGTACGCCGGTCGGCGCGGCGGTTGCGGCTCGCGTCCTTCTCCAGGTCGCTGATCCGCCGGCGCAGGGCGGCGTACTCCATGAAGTCGCCCTTCTCGCAGTGGGCGGCCTCGGCGTACCCCTCGAGCGCGTCCTCGGCCTTGCGCAGCTGACGAGCGAGCCCGACGACAGCGCGGTCGGCCTGGAACTGGGCGAAGGACTGCTCGAGCAGCTCGCGCGCCCGGTGCTTGCCGTAGGAGTGCACCAGGTTGACGGCCATGTTGTACGACGGTCGGAAGCTGCTGCGCAACGGATAGGTGCGCGTCGACGCCAGGCCGGCGAGCTCGCGCGGGTTCATGCCCGGCTGCCACAGGACGACCGCGTGGCCCTCGATGTCCAGGCCCCGGCGACCGGCACGGCCGGTGAGCTGGGTGTACTCCCCCGGCGTGATGTCGGCGTGGGTCTCGCCGTTCCACTTGGTCAACTTCTCCAGCACGACCGTGCGGGCCGGCATGTTGATGCCGAGCGCCAGGGTCTCGGTGGCGAAGACGACCTTGATCAGGCCGCGGAGGTAGAGCTCCTCCACGCAGGTCTTGAACGCCGGCAGCATGCCGGCATGGTGCGCGGCGACGCCGCGGGAGGCGGCGTCCAGGAACGTGGTGTAACCGAGCACCTCGAGGTCGGCGCCGGGCAACGACCCGAGCTCCTTCTCGACGTACCGGATGACCTTGTCACGCTCCTGCGGCGTGGTCAGCCGCATGTTGGCAGCCAGGCACTGCTCGACCGCGGCGTCGCAGGCCGCGCGGCTGAAGATGAAGTCGATGGCCGGCAGCAGTCGCTCACGCTCGAGCCGGTCGATCACCTCGACCCGGGTGGGGATCCAGACGCGGCGGCCGTTGCCGACCTGTCGCGGTCCCTTGCTCGA
The DNA here is from genome assembly GCF_054782655.1 of Nocardioides montaniterrae. Lineage (NCBI taxonomy): Bacteria > Bacillati > Actinomycetota > Actinomycetes > Propionibacteriales > Nocardioidaceae > Nocardioides > Nocardioides montaniterrae. The sequence continues at coordinate 267,078 of NZ_BAAGSB010000003.1, read as the reverse complement.
GCCGGGCCTGCCCTGCCGGGGCGAGCGGCGGTCGCGCATCAGCCGAGAGCTGGCCCAGTCGTCGCGGGCGATCCGGCTCAGCTCGTCGTTGACCCGGGCACCCTCGCGGACGAAGCCGGCAGCGGCGTCGACCTCCGAGGAGGCGAACAGGTCCAGGAGCCGGTTGCCGACCATGACGTGCTGGTAGAGCGGCACCGGCCGCCGCTCGGCGACGATCGTCCTGGTCGTGCCGCGGACGGTCTCCAGCCACTCACCGAACTCCTCGGCGTTGGAGACCGTCGCCGACAGCGAGATCACCGACACCGACTCCGGCAGGTGGATGATGACCTCCTCCCACACGGCGCCGCGCGAGCGGTCGGCGAGGTAGTGCACCTCGTCCATCACGACGTACCCCAGGCCGACCAGGGTCCGCGACCGCGCGTAGAGCATGTTCCGCAGCACCTCGGTCGTCATCACGACCACGGGCGCCTCGCCGTTGATGGTCGTGTCACCGGTCAGAAGGCCGACCTTGTCGGCGCCGTACCGGTCGACGAGGTCGCTGTACTTCTGGTTCGACAGCGCCTTGATCGGCGTGGTGTAGAAGCACTTGCGTCCTTCGGCGAGGGCGAGATGTACGGCGAACTCCCCCACGATCGTCTTGCCGGCGCCGGTGGGCGCGGCGACGAGCACGCCGTGCCCGGCCTCGACCTCGGCGCACGCCTCGACCTGGAACGGGTCGAGCGGGAACCGGTAGCCGGCGGCGAAGTCCTCGAAGACGCTCATGCCAGGACCCAGGCTGCGGCGGCCACGCACTCGACGGTCAGTGGGAGCGCGCCGAAGCGCTCGCCGTCGGCGTACGCGATGATCCCGGGCGCGGCGACGGTGACCTGGCGGACGCGATGGCGCTCGTACTGCGGATGGCTGATGTGGGTCCCCTTGAACAGCTTCGGGTAGGTCGTGAGGAGCTCGCGGCGGGTGATCGGCTTGATGACCACGACATCGAGCAGGCCGTCATCGATCTCGGCGCCCTCGGTGATCCGCAGACCGCCGCCGAAGGAAGGGCCGTTGCCGACGGCGACCAGGACCGCGTCGAGCTGCTGCTCGACCCCGTCGAGGGTCAGGACGTACGGCCGCGCCCGGAGCACGCGCAGCTCGGCGATGGTGGCCAGGTTGTAGCGCATCTGGCCCCTCGGCCACGTCATGGCGTTGGCGCGCTCGTTGACGACCGCGTCGAACCCGGCGGCCAGCACGGTGGCGAACCAGCGGTCGCCCGCACGGGCCAGGTCGATGCGCTGAGGACGCGCCGCGACCAGGTGGCGTGCGGCGGCGACGACATCACCGCGGGGCAGCCCGATGGTGCGCGCGAAGTCGTTGCCGGTCCCCGCGGGGATCACGCCGAGGACGACCTCGGTGCCGGCGATCGCCTGGATCGCCGCATGGACCAGGCCGTCGCCACCGAGCACGACCAGCGCGTCCACACCGTCGGCGACGGCCTTGGCCGCGAGCGACTCGGCCTCGGCGCCATCGACGCCCTGCAGGCGGCGTACGTTCCAGCCGGCGGCCTCCAGGACCGGGACGACCTGGTCGACGTGGTGGGTGCCGCGCCCGCGGCCGGCCGTCGGGTTGATCAGCAGCGCGACGTCTCGGATGGTGCGGGGCACGTGGTGAACCCTAGTGCGAGCAGGTGTGGTTCAGTGCCCGGCACGCAGCCGTACGCCGTAGCGCGACGGTCGGGCGCCGACCGCACTGGCGAGCCGGCCGATGGCCTCCAGGATCAGGTCGGCGTCCTGGGCGGTGCCGGGCACCGCGAGGGTGAGCCGGTCCTCGCACATGAGGAGCTCGACCTGGCCGTCGCGCCACGCCTGGTGGACCCGGATCCGGGTCGCGTCGTCGACGATCGGCGCGGGGCAGGCGATGTCGGCCGAGACGAGGTCGCAGACGATCTCGGCGTCGTGGGTGTCGCTGCGCAGCAGCCCGGGGACCGTGGGTGCGCCGAGCGCGCACGAGGCCGACCAGGTCACCTCGTCGGTGCCGAGCCAGTCGGGCAGCTCGAACGGGTCGACCGAGGTGAACACGCGGCAGGTCACAGCGGGCTCGCCTCGTCGGGCGAGAGCTCGGCGTTCAGGTCACGCCCCGCGCGACGGCGGTCGTTGACCCGGGCGATGACCTCGGAGAGGCAGAACAGCAGGCACATCGGGACCGCGAGGAACGTCATCGTGAACGGGTCGGTCGACGGCGTCGCCGCGGCGGCGAAGATGAAGGTGCCGACGATGATCCACGGCCGGTAGGCGCCGAGCTGCTTGCCCTTCACGATGCCGGCCATGTTGAGCAGCACGACGAAGACCGGGATCTCGAAGGCCACGCCGAAGGTCAGCAGGGTCCGGCTGAAGAACGAGAGGTACTCGTTGAAGTCGACCAGGTTGTGCACGTTGGCCGGCGTGAAGCCGATCAGGATCTGCAGGCCCTTCGGCAGCGTGACGTAGCCGATCACGACGCCCACGATGAACAGTGGACCGGCGATCGCGGCGAAGACGTGCGACCACTTGCGCTCGTGCGGGTGCAGCCCGGGCAGGATGAACGCCCAGATCTGGTAGAGCCAGAACGGGCTGGTGCCGACCAGCGCGGCGAGCCCGCTCAGCTTGAAGAAGAGCATGAAGCCGCCCAGCGGGCCGCTGGTGTAGATGTCGGAACGGCCGTCACCCAGGGCCTTGCGCGCGTCGTCGTACGGGCCGGTGACGAGGTGCAGCAGCTGGTGGTAGAAGCAGGCCGCGAGGACCAGGCCGACCAGCATGATCAGGGCGCACTTGATGATGCGCGCGCGCAGCTCACGCAGGTGGTCGGACAGCGCCATCCGCCCGTCGGCCGCGACCGGGTGGACCGGCTTGCCGACGAGGAGCGAGACGACGCCGGACAGGGACACGTCAGTGGTGGTTCAGGAGAGCGCGCGGCTCAGCCGGCGTTGGTGTCGCGCGGCGTCTCGACGATCTTGCCCTCGAGAGGCTTGTCGGCCTCGGTGGCCTCCTTGTCGTCGCCGTCGCGCAGGCCCTTGGTCTCGGCCTTGAAGATGCGCAGCGCCTGGCCGGTGCCACGGGCGAACTCGGGCAGCTTCTTGGCGCCGAACAGCAAGATGATGACGGCCGCGATGACGAGCAGCTCCCAGCCGCCCGGAATGTCAACAAGGGGGAACATCGGCGATCTGCCTCAATCTCGAACGTCGGTCGTGCGGACAGGCACCATGCTACGCCCCGGGGTCTCATAGAGCGCCAAGGTCTCCCCCGCGTGGGCGGCGAGCTCGTCGGCGAGCGGCGAGGGCTCCAGGATCTGGGCGTGGGGGGCCAGCCTCAGCAGCAGCCGGATCAGCCAGCGCGGGTCGGCGACCGTGAGGCTCGCAGTGAGGCTGCCGTCGGCCTGCTCGGCGACGTTGCGCATCGGGTAGTACTCGGTCGCCCAGCGCGCCTGACGGTCGAGGTGCAGCGTCACCATGGTGCCGCGCTCGGGTGCCGGGTCGTAGGGCCCTTCATCAAGGTCGCGCGGCTCTCGGTGAGGCGTGGTGATCGGGTTCGCGAGCACGTCGGCCTCGTCGATGCGGTCGAGCCGGAACAGTCGGTCCGCGTTGGCGCTGTGGCACCAGGCGTCGAGGTAGGAGAAGCGGCCGCTGGTCACGACCCCGAACGGGTCGACGACGCGCTCGGAGACCTCGTCGCGGGCCGGCACGTGGTAGCGCAGGCGTACCTGGCGGCCCTCCTCGGCCGCCTGCTGGAGGCGGGCGCTGAGGGCGGCCTGCTGAGCCTCGCCCGGATGGGTGGCCAGAGTGGGGCCGAGGTTCGTCGCGGCCTCGAGCTTGGCCAGCACGCCGTCGACGATGCGGCGTACGTCGGGCGGCGACCCGTCGCGCAGCGTGTGCAGGGCGACGATCACCGCGCTCGCCTCGGTCGGGCTCAGCCGCATCGGCCGGGCGAGGTAGTCGGCGTTGTCGATCCGGATCACGCCCTCGGTGCGTGCCGAGCCCTGGTCGCTCTGGATGGCGTCGAGGTCGACGTCGATCAGGTCGTCGGGCAGGCCACCGGGCAGGCCACACATGAACAGGACCCTCAGGTCGGACAGCACCGCGTCCGGCGTGCTGCCGAGCAGGCTGGCCGCGTCGGCCAGACGGACCTCGTCGCGGGTGTGCAGGAACGGCACGAGCGTGAGCAGGCGCGAGACCTGGTCGCGGGCGCCGAGCGCCGGGCGGGCGCTCACGCGACCAGCGCCTGGAGGCGCGCGACGACCTGGGCGCGGAGCTCGGCCGGCTCCTCGAGCACCACGTCACGACCATGGTGGAGGACCTCGTCGACCAGCCCACGGCCCGGCTTGTCGAGCACGATGCGGTCCCAGCCACTGGCCTCGTCGGGGCCCGGCACGTCCTGCTCGATCGTGGCCGCCCTCCGTCGGAACGTGTGCCCGGCGCCCGTGCGGGCGAGCACCACCGCCTCGTCGTACGCCGGACGCGGAGCCAGGCGGGCGATCACCGCGCGCAGGTCGGTGTCGGCGGGGACGGCGTACGCCCCGATCGGGCCGACCGTGCGCACCTTGCCGCGGAACCGGTCGAGCCGGAAGACGCGCTCGGCCTGGCGGTCGAGGTCGAGGGCGACGAGGTACCACCGACCCGATGAACGGACGACGCCCCACGGCTGCACGCGGCGCCTGGTCGGCTCCTGGTCGGGGCGCTGGTAGTCGAAGTGGATCGCCTGGCGCTCGCACACGGCCTGCCAGCACGCCGCGAACGCGGGCTCCTCGGACCGTCCGCGCGGCTGGGTCAGGTCGAGCGCGCTGAGGTCGACACCGACGCCGGCCGCGCTGAGCTTGCGGACCGCGTCGGTCGTCGCCTGCGCCATCGTCGCGTCCTGCCAGACCTTCGTCGCCAGGCCGACCACCGAGGCCTCCTCCGGCGTCAGCTCGATCGGCGGGAGCGCGAACTGCTCCGAGGGGATGCGGTAGCCCAGCTCGTCCTCGAAGATCGGGTCGATCGCGGCGACCTCGATGGGTACGCCGAGGCTGCGCAGCTCCTCCTTGTCCCGCTCGAACATCTTCTCAAAGGCGTCCGGCCGGGCGTCCGCGTAGAGCAGCTCGCGGATCCGTTCCTTGCCGATCGGGCGCCGCTGCACCAGCAGCATGATCAGCAGGTTGAGCAGGCGCTCACTCTTCGGGACCGGCATGGTCCTGATTCTGCCTGGTCACCGTGAGTTCGATCAAGTGTTCGAAGTCGGGTTGTGGAGTGTTACGGGGCTCGCAGCCGACGGATTACTGCGGTTTGGTGACAAACCGCAGCAAAAACGCCGCTGGAGTTGCCGTTTGGCACCAAACGGCAACTCCAACGAAGGCCTCAGGCAGCCCCGAGGACGTCGACCACGAAGTAGATCGTGTCTGTGCCCTTGATCTTCGGCGTGGCCTGCGAGTTACCGGCCTTGCCGTAGCCCAGCGCCGGCGGGATCTCGAGGATCACGCGGCTGCCGACCGGAACACCGACCAGCCCGTTCACGAACCCCTTGACCAGCCCACCCATCGAGAGGGCCTTGTCGGCGCCCTTGCCGGACGTGTCCATCCAGCCGTCCAGATAGCGGTCCTGGAGGTAGCTGGTGCCGTCGAACGGCTTCTTCGCGCCGTAGGCCTGACCGAGGTACTTCACCGACGCGGTCTGGTCGCGCTGCACGGCCGGGCCGGTCCCCTTGATCAGGGTGGCGACCCGGAGCTTGCCGGTCGGGCGCGGCGTGCCCTTGAAGTCGAGTGCGGAGATCTTGCCACCGGTCTCGACCAGCTTCGGCGCCCAGGCAGGTGCCGACTGGGTCGCGCCAGATGCCGCGTCGGCCACGCCGACCACGTCGATCACCAGGACGACGCCGTCCGCGTTGCCGATGTTGTACTTCAGGTTCGGCAACATCTGCCAGATGTCGGGGAACACCTTGTCGGCCTCGCCCGCGATCGCGATGCGGGTCCCGGTCTTCACACCCGCCTTGACGTAGCGCAGCATCTCCGGCAGGAAGACGTCGCTCAGCGACTGCGGCGTGGTCGGTGCGGCCTGGCCGACCTGCAGGGCGAGCGCGCCGGTCGAGTCGTCGAACGACGACATCGGGGTCTGCTTGGTCGTCGTGTCGGCAATGGCGAAGTTGACCAGGACGTGGTCTCCGCTCGCGAGGGCGGAGCCGTCACCGGGGATCAGCGTCTTGGTCTGGGCATCGCTCGAGCCGATGTCCTTCTTGAAGGTGAAGGACGGCGCCTTGCCGAAGTCGCCGCTGATGCCGACGTCGTCGAACGCCTTCGACGACGAGCCGCACGCGGTCAGCGTGACGGCGAGGGCAGGAGCGATCAGGAAGACGGCGGTACGCCGGAATCGGGTCGACACGGCCGCAACCATAGCCAACCCGCGCGAGGCTCCCGCCAGGCTCGCCTACATGCCGTCGATCAGGCGTTGCACGCGTTCGTCGTACGCCCGGAACGGGTCCTTGCAGAGCACGGTGCGCTGCGCCTGGTCGTTGAGCTTGAGGTGCACCCAGTCGACCGTGAAGTCGCGGCGACGTTCCTGCGCCTTGCGGATGAACTCGCCGCGCAACCGGGCGCGCGTGTTCTGCGGCGGCACGGACTTGGCCTCGAAGATCTTCAGATCGGTCGTGGTGCGCGCGACCATGCCGCGCTTCTCCAGGAGGTAGTAGAGGCCCCGGTTGCGGTGGATGTCGTGGTAGGTCAGGTCGAGCTGGGCGATGCGGGGATGGCTCAGCGGGAGGTCGTGCTTGGCGCGGTAGCGGTCGATCAGCTTCCATTTGATGACCCAGTCGATCTCGCGGTCGACCAGGCTGAGGTCGTCGGACTCGATCGCCTTCAGGCCGCGCTCCCACAGGTCCAGGCTGCGCTCGATGACGGGCGTGGAGATGCCGCGGCGGTCGACGAACTCGCGGCACTTGGCGAGGTACTCGCCCTGGATCTCGAGCGCGCTGGCCTCGGGGCCGTTGGCGAGCCGGACCTTGCGGCTGCCCGAGACGTCGTGGGAGATCTCGCGGATCGCACGGATCGGGTTCTCGAGGGTCATGTCGCGCATGACGACGCCCTCCTCGATCATCCGCAGCACCAGGTCGCAGCTGGCGACCTTCAGCATCGTCGTCGTCTCGGACATGTTGGAGTCGCCGACGATGACGTGCAGGCGGCGGTAGCGCTCGGCGTCGGCGTGCGGCTCGTCGCGGGTGTTGATGATCGGTCGTGACCGCGTCGTGGCGCTCGAGACGCCCTCCCAGATGTGCTCGGCGCGCTGGCTCACGGAGTACGACGCTCCGCGGGGGGTCTGGGTGATCTTGCCGGCGCCGACGATGATCTGGCGCGTCACCAGGAAGGGGATGAGCACATCGGCGAGCTTGCTGAACTCGCCCTCACGGGAGACCAGGTAGTTCTCGTGGCAGCCGTAGGAGTTGCCCGCGGAGTCGGTGTTGTTCTTGAACAGGTAGATCTCGCCGGCGATGCCCTCGTCGCGGAGTCGTTGCTCCGCGTCGAGCAGCAGGCCCTCGAGCACGCGCTCCCCCGCCTTGTCGTGCGCGACGAGATCGTTGATGTCGTCGCACTCGGGCGTGGCGTACTCCGGGTGGCTGCCGACATCGAGGTAGAGCCGGGCGCCGTTGCGCAGGAAGACGTTGGAGCTCCGCCCCCAGGAGACGACCTTGCGGAAGAGGTAGCGCGCTACCTCGTCAGGGCTCAGCCTTCGCTGACCCTTGAACGTGCAGGTGACGCCGTACTCGTTCTCGATCCCGAAGATGCGGCGGTCCATGAAAAGAGCCTAGTGCGTCGTGGGTCACATCGCCCGTAGGGTTTCTGCATGTCCGCGATGCCGCCCACCGTCGCCAGCTGGCACGCCGTCGTCGCCTCTCGCGATGTGGCCGAGCTGTCCGCACTGATCGCGGACGGGGCGGTCTTCCGCTCCCCCGCGCTCCACACGCCTCAGGCCGGCAAGGAGCTCACCCTCAAGTACCTGACGGCGGCGCTCGACGTGCTGGGTCCGACCATCGCCTACCAGCGCGAGTGGTACGCCGACTCTTCGGCCGTGCTGGAGTTCAAGGCCGATCTGGAGGGCGTGATCGTGCACGGCGTCGACATGTTCGAGTGGGATGTCGCCGGTCAGATCAGCGACTTCCAGGTGATGGTGCGCCCGTTCAAGGGACTGGTGAAGCTGATGGAGCTGATGGTCGGCCGGCTCGAGCAGGGCTGAAGAGAGCAGACCAGCCCAGATCTGACTGCACCGCCGGTCGCCGGGTACTGAGCGGCATGCGCGCCACCTCGCCGCTCTGGAGCTCAGACCGCCACCCCGTACGCCCACCTATCCACGCGGATGCGACGTACGACGTCGCTGTGGTCGGCGCCGGCATCGCCGGCCTGCTGACCGCACTGCTGCTCGCCCGGGCGGGGCGGTCGGTGGTCGTCCTCGAGGCGCGCTCGACAGGTGGTGGGACGAGCGGACGTACGACGGGAAAGGTGAGCCTGCTGCAGGGCACCAAGCTCTCGCGGGCGCGGCGGCTCCACCCGGCGCAGATCGTGCGGCAGTACGTGACCGCCTCGCGCGAGGGCCAGGCCTGGCTGGAGGAGTTCTGCGAGACCCACGGAGTCCCCCTGCAGGACGGGCACGCGACGACGTACGCCACGACAGCGCAGGGTGAGCGCAGGGCGCGTGCCGAGCTCGACGAAGCGCGCCGGTGCGGGCTGGCCGTGAAGTGGTGCAACGAGACGGAGATGCCGTTCACCGTGCGGGGCGCGGTACGCCTCGACGACCAGCTTCAGCTCGACCCCCTGCGCCTGCTGGCCGCCGTCGCGGACGCGGTGGAGGCGGCCGGTGGGGTGATCCACGAGGGCACACGGGTGCGGGACGTACGTCGGACCGGCGAGCGGATCGAGCTGGTCGCCGGCGACTGCTCGGTGCGAGCGGTCAAGGTGGTGCTGGCCACCAACCAGCCGATCGGGATGCGCGGGCTGTTCTTCGGACGGATGCGGGCACAGCGGTCCTACGCGCTAGCGCTCGAGCCGACCGCGCCCGGCGGGCTCTGGATCCCGGAGGGCATGCATCTCTCGGCCGATGCGCAGGTGCGCTCGTTGCGAGCGGTGCGGCGTGAGGGCGCCGAGGACCTGCTGCTGATCGGCGGTGCCGGCCACGAGACCGGCCACGACCGACCGGGTGAACGTCTTGATGAGCTCGCTGCGTGGGCGGCCGAGACGTTCACCGGCGGCCGGGTCATCCATGCCTGGTCGGCCCAGGACCAGTCGCCGCTCGCCTGCCTGCCGTACGCCGGTCCGGTGCTGCCCGGCTCGTCCGACCTGCTCGCGATCACCGGCTTCGACAAGTGGGGCCTCAGCACCGCTCCTGCAGCCGCGCTGCTGCTTGCCGCCTCGATCCTCGGCGGCCGTACCCCGGACTGGGCGGGCGCGTTCCGGACCTGGTCGCTCGACGAGCTCAGGGCCGTCCTCGGACTCGCCTCCCACAACGCTGCCGTCGGCTGGAACCTCGCCTGCGGTCACCTCACCCGCGCCGTCGGTACCTCGGATCGCCCCCTCTGCACCCACCTCGGCGGTGTGCTCAGCTGGAACGACGCGGAGCAGACCTGGGACTGTCCGCTGCACGGGTCGCGCTTCGCTGAGGACGGGTCGGTGCTGGAGGGGCCGGCTGTTCGGCCGGCTTCGGTGGGTGGATCCTGATTCCTGCCGTTTGGCGCCAAACCGCAGCAATCAGCCGCCTCAGGATGCAGTCTTCGACCATTCGATGACTCCCATGGCTCGCGCCCATCGGTTGACCAGCCGAGACCGGCCAGCCTCGGAGTAGAGCGATTCCTCCACCAGGGTCTTCCATCGACGCAGTCGCCGTCGGTCACGCGTCCGGTCGAGCAGTCGGTCGAGCTCGTCCATGACGACCGCCGGATGGTTGAGCAGGTCGTCGAGCGTGAAGCCATTGCGCCGGTACGGCGTCGACGCCCATGCGCGTTCGCGACGAAGGTCGTTGCGGTGCTGCCGCTTGTCACGATGGCCCGCGCCGTCGTACTCATGGATGATCGTTGTTCCGCGCAGGCGAAGATCGCCACGTCCCAAGAAGGTCCCGGCATCGTTGTAGACCTCGAACTGGCTCTCGACCTCGACCTCCATCGCGGTATGGAAGGTCCGCAGCACGGTTTCCCCAGCGGATTCTGCCTTCGGATCCGAGCGGTTCCACGCCTCGCGAAGCCTGCTGACGCCCGGCCGTCGCGAGTGGAGCAGGTCCCGCATCCGCTTGTCGTCGACCTGGCCATGTCGGCGCGCTGAGTCGACCAGGATCTGGAGATCCAGCTGACCCAGGTCGCGAGCACACCGCAACAGGATCTCCTCACCGGAATCGACAGGAAGGCCGCGGATGAACCCGGTCGGCGCGTCGTGAGTCAGGCGGGAGCAGACGAGACCCTGCCGGCGCGGCGTCCTCGTGCCGCGAACGGCGGCGAAGTACGGGACGCCTTCGGGCAGAGCTGGTAGCTGCCACCCTGCCAGGCGAGCCGCCGTGACATGGGTGAAGACCGCGCCCGGCGGCAGGACGAGCAGCAGTGCTTCAAGATCACGCACGAACTGGTCGGTCTCGGTGAGGCCGGGTTCGTCATTGCGGAAGAGGCCGTGACAGACGCGGCGGTGGCCCTTGCGTCTGGAGTGGCCACGAAACGGTGCGTTCGGCTGGATGAGCATGGCCCAAGCCTTCGGCTTCGCACCGACATTCAGCCGGCGCCACACGTCCGCCTGTGGAAAACGCACCCTGTCCACAGGACCGACGCCAAGAACTGGCCCGCTTTGTGACGCCGTTTGCTCCCAAACCGCGATCGCTCCAACTGAACCACTGCGGTTTAGGACCAAACGGCAGTCGAACGGCTCAGAGCGGAGGGGCAACCGGTGGCTCGCCGGTCCCCGGGTCCTCCAGCGGCGGTACGGCACCGCTGACCTGGTCGGTGGGGTCGTCCGGTGAGTCGGTGGCAGCGTCCGAGGGGACGTGCCCGGGGTCGCCGTCCTCGGGAAGAGCGGGCGCGTGCTGTTCGGGACCGCGGGGGCCGAGCAGCTCCTCGAGCCGATCGGGTCGGATCCGCGAGAACTTCCGCGGCTGGATGCGGGTCCGGTCCAGCACGGCGACCTCGAGGTCGCTGACCGGGATGACGCGGTCCTCGCTCGCGGTGTGGCCGAGAGCGGCGACGGCCACCTTGAGCGCATCGGCGAGTGACCCGCCGGCGACGTACGCCGTCGAGAGGTACGCAGCCACGGTCTCGGCGTCGCCGCCCATCACGGCGTACCCGTGCTCGTCGGCGACCCGGCCCTCGTAGGTCAGCCGGTAGATCTGGTCGGCCTCAGGGCTGTCGCCGATCTCGGCGACGAAGATCTCGACCTCGTAGGGCTTCTCGCCGCCCGAGGAGAAGATCGTGCCGAGGGTCTGCGCGTAGGCGTTGGCCAGCCCGCGGCCGGTCACGTCGGAGCGGTCGTAGGCGTAGCCGCGCATGTCGGCCAGCCGGACACCGGCGATGCGGAGGTTCTCGAACTCGTTGTAGCGGCCTACCGCGGCGAACGCGATCCGGTCGTAGAGCTCGGCCACCTTGTGCAGCGCCTTGGAGGGGTTCTCGGTCACGAACAGCACGCCGTCGGCGTACTGGACGGCGAGCAGCGAGCGACCGCGGGCGATGCCCTTGCGCGCGAAGTCGGCGCGGTCCTTCATCAGCTGCTCGGGAGAGACGTAGTACGGCATGCTCATCGGCTCACTCCTCTCCCTCGACGGCCTCGATGGGCGCCAGCGGCCCATCGGGGCGGCGCATCCGACCACCGACCACGCGGTCGGCCAGGGAACCGATGGTGGCCTCGTCGAGGCGTACGCCGCCGTCGGCGGTCAGCACCCAGACGACCGGGAAGATCCGGCGGGTCAGGTCGGGTCCGCCGGTGGCGGAGTCGTCGTCGGCGGCGTCGTACAGCGCCTGCAGGCAGACGCTGACGGCGTCCTCCTGGGTTAGATCCTCGCGCCAGAGCTTCTTCAGCGCGCCGCGGGCGAACATCGAGCCGGAGCCGACGGTGAAGTACTGCCGCTCCTCGTGGCGTCCGCCGGTGATGTCGTAGCCGAAGATGCGGCCGAGACCGGCGACGAGGTCGTACCCGGCGAACATCGGCACCACCGCGAGGCCCTGCATGGCCATGCCGAGGTTGCCGCGGATGAGCGCGGAGAGGCGGTTGGCCTTGCCGTCAAGCGACAGCGGCGCCCCCTCGATCTTCTCGTAGTGCTCGAGCTCGACCTGGAACAGCCGCACCATCTCGACCGCGAGGCCGGCCGTGCCGGCGATGCCGACCACGGAGAACTCGTCGGCCGGGAAGACCTTCTGGATGTCGCGCTGGGCGATGACGTTGCCCATCGTGGCGCGGCGGTCGCCCGCCATGATCACCCCTCCGGGGAACGTCACCGCCACGATCGTCGTGCCGTGGGGCGCGAGCTCGCCGATCGATCCCGCCGGCAGCGTGCCGCGGCCCGGGAGCAGGTCGGGCGCGCTCTCGGCGAGGAAGTCGCTGAAGGAGCTGGAGCCAGGACGGAGGTACGACGGGGGCATGCGGGCGTCGCCGCCCAGGTTGCTCACTCGCCACCCTTCTGGATGAACGACTTCACGAAGTCCTCGGCATTGGTCTCTAGCACGTCGTCGATCTCGTCCAGGATGGCGTCGACGTCGTCGTCGAGCACCTCCTTGCGCTCGCCGACGTCGCTCTCAGTCGCGGCCTGGGTCTCGTCGACCTCTTCGCCGCTCTTGCGGGGCTGCTTGTGCTCCTGGGCCATGCCGCAACCCTAGCCACTTATCCCCCGAGCGCACGGACCAATTCGTCAGCGGTCGCGCTCGCGTCGATCAGGTCGCCGACATGGGCCTTGGTGCCCCGGAGCGGGTCGAGGGTCGGGACCCTCTGCAGCGAGTCGCGCCCGCTGACCTCGAAGATCACCGAGTCCCACGATGCGGCAGCCACCGCGTCGGCGTACTTGTCGAGGCAACGTCCGCGGAAGTACGCGCGCGTGTTCTCCGGCGGGTCGGTGATCGCGCTCTCGACCAGGTCGTCGGTCAGCAGCCGTTGCATCCGCCCTCCGACGACGAGGCGGTGGTAGAGGCCTTTCTCGGGGCGGATGTCGGAGTATTGGATGTCGATCAGCTGGAGCTTCGCGTCGTCCCAGTCGAGGCCGTCGCGCGAGCGGTACTGCTCGAGCAGCTTGAGCTTGGCGACCCAATCGAGCTCGGTGGCCAGGCTCATCGGGTCGCGCTCGAGGCGATCCAGGACGTCCTCCCAGCGCGTCAGCACGTCGGCGGTCTGCTCGTCGACGTCGACGCCGAGGCGGTCCTCGACGTACTTCTTGGCCAGCTCGAGGTACTCCAGCTGCAGCTGTACGGCGGTCAGGGTCCGTCCGTCGTTGAGCGTGATCAGCTCCTTCAGGGACGGGTCGTGCGAGACCGCACGGAGCGTCTTGACCGGTAGCTTCACGCCGAGCTCGCGGTCGATGAACCGGTCCTCGATCATCGCCAGGACGAGAGAGGTGGTGCCGACCTTGAGGTACGTCGAGATCTCCGACAGGTTGGCGTCGCCGATGATCACGTGGAGGCGGCGGTACCGGTCAGGATCGGCGTGCGGCTCGTCGCGGGTGTTGATGATCGGACGCTTGAGCGTCGTCTCCAGGCCGACCTCGACCTCGAAGAAGTCGGCACGCTGGCTGATCTGGAAGCCCTGGGTGCGACCGTCCTGGCCGATGCCGACGCGGCCGGCTCCGGTGATGACCTGGCGACTGACGAAGAACGGTGTCAGGTGCTTGACGATGTCCGCGAACGGCGTCGAGCGGCGCATGAGGAAGTTCTCGTGGGCGCCGTAGGACGCACCCTTGTTGTCGGTGTTGTTCTTGTAGAGGTTGATCACCGGGTTGTTCGGCAGCCGCTGCGCGAGCGCCATCGCCTCGAGCATCACCCGCTCGCCCGCCTTGTCCCACCGGACGATGTCCAGGGGTGTGACGACCTCGGGCGTGGAGTACTCCGGGTGAGCGTGGTCGACGTAGAGCCGCGCGCCGTTGGTGAGGATGACGTTGGCCAGTCCGAGGTCCTCGTCGGTGAGCTGGCTCGGATCGGCCACCTGGCGGCTCATGTCGAAGCCGCGCGCGTCCCTCAGCGGCGCCTCCTCCTCGAAGTCCCAGCGCGCCCGTCGGGCTCGCGCCGCGGAGGCGGCGTACGCATTGACGATCTGGGAGCTCGCCACCATCGCGTTCGCGGTCGGCTGTCCCTGGACCGAGATGCCGTACTCGACCTCGGTTCCCATCACTCGCCGCACACTCATGCTTCCAGCGTACGGCGCGCGATCACTGCGGTTTGGGCGCAAACCGCAGTGATCCGCCGCCGATGATTGCCGTTTGTGCCCAAACGGCAACCCTCAGGAGCTTACGAACGGGCCAGCGCCACGGCGTCGGCCATGGTCCCGCGCCAGGCAGGACCATGCCCGGGCAGCAGCGTGTCGGCGTCGAGGGCCGCGATGTTGTCCAGGGCCTCGTCCATCTGCTCGGGTGCGTGGCTGAAGAACGTCGGCAGCAGATGCGGACGACGGACGCCGGTGACGGGGTGGGCGGTGACGAGTGCGTCCCCCGAGGCGACGGCGCCCGCGGCGGCGAAGTGGTACGCCGTGTGGCCGGTCGTGTGCCCGGGCGTCGGCACGGCGACGGGCCGACCCGGCAGGTCGAGAGGTACGCCGAGCCGACACGCGGCTGCGGTCGGGACCGAGACGTCCTTGGTCGCGCCGAGCGCGGCGATCTGCAGCGACCAGAGGAGGACTCGGGGTCGCCACGCACGCAGCAGCACGTCCTTCTCGGTCGCCTGCTGGAGGTACTCCCGTCTCGCGTGGGCTGCCTCGGCCTCCGAGGACAGGACCGGAGCCGTCACCCCTGACCCGGCGATGCCGCCGAGGTGGTCGACGTGGGCGTGGGTCAGCAAGACAGCCGCCACGTCTCCCGGCGTACGTCCGATGGCGGCCAACGACGCGCGCACCCGCTCGCCGTCGCGTGGGTATCCCGCGTCGACGAGGGTGACCTGGCCGTCGGCCTCGGCCAGGATCCAGTTGGCGAGTCCGGTGGAGGCCAGGTGCATGCCGTCGGCGACCTGGCTGACGGTGAGACGCGGCACGAGCCCACCCTACGGCGCCCCGCGTGGGCTGGACGTGCGGCGCCGACCGGCACCAGCAGGCGGAAGTCGTGACTCCTAGAGGTACTGACCCGTGTTCGCGACCGTGTCGATCGAGCGGCCCGGCTCGGTGCCCTGCTTGCCGGTGATGAGCGTGCGGATGAAGACGATCCGCTCGCCCTTCTTGCCGGAGATGCGCGCCCAGTCGTCGGGGTTGGTCGTGTTCGGGAGATCCTCATTCTCCTTGAACTCATCCACACAGGCCTGGAGCAGGTGGCTGACCCGCAGGCCCTTGCCGGCGTTGTCCAGGAAGTCCTTGATCGCCATCTTCTTGGCACGGTCGACGATGTTCTGGATCATCGCGCCCGAGTTGAAGTCCTTGAAGTACAGGACCTCCTTGTCGCCGTTGGCGTAGGTGACCTCGAGGAAGCGGTTCTCCTCGGTCTCGGCGTACATCCGCTCGACCGTTGCTCGGATCATGCCGGTGATGGTCGCCTGTCGGTCACCGCCGAACTCGCGGACGTCGTCGGAGTGCAGCGGCAGCGTCGTGGTGAGGTACTTGCTGAAGATGTCACGCGCCGACTCGGCGTCGGGACGTTCGATCTTGATCTTCACGTCGAGTCGGCCGGGCCGCAGGATCGCCGGGTCGATCATGTCCTCGCGGTTGGAGGCACCGATGACCAGGACGTTCTCGAGCAGCTCGACACCGTCGATCTCGGAGAGCAGCTGCGGGACGATCGTGTTCTCCACGTCGGAGCTGACGCCTGATCCGCGGGTCCGGAAGAGCGAGTCCATCTCGTCGAAGAACACGATCACCGGCGTACCGGTGGAGGCCTTCTCGCGCGCCCGCTGGAAGACGAGGCGGATGTGCCGCTCGGTCTCGCCGACGTACTTGTTGAGCAGCTCCGGGCCCTTGATGTTGAGGAAGTAGGACTTGCCCTCGGAGCCGGTCTTGGCGGCGACCTTCTTGGCCAGCGAGTTCGCGACCGCCTTGGCGATCAGCGTCTTGCCGCAGCCGGGAGGGCCGTACAGCAGGATCCCCTTGGGCGGCTTGAGCTCGTGCTCGGCGAACAGGTCGGGGTGGAGGTAGGGCATCTCGACGGCGTCCTGGATCATCTCGATCTGGTTGCCCAGGCCGCCGATCGACTCGTAGCTGATGTCGGGCACCTCCTCGAGGACCAGCTCCTCCACCTCGGACTTGGGCACCCGCTCGTAGGCGTAGCCGGCCCGGGCGTCGAGCAGCAGCGAGTCGCCGGCACGCAGGGTCTCGGTGAGCAGGGGCTCGGCAAGGCGTACGACGCGCTCCTCGTCGGCGTTCGCGATGACGAGCACCCGCTCGCCGTCGGCCAGCACCTCCTTGAGCATGACGACCTCGCCGACCGTCTCGAACTCGAAGGCGCCGACCACGTTGAGGGCCTCGTTGAGCATGACCTCCTGGCCGCGCTGCAGCGTCGCGACGTCGACCGCCGGGCTGACCGCGACGCGCAGCTTGCGGCCTCCGGTGAACACGTCGACGGTGTCGTCGTCGTTGCGCTGCAGGAACGTCCCGAAGCCGGCCGGCGGCTGGGCGAGTCGGTCGACCTCCTCCTTGAGGCGGAGGATCTGGTCACGGGCGTCGCGCAGCGTTCCCGCGAGGCGCTCGTTCTGGGCCGTGACGGCCGCGAGCGATCGTTGCGCCTCGATCAGGCGCAGCTCGTTGGCCCGGTCACCGGGGTTCATGTCCGACATGGCTACCTCCTCGACGATTTCGACCCTACTCGTCGGGGAGAAGGAACACGGGAGGTTCTCCCGCCGTACGGCGCGCCGCGGTGCTCAGTCCTCGTCGGCCTCCGGCAGCGGGATCCCGGCCGGACGCGGGCCGACGTAGTCCTTGCCGTAGGCGCCGGGCGCCGGACGCCGGGTCTTGCGCGGCGGCTTCTCCCCCGGCGCGAGCCTGCGGGCGGTGACCAGGAACGCGGTGTGGCCGATCATCTTGTGACCAGGGCGTACGGCGAGGCCCTCGACGTGCCAGTTGCGCACGAGCGACTCCCACGCCTGGGGCTCGGTGAAGCCGCCGTGCGTCCGAACGGTCTCCACGAACCGGCTCATCTGGGTGGTGGTGGCGACGTACGCGCAGAGGATGCCGCCGGCGTACAACGCTTCGGCGGCGGCATCGACGCACTCCCACGGCGCGAGCATGTCGAGGATCAGGCGGTCGCAGCGTTCACCGGCGGCGGGCAGCGCCTCGGCGAGGTCGCCGAGGGTGAGCTCCCAGGCGGGATGGGTGCTGCCGTCGGGGGCGCTGAAGAACTGGCTGACGTTCTTGCGGGCCACGTCGGCGAACTCCTCGCGGCGCTCGAACGAGTGCACCCGGCCGTAGGGACCGACGGCGCGGAGCAGCGAACAGGTCAGGGCACCCGAGCCGACGCCCGCCTCGACCACACGCGCACCCGGGAAGATGTCGACGAGCGCGACGATCTGCGCGGCGTCCTTCGGGTAGACGACCGCGGCACCCCGTGGCATGGAGACCACGAACTCGCTGAGCAGCGGGCGGAAGCAGAGGTACTCACCACCGGTCGAGGCCGTGATGGTGAAGCCCTCCTCGCGGCCGATCAGGTCGTCGTGCTCGAGGTGGCCCTTGTTGGAGAAGAACCGCTTGCCGGCGGTGAGCTGGAAGTTGTGGCGGCGGCCCTTGGCGTCCGTCAGCCGGACCCACTCGCCTTCGCGGAGCGGTCCTCGGTGCACCCCCGACCAGGCCTCGGCAGGAACATCACCTGTGGTCTGCGGGGCGTTCGTCACCGGCGCAATCTATCGAATGCCGTTTGTGCACAAACCACAGCCCGGGCCCCCGAACAACTGCGGTTTGTGCACAAACCGCAGTTCTCAGCGCAGGTGCCGGGCAACGTCCGCGGTCGCGAGCACGCCGCAGATCGACCCGTCGTCCTCGAGGAGGAGGTACTCCGTGGCCGGCGTGTTGCGGAGCGCGGCGAGCAGCGCGGTACCGGAGATGCCGGCGGGAAGGGTCAGCCCGGACTCGATCCGGCGGGTGACGGTCGAGACGGCGACCCACGGACGGCGGTCCTGCGGCGTGGCCAGGACGGCGCGCTCGTCGACGATGCCCATCGGCACCCCCGAGCCGGAGATGGTGACGATGCTCCCAGCGGCGGCCTCCTGCGCGCGGCGTACGGCCTCGCCCAGCGGGAGGTCCTCCGGGACGCCGAGCGTACGTCGGGCCAGGGACCGGATGTCCACGCCGGCCAGGCGGTCGTTCAGGCGCGCTCCGGCGATGGCCTGGGAGGCGCCCGTCCACAGGAAGGCTGCCATCAGCATCCAGATGATCATGTCGATGCTCGACACCCGGCTGAGCTGGGCCAGCACGAGTGCCACCGCGACGATGCCCAGCGCGAGGATGCGGCCGGCCCAGCCGGCGACGAGCGCGCCCTGCGACGCCCGGCCGCTGGCCGCCCACACCGCCGACTTGAGCACCCGGCCGCCGTCGAGCGGCAGGGCGGGCACGAGGTTCAGGACCCCGATGTAGAGGTTGCTGACGGCCAGGCCCTCGAGCACCAGCCGGGACAGGCCGTCGGGCACGACCAGCACCAGTCCGATGGCCGCGCCGCCGACGAGCAGCGACGTGATCGGGCCGACGACGGCGATCCAGAACTCCTGCCGCGCGTTCTCGGACTCGCGGTCGATCGTGGTCGCGCCACCCAGGAAGTGCAGCGTGATCGCCTCGACCCGATAGCCGAACCGGCGCGCGACGAGCGCGTGCGAGGCCTCGTGCAGCAGGACCGCGCCGTACAGCGCGATCGCGAAGACCACCCCGACGGCGTACTTCCAGGCGCCGAGCCCGGGCTGGGTTTCCTCGACGACCGGCCCCATGAACCATGCGATCAGGCCCGCGATCAGGAACCACGAGGGGGACACGAGGACCGGGCTCCCGGCGATGGTCCCGATCTTCAGCACTCTCCGAGCCTAGCCACCGGTCGTCGAAGGGCCGGCGGGCGATCCGTAGAGCACGCACGCCACGTCGACGTCGCCGTCCTTCCGAAGAGCCGGGTCGACTCCCTCCCGGAACGCCACCCGTACGCCGGTCCCCTCCTGGGTGATCGACTCGACGCCGCGCCAGAGCGGTTCCTCGTCGTCTCGGATCCGCTCGAGGAGGCTCGCGACCTCGGGAGCACCGCCGGCTCCGAGGTGCACCGAACGCTCCCCCGGTACGTCGAGCGCGGCCAGGTCGCCCACGAGACGGGCCTCCTCGGCGTACGTCTCGGGACTGACGCCGGTCCAGTGCCGCTCCAGCATGGCCCGGAGGTCACGTCCTTCCCATCCGCACTCGGCGACGGCGACCGGGCACCGCGGGTGGAACGAGCAACCGGTCGGCGGTGATGCCGCGTCCGGGATCTCGCCGCGGCGCCTGCCAGAAGGGCAGCGGCCTTCGAAGATGAGACATGAACCGAGTGCCGACGATGTTTGCATCCACGCGGCCACGGGGAGAGGTGTCGCACACGACAAACCGACGGAGCCCAAATGAAGCATCTCATCTCCAAGCTGATCACCGTCGCTCTACTCGCGGTCGGGCTGACCGCGGTGGGCGTAGTTACTGCTACTCCGAGCCAGGCCTATACCTGCGGGTATGCCTGGGGATATGCAGTGCGGATTACCGGCCACGGGTTTCGCCATGCGTGGTCCGATGGCGGATATTCCAGCGTGTCCGGCGATCCAGGCGTCACCCTCCAGATCGCCAAGGGACGCGACTTCGGAGTCAGCGGCAGCATCACGACGACCGCATCAGTCAGCGCTGGCGTGATCTTTGCCAAGGTGAGTACCGCGGTTGGGGTGACTGTCGGCGGGAGTTACAACCGGTCCAACCAGATTTCCGGGTCGTGGACGGTTCCTCACACCTACAAGTATCGACACGGCGGAACCCTTGAGATCGGTGCCATCCACTACTACGGCTATATCCGGCGGTGGCACGAGACCGGGGCTACGTGCACGCGTACTTGGGCGCGCGTCGGCCGCTTCAACGCAGCCACGCAGCAGTTCTACTTCCACCATTCGCCCATCGTCTTCCAAGCGTCGCGGGACGTCGCTGCCGCGGCCATGCGCAGCATCACGAACGGCTAAGCCCGCACCAAGTCGTCCGGCGACAGGCCACGCAGGCTGGGTACCTCGTACCACCCAGCCTGCAGTTGCACGGGCACGTGGTTGGGCACCACCAGGACCCGGCAGCCCGCGGCTCCCGCAGAGGTCGCTCCGGTCGGGCTGTCCTCGATCGCGACACAGTCCTCGGGCCGTACGCCGAGCGCGGCGGCCCCGACGAGGTAGGGCTCCGGGTGCGGCTTGCCGTGGGTGACCTTGTCGCCGGTGATCACCGCCTGGAACGTGTGCGGCGGCAGCTGGGCCAGGATCGGCTCGACGAAGCGCTGGTACGACATCGTCACGAGCGCGCACGGCACGCCGGCGTCGGCCAGCGCCACCAAGAGCTCACGGGCGCCGGGGCACCACGGCACCCGCTCCTCCACCCGCGCCACGACACCGTCGAGCAGCATCTCGACGACCTCGGCCGGCTCGTAGGGCAGCGGCACCTGCTCGACCATGAGCCGCCCCGAGGTCAGCAGGTCGTTGCCGACCATCTGCATCGCCTGCTCGTGGGTCCACGTGCCGCCGTGCGCCTCAGCGATGGCGACCTCGGTCTCCATCCAGTACGGCTCGGTGTCGACGAGGGTGCCGTCCATGTCCCACAGGACGGCGGCGGGAAGCTCGGTCACGCAACGGATCGTCCCGCACCCGTGCGCCCATCCCCCAACTCGCGCGGCCCGTGCCGGATCACCCGACGAGCTGCTGCAGGATCGTGGGGTCCTTGATCTTGTCGTCGCGAGCCAGCAGGACGACCTTCGCCACGATCTCGGCGGTGCGCGGGTCGTCGTCGGCGAACGGAAGGAAGACACGGCCCCGGTGCTGCGCGGAGACCGGCACGATGCACACGGCGTTGCCTGGGATCCGGTGCACGACACCGGATCCGAGGTGCACCGAGTAGGTGCCCAGCTTGCCCTTGACCCGCGCGTGGTGGCCGCCGACCTCGACGTTGGACATCCCGAGCATCGCGGCCGTCTCGTCGACCAGTCGCGCTCGTACGTCGACGGACGACTCGGACGCCTCGGGGTCGACGCCGCCGGAGTGGGCGACGGACACGACGAGGTCGAGGTCGCGCATCGTCTCGGAGAAGACCCGGGCGGGGACCTCGGACAGCGACAGGGGCTGCCACTCGCCCGCGGGGTGGAAGGTGACGGCGTCGACGGTCGCGTCCTCTACCTCGGTCGGCGATCCCCAGCCATTCAGGACGTGGCACCAGGCGGTGATCTTCTGCTGGTGGAAGGTGCGCGAGAAGCCCTGCTCGAAGTCGGCGACCCAGCCACGCGACGTGAAGATGCCGGCCGCGCGGCCGGCCTCGACCTGGTGACCGGCGTACCGGCGTGAGCTGGTCCCCGCCTCGTCGCGCTCGTTGTCGTTGAGCGTGTAGAGCTCGCGGAAGAGCTGCTTGAACGGCTGGCGGCGCCCAGCGGTCATGAGCGCGTGCTGGAGCTCGGGCCACTCGCCGGAGGACAACAGGTCGGTCGGGTGGGCGATCCGGAGCACGCCCGACGTACGCCGCTCGGCGCCGTTGGGACCGGCAATCGTCGAGCCGTCGAGCGGCAGTCCGATCACCCCCTCGGCATCGACCAGCACGAGCTCGCGCAGCATCGGCGCGAGGATCGGGTGCCGCAAGAGGTCGGACAGCTCGTCGGCCTCGAACGCGTCGCCGAGGACGCATGCCGACTCCAGCGAGGCGCGCATCCGGCGGACCTGCTTGCGCAGGCTCGCGGCGCGGTCCCGGAGCTCGGCGACGGCGGGCACCTTCGCGCTCTTGGCGGGCACCGACTTGAGCGGCTTGCCGGCCCGGTGCACCGAGAGCTCCGGTGACCCGTTGGCGTCGATCGCCAGCGTCACGACCAGGTCACCGTCCTCGGCGGTGAGGGGGCCGTCGGCGAGGTCACGGACGGCCTCGGCCTCCATCGCCCACACCAGGCGCTGCGGATCGCGGAAGCCGGCCGTACGGGCGAGGTTCTCCAGGCCCACGGCCACCGCGGTGGACTCCGAGGCCCGCCGCTGGGAGCCCGAGGTCCGGTCGGAGGCCACGAAGCCGCGCAACAGCTCGTATCGGTCGAGCAGCACCTCTCGGCTCGCGAGCGGGAGCAGCCCGAGCGAGCGGACCGAGTCCTGGTGGCGCTTGGCGCGGATCCGTTCGAGCAGGGCGGACTCGTCGACCTGTCCCAGCAGCGCATGGGCGAACAGGTCGGCGCGCTTGTGTCCACCCGACGACGAGGCGTACTTGGCGGCCTCGAGGACCTGTCCGAAGCGGTCCTCGCCGAGTGCGGAGATGACGTCGTGGAACCAGCGGACGTCGGCGGCGCCGTTGACCAGGTCGGTCGCGTGGAGCGGTGTCCGCTGGCTCACCTCGGTGGCCCACTGAGCCCGGATCTCCGTGTCGACGGACCAGCTCTCGTCCTTGGTGTGCGCGTGGACCCACCAGACGGCGGACTCCAGCCCCTCCCAGCCGAGGTGGGCCTCGATCACCCGCGACCACTGGGGCGCGTAGACCGCCGTCTCGATGAGTCGTCGGTCGGCGACCTTCGCACCCGCGACGAACCGGCCCAGCTCGGCGGCGGTGTCCGCGGGCGTGGGCTGGTTGACGCGGATCAGGTGCGACAGGCTGCTCTCGCGTGACTCGTTCCGCGCGTACGAGCGGGCGAACGGCCGCTTTCCGAGCGCCGAGAGGCACCTGACGAGCTGCTCGGCGCCGTACGTCGTGCGCAGCTGTTGCGCCGTCTCGGAGAGCTCGGTCGGGAGGTCACCGCGCTCGACCTCCGCGTCGATGACCGCAGCGCGCACGTCAGCCACGACGGCCTGAGCCTCGTCGGCCGTCGCCCACGGCTCGGGTCGCAGCCCGGTCAGCATCCGGAGCGCGTCCTGGCGCGGCTGGTTGAAGCGCCAACGGCCACTGTGTGGCGCGAGGACGAGCGCGTCGACGACGTCAGCTCTCGTCGCCGAGCCGCGGCGGAACGACTCGACAAGGATCCGCGATGGTGCCGGCCAGCGATCGGGCTGGTCGGGCACGCGCTCGCTTCCGCTGGCGCGTCCGTAGACGTTCTGGGTCTCCACCTCGACCGTGGGACCGTCCCACCGGTCGATGGCCCCCTCCGGCTCGTCGACGAATCTGAGTGTCCGCCAGAGGCGGCGTACTTGGTCGTCGCTCATCCGCTCCGGCTCGAGGAGGTCGGGCGCACCCCTGAGCAGCTGGCCGAACACTGAACGCGGATCGACGCCGAACGTGTTGCCCCACCGGTCGCGTTCGACCCTGCGGCCACGACGTTCGAGGACCTCGGCGGGGCCCTGCAGCTCCCCGACAGGGAGGGCTGCTGCGGCGGCGTCGAGCAGGTCGAGCAGAGGCTCGGCCCACGAGTCGCGGCGGGCATGCCGCGCAATGGCCCGGAACACCTGCCACTGGAGCGCGTTCGCCCCGGCACGCGGAAGCTCCGAAGCGACCGGCCCCACCACGGTGTGGGCAAACTCGTTCGCCCACGCGCGGTTGACCTGGGGGACGTACATCAACAGCGCGAGCTCCACGCCGCCGTCAGTGAGCTGGGGCTGCATCCGCTCCCACCAGGGTCCGAGGATCTCGGGCAGGGGCACGGCTCCGTCCCTGGCGACGTGGAGCCAGCGGATGTTCGCGAGCAGCTCAACGCCCTGGTTGGTCTGGACCTCGGTGTCGGCATGCTCGGCGAGCCACCCCGAGAGCGAGGTCCAGGCGAGCCGGCAGCGGTCGTGGTGCTCTCGCCAGGAGGCCGGCGCCGCCGCAACAGGGCGCTCCGCAGGTGTCCGATCCGCGACCGTGAACCTGATCATCGACGGGACGCCGGTCGTCGGCACAGCGGGTGTGCCGGCTCCTCGGAGCTCGTCGGCGGCTCGGCGTTGGTCGGCCGTGCCGGCGGCAAGGCGCTCGATGGAGGCGGCGAACGCTGCGTCGTCCTGCTTGTGCAGGAGCGTCAGTGCAGTCGTGCGCAGGTCGGCGGCCTTGCGGCCCAGCGCGTCCTCGAGGATGAGCGCCTCACCGGCGTGCACCTCCGGCAGTGTCTGGAGGGCGTCACTGACGGTGTCCCGGACCGTCGTCGATCGATCGGACACGAGTGAGTACAGCCCCGCCCGGTTGGCAGGCGGGTTCTGGGCGTAGTGGCGTGCTGCGATCCAACGACCGTCCGCCGATGCGGACGCGACCAGGGCAGGGTCCAGTGGCCGCCCGCCGGCATGGCAGATGAGGACGTCGGCGGCGAGGGTGCCGCCGACCTTGGTGCGAGCGGTTCCGACGAGACCGGTGTCGACCTCCTGCACCTTGCCGAGCGACCGGATCCGGGACCGCAGCTCGGCCCGTACGGCGTCCGGCATGGGGATCGAGCCGCGCTCGGAGCCATAGGCGTGAGCGGGCCAGGCGGCAACCGCGGCGGCGTACACGGGCAGCGAGGTGTCCGCGATCAGTCGTGCCAGGCCTGGACCGGCGGCAGGAAGGTCGCTGTCGGTGAGGAGCCGGGCTGCGGCCAGCCTCGTCCCGTCGTCAGGGCTCGCCAGCAGGGCCTCGGCCGAGCTGATCGCGGTGCGGACGTCGCGTACGGCGAGCGACCACAGCCCGAGGTGTGCGACGGCGGGATCGGCCGCGAGGAGCTCTGCCGCCGATGGTGGCCGTCGGATGAAGTCACGGATAGTGGCGATCGCGGCAGCGACCTGCTTCTCCTGGCGGACGGAGAGGTCCTCTCCGATCCAGACACCGAGCGCCCGCACGGTTCCGGCGAACCTGGCGAGCCTGTGCTCGACGACCAGCTCGAGGATGCGCGCGAACGCGTCGGGGTGTGCCAGGTCCGCCGACTCGAGGATCGCCTGGCGCAGACCCTCGGCACGCTGGGCGGTGACGAGCAGCCCCTCGACCTCGGCCCATCCGGCCGGGTCGGGCGAGGAGAGGAGGCCGACGAAGGCCGATCGTGAGGGGCCGCTGATCGGGTGCTCCCCGCGGAGGCTGGAAACCAGGATGCCGGCGACCTCGGTGTTGCCATGGGCGATCGCGGAGGCGAAGAGCGAGCCCAGCGGGACGTACTCACCCAGGTGCATCGCCCACGCGGCCTGCCACTCGATCGGCTGCGGGAACGCGACTGCTTGGTTGAGGTACTGCCGCAGCTCGCTCCAGCGGGCGGCGAGGGAGTCCGCCCGGTCGCGCGACCGATAGGCGCGTCGTTCCCAGCCCCGCTGGTAGGGCTGCTCGGCTGACCAGTCCCACCAGCGAGCAAGCTCCTTGCCGAGCTCCGGGGACAGGGCGGTCAGCACCTTCTCGCGCTTGATGACGCCGATCTGGTCGAGCTCCTGGGCGACGGCGAACCAAGTCCGTTGGCGATCGGCTAACGCGCTGACGATCTCGCCGGCCAGCTTGGGCGCGACGAGCTTGCGCACACGGATGCCCTTGGCGCGCTCGCTGTTGGAGGCGGCGTACGGCTGGATCGCCGCGCGTGCGGCGTCACCCGACAGCACGCTCAGCCGCCGGCGAGCGCGACGAGGCGGACGAGCCGCATGGTGGAGTCCGGGTGTACGACGACCGGCGCGTCGAGGTCCTCGACCTGGACGCCGTCGAGGAACACGAAGAACAACCCGTCGACGAACGCCTCGAGCGCGCGGTCGGCGGCCTCGCGCTCCGAGGGCGGCGCCGGCACCGCCCGGGACTCGCGACCGTACGTGCCGGTCTCGACGCCCCGCGCGAGGTCGGCCGGCGTGAGCACGCGAAGGACCCTGCTGGCAGCACGTCGCTGGTCGTAGGCAGCGATCTCGTGACGAACCAGCTCGACGACGAGGTCGCGCAGGGTGCGCACGTCGTGGCGGAGCAACACATGCAGGTGCTCCGTGTCCTTGCTACCGACGACCTTCGTCTCAACAATCACGACGCCACTCTTGCACCGAGTCGGTGTCGATGGGCGGCTTCGGGGCGCTTGCACAGCGATCCGGCGACGTGCAGGCCGAGCACATCTCGCGCCGAGACGAGGGTCCGCCAGTGCGTCCTGTGGCTCAGGTGTGTCCGTCCCGACAACCGCCGGCCGAGCCGCGTCAGATTCTGCTCGATCCTCGGCACCCATGACTCGCGCGAGTCGTCGTTCAGATGGGTGGAGCGTCGCGTACGTCGGCCATCAGGATCGCGGGCCACTCGGCGACGTCCTCGGGGGTCGAAGCGACGTGGAGGGTGGCGTGCGGCAGGACGCCGGCGAGCGCGTGCGCGGTCGACAGCGGGTGACCGGCGTCCTCGGTCCACGCCAGGATCGTGACCGACGCCTGGATCGTGGCGATGGCCTCGAGCGTGGGCAGGTCGCTCATCGCGGCACCGCGGAACAACGACGGGAACACCTCGGCCGAGACGTCCGGGAAGGTGGTCGGCACTCCCCGTTGGGCGGGCACGGGCGGATAGCCTGCGCCCGCCGCGACGAAGGCTTGAAGACCTCGCTTCTCCACGAGGGCGGCCGCGCCGAGGTACTCGTCGGACTTGGCGGCGCGTGTCGCCCACGCGGTCGGCGGGAGCATCAGCGTGAGGCCGTCGAACCGGTCGGGGTCGCGCATCGCGGCGTGCAGGAGCGTCGCGCAGCCCATCGACGGGCCGACGCCGTGCACCTTCTCCCCCGGGAACCACGCGTCGAGCAGCCGCAACAGGTCTTCGGCGAGGGCCGGCCACCGGTAGTCGTCGGGCACCGCGCGTCCGGTGGAGCGACCGTGGCCACGGGCGTCGTACCTCAGCAGGCGCGTGCCGCTCAGGCCCACGCCGAGGTCGAGGTTCAGGAGCCGGTCGCGCTGGCGGCTCGACGTCAGCCCGTGCAGCTGCACGACCGCGTGGCCACCCTCGTCGCTGAGCTCGACGTCCAGCTCGGCGCCGGGGACGGAGAACGACGTCAACGAGGCCTCCTCCCGTAACAATCCGCCCCTACCGTAGCGGCCATGCGACTCACCCACGTCGGTCACATCAGGCTGCCCTTCGGCCGTCTGTGGGGGTACGACGTCACCGCCGGACCGCCCGGCGACACGGTCGACATCTCCTTCGACCAGGGGCGCCACGTCGGCTCCGGCGATCGCGCCGGGTCGTGGATGGCGCTGTCGTTCCAGCTGAGCGCGCCGGTCGACCGTGACCTCCTCGCGGCCGCCTGGCTGGCGGTGATCGCGCGGCACGGGACGCTCCGGACGCGGTTCGCTCTCGGCGCCGACGGGGAGCCGACGTTGCACACCATCGACGTGACCCCGGGCGCCTGGACCGAGCACGAGATCGCCGCGGGTGAGAGCGCCAACGACGCCGTACGCCGCGTCCTCGACGAGCGCTGCCGTCCCCTGTCCGCGCCGTCGCACCGGCTGTGCGTCGTGGAGACGGCGACCGCGCCGACCATCGTGATCGCCGCCGACCACTCGCACGTCGACATGTGGTCGTTGCTCGTGCTGGGCCGGGACCTGCTGATCGGGCTGGACCAGGCCCGCGCCGGGTCGGAGCCGTCGCTCCCGCCCGCGCCGGCGTTCGCCGAGCACACCCGTGCGTTGACGGAGCGACCGGCCGCGCCGGACGACGTACATCAGACCTGGGCGCGCGTCATCGACGCCTCCGGCGGAGTGATGCCCAGGTTCCCGCTGGACCTCGGCGACGTGACCGCGCCCGTGGCGGAGCGGGTCGAGCTGCGCGACGTGCTGGACGTCGACGACTCGGCCGCCTTCGCCGCGCAGGCGCGGGCCGATGGTGTCTCCACGCTCGCGCTCGTCATCGCCGCGATGGCGGCCGTGACCGAGAACCTCGCGCAGCAGCCGTTGCGTGCGCTGTTCCCGGTGCACAGCAGGTACGACGAGACCTGGCACGACTCGGTCGGCTGGTTCATCACCAACTCGGTGATCGAGTGCACCGACTCGACGCCCGCGACGGCCGCCGCTGCGGTCAAGGACGCCATCCGACTCGGCTCCTGGCCGCTGGCCGAGGTCCTGGCTCCCTGGGGCGGCATGCCCACCGCGCCGGGCATGTTCGCGATCTCCTGGCTCGACCTTCGGCGGCTGCCAGTCCGCTTCGACTCGGTCGGGATGCAGGCCCACTACGTCAGTGCAGCGCTCAAGACCGACGGCGTGATGATCTGGTTCATCCTCGACGAGGCCGGGCTCCACCTGCGCTGCCGCTACCCCGACACGGTCCAGGCACGGACCAGCGTCGGTCGCTGGCTCGACGCCCTCGTCGACCGTCTCGGCCGCCAAGCCAGGACCTCGGCAGGCGGACGGCTCGACGCCGCGGACGGGAGCCTGCTGCTCCAGCGCGCCACGCGTTCGGACGCCCCGGCCATCGCGCGGCTCCTCGCCGACGATGTCCTGGGCCGGCGCCGTGAGGGCGACGACGTGGCGCGCTACGAGGCGGCGTACGACGCCATCAGCCGCGACCCGGCCCACTACCTCGCCGTCGTCCGGGACGAGGCCGGACAGGTCGTCGCCACCATGCAGCTGTCTCTGATCCCAGGGCTCTCGCGGCACGGCGCCACCCGGCTCCAGATCGAGGGCCTCCGCGTCGACCCGGCATGGCGTGGCCGCGGCGTGGGCTCGACGATGATGGCGTGGGCCCACGAGCACGGCCGGGCGCGCGGTGCCGTCCTCGCCCAGATCACCACGGACCGTGAGCGCGATCGGGCCTTGTCCTTCTACGCCGGCCTCGGCTACCAGCACTCGCAGGTGGGGCTGAAGCGGGCCCTCTGAGCCGACCGGCGGTCCATCGCTACGTCGGCCTCAACGTCGAGGCGCTCGCGCGCCGAGGACGCGACCGCGGGCCTCACCGAAGCCGAGCCGGCAACCGTCGGCAGCCGGAGCGGTGGCGCGGAGGACCAGCTCGTCGCCGTCCTCGAGGAACGTCCGCTCCTCCCCCGCGACGACGATCGGCTCGGCGCCGTTGCGGGTGAGCTCGATCGCCGATCCGACCTCGTCCCGCGAGCGCCCGGAGACGGTGCCGGAGGCGAACAGGTCGCCGGGCCGGGTCGGGGCGCCGTTGGACGTCAGGTGGGCGAGCATCTGCGCGGGCGACCAGTACGTCGAGGCGTACGGCGGCCGCGACACGACCTGTCCGTTCCACTCGACCTCGATCGCGAGGTCGAGGCCCCAGGGCCCGTCTGCGGCGAGGTAGGGCAGCACCTCCGGCTCCTGCCTCGGCACGGGAACGCGCGCGTCGGACAGCGCGGACAGCGGCACGACCCAGGGCGAGATCGTGGTCGCGAAGGACTTGCCCAGGTGGGGCCCGAGCGGCTGGTACTCCCAGGCCTGGATGTCGCGCGCGGACCAGTCGTTCAGCAGGACCACGCCGAACACGTGGTCGGCGTCGGCGTCGACCGGGATCGACGTACCCATCGGGCTCCCCTGCCCCACCACGAACCCGATCTCCGCCTCGTAGTCGAGCTTGGCACTCGCCTCGAACACCGGCTCGGTCGAGCCGGGCGACACCCGCTGGCCCACGGGGCGGCGTACGTCAGTCCCGGAGACCACCACCGATCCGGCCCGTCCGTGGTAGCCGACGGGCAGGTGGCGCCAGTTCGGCAGCAGCGGCTCGGAGTCGGGCCGGAACAGCCGGCCGAGGTTGGTCGCGTGGTGCTCGGAGGCGTAGAAGTCGACGTAGTCACCGACCGCGAACGGCAGGTGCAGGCGTACGTCGGACAGCGCGTGCAACGCCGCCGCAGGTACCTCGCCGGCCACCAGCTCGGCCAGCCGGGCGCGAGACTCGGACCAGCGGCGGGGGCCGCGCGCCATGAAGGCGTTGAGGCTCGACTCGGCGAAGACGTCCTCGTCGAGGAGGACGGCGAGATCGACGACCCAGTCGCCGACCCGGGTGGCCACCCGAGGCGCGACGCCGGGCAGCGAGTAGACGCCGTACGGCAGGTTGTGGAATCCGAACAGGTCGTCGTCGGCGATCTCGAGCCTCATCGCACGACCGCCTCGGGAAGCAGGCCGAGCTCGACGAGGGCCGCTGCCGGCTCGTCGATGCTGCAGGTGCCGATCGAGGTGAGCATGGCCCGCGGATCGGGACCGTTGACGGCCCGGTCGGCGAGGTCGGCGGCGTCGTGGGACGTGAGGACCGCCCGCACCTCGTCGAGGTCGGCGCCCGCCCAGGCGGCGCCCGCCGCGACCATGAGGTTGAGGAAGCCGTGCAGTCCGTCGTGCGGCAGGGCCGCGTGCAGTCCCGCCGTCGCCTTGAACCGCACCCGAGCCGCCGCCAGGTCGACCAGTGTCTCCGCGAGGGTGTCGGCCGACGGACAGCGTTCGGGTGTCGGGCCGAGGCGGACCTTGGCCCGGAGGCCGGTGGGCCAGGTCGGGGGCTCCGAACTCTTGCGGTTTGGTGACAAACCGCAGTTTCCGGGGCCGATTTGCTGCCGTTTGGCTACAAACGGCAGCTCGACGTACGCCTGCGAACCACCCCCAGACAGGTGGACCTCCAGGTCACCCGAGACGACGGCCAGGTCGAGGCCCACCGAGGAGCCGAGGTCGGGGAGGTGGTGGGACGCCACCACCAGCGGTCCGACCAGCGCACCCAGGGGGCCGCCCCGTCGGGCGACGTACGCCGCCACCGCGTCCGGCAGCGCCGCGTTGCCCGGTGGGAACACGGCGGCGTCGTCGAAGAGGTGCTCGAGCACGGCCATCATGAGCGGTCCACCGTCCAGGAGGAGGCGTAGCGACCGTCGTCCGAGGCGCGCCCGCCCTCACCGAGCTCGAGCGGGCGGAACGTGTCGACCATGACGGCCAGCTCGTCGAAGTGGTCGACGCCGATCGATGCCTCGTAGGCACCCGGCTGCGGGCCGTGCGGGTGGCCTCCGGGATGCAGCGTCACCGATCCGGCGGCGATGCCGGCGCCCTTGCGAGCCTCGTAGTCCCCCGCCACGTAGAACATGACCTCGTCGCTGTCGACGTTGGAGTGGTAGTACGGCACCGGGATCGAGAGCGGGTGGTAGTCGACCTTGCGCGGCACGAAGTTGCAGATGACGAAGTTGGCGCCCTCGAAGACCTGGTGGACCGGCGGCGGCTGGTGGATCCGACCGGTGATCGGCTCGAAGTCGCGGACGTTGAAGGCGTACGGGTAGAGGCAGCCGTCCCAGCCGACCACGTCCATCGGGTGGTGCGGGAGGACGTGGACGGTGCCCGCCAGCCCGCTTCCTCCCGGGCCGCGGTGCTTGATGAAGACCTCGGTCTCGGCGGGCTCGCCCACCGAGGCGGGCTCGGCCGACGGTGCGGGCGGCCGCAGGTCACGCTCGCAGTACGGCGCGTGCTCGAGCAGCTGCCCGTGCTTCGAGAGGTAGCGACGGGGCGGGGTGATGTGGGAGTTGGCCTCGACGGCGTAGATCCGCACGACCCCGGAGGGCACGATCCGGTGGGTCGTCGCGCGCGGCACGACGAGGTAGTCGCCGGGCCCGAACTCGATGTCGCCGAAGACGGTCTCGAGCACGCCCTGCCCGGACTCCGCGAAGAGGCACTCGTCGCCGATCGCGTTGCGGTAGTACGGCGACGCAGCCGCCGCGACGACGTACGAGATCCGGACATCGGCGTTGCCGAGCAGCAGCCGGCGGCCGGTGACCGCGTCGACGTCGGTCACGTCGGCGTCGAAGAGCGTGTGCAGGGCGAGGTGGCGCGGCAGCAGCGGGTGGTTCGGCAACGTGGTCACGTCGGGCAGCGACCAGATCCGCGACGACAGGACCGCCGACGGGATGTGGCGGTGGTAGAGCAGCGAGGAGTCCGAGGAGAAGCCCTCCTCCCCCATCAGCTCCTCGTAGTAGAGCTCGCCGGTGGGCGCGCGGTGCTGCGTGTGGCGCTTCGGTGGGATGTTCCCCGACGAGCGGTAGTACGGCATCGCGTTCTCCTTCGGATCGAGCCGGTCGAGGCCTAGACGTTCCCGCGCAGCTCCTGCTCGCGCTCGATGGCCTCGAACAGCGCCTTGAAGTTGCCCTTGCCGAACCCGAGCGAGCCGTGCCGCTCGATCAGCTCGAAGAACACCGTCGGCCGGTCGCCGATCGGCTTGGTGAAGATCTGCAGGAGGTAGCCGTCCTCGTCGCGATCGACCAGGATCCCGCGCGACTGCAGCTCCTCGATCGGCACCCGCACCTCGCCGATCCGCGCCCGCAGCGCCGGGTCGGAGTAGTAGGAGTCGGGCGTGGTCAGGAACTCGATGCCCTCCTTCCGGAGGACGTCGACGGCGGTCAGGATGTCGCCGACGGCCAGCGCGAGGTGCTGGACACCGGCCCCGCGGTAGAACTCGAGGTACTCGTCGATCTGCGACTTGCGCTTGCCCGGCGCCGGCTCGTTGAGCGGGAACTTCACCCGGTGGTTGCCGCTCGCGACGACCTTGCTCATGAGTGCGGAGTACTCCGTGGCGATGTCGTCGCCGATGAACTCGGCCATGTTGGTGAAGCCCATGACCCGGTTGTAGAAGCCGACCCACTCGTCCATCCGGCCGAGCTCGACGTTGCCGACGACGTGGTCGAGCGCCTGGAAGATGCGGCGAGGCCGACCCTCGCGGGCGACGTACGACGACGTGCGCGCGACGTAGCCGGGAAGGTAGGGGCCGGCGTACCGGCTGCGGTCGACGAGCGTGTGGCAGGTGTCGCCGTACGTCCGCAGCACAGCCATGCGCACGGTCCCGTGGGAGTCGGTGACGTCGTGCGGCTCCTCCAGCACGGTCGCGCCGGTCGCGTGTGCGTGGGCGATGCAGCGGTCGACGTCGGGGACCTCGAGCGCCACGTCGATGACGCCGTCGCCGTGCAGCGCGTGGTGCCGGGTGATGCCGCTGTCGGCATGCACGCCGCCCTTGATCACGAACCGCACGCCGCCGCTGCGCAGCACGAACGCCTCGTGGTCGTGGCAGCCGGTCTCGGGACCGGCGTACGCGACCAGCTCCATGCCGAAGGCGGACTGGAAGAAGTGCGCGGTCTGCTTGGCGTTGCCGACCGCCCAGGTGACGGCGTCCCAGCCGGTCACGGGGAACGGGTCGCGACTCGGGTCGTGGTCGACCTCGCCGACGAGCTGGTGGAGGTCCTCACGGGTCAGGGTGTCCTGCTGGCTCATGATCGTCAGTGAACTCATCGGCCAGCAGATGGGCAATCAGTCTCCTTCGGACTAGTCGGACTGTGCATCTTGCGCAGCAGACAGTGACGCGCACTAGGCATTGCGCTTACCGTGACGCCATGGCTGATGACCTCGCGCTGGACGCCCTCGACGTCGCCCTGCTGGAGGCGCTCGAGCGCCACCCCCGGATCGGGGACCTCGAGCTCTCCCGCACCACGAAGGTCGCGCGCGCGACCGTCCAGGCCCGGCTGCGCCGGCTCGAGGAGCGCGGCGTGATCCGCGACTGGGCGCCGACGCTCGACGTCGCCGCGGCCGGCTACCCGGTGCAGGCCTACGTGACGCTGGAGATCAGCCAGGGCGCGCTCGCCGAGCTGTGCGACTACCTCGCCGCGATCCCGGAGGTGCTCGAGGCGACCGCCACGACCGGGACGTTCGACGTCGTCTGCCGGGTCGCGACCCGCTCCCACGCCGACCTCCAGGACGTGCTGGTGCGCATCGACCAGTGCCCCGCCGTACGCCGCTCCACCAGCGTGGTCGCGCTCTCGGTCCTGATCGCCAGCCGGGCGGTCCCGCTGCTCGCCAGCCGCGCGGCACCGGCGCACCGTGCGCCCGCCTACCGCGCGGGCGGCCCCCGATGAGCGGGCCGCGGCCGCTGGCGCACGTGGCCGCGCTGCCGGCGTACGTCCCGGGAAGGCCGCCGTTGAGCATCGAGGGCCTGACCTCCTACAAGCTCAGCTCGAACGAGAGCCCGTTCGGTCCGCTGCCCGGGGTCCTCGACGCAGCGGTCGCCGCGGCGGCAGCGATGAACCGCTATCCCGACATGGGCAGCTCGCTGCTGTACGCCGCCCTCGCCGGCCACCTGGGCGTGACCGAGGACGAGCTGGCGATCGACACGGGCTCGGTCGCGGTGCTCTTCCACCTGCTCGCCGCGTTCTGCGGCCCGGGCGACGAGGTCGTGCACGCCTGGCGCTCCTTCGAGGCGTACCCGATCGCGACGACGGCAGCCGGCGCGACCGGCGTGCAGGTGCCGCTCGTCGACGGCCGGCACGACCTCGACGCCCTGCGCGCGGCGATCACCGAGCGCACCCGCGTCGTCCTCCTCTGCACGCCCAACAACCCGACCGGTGCAGCGCTCACGCACACCGAGGTCGCCGGCTTCGTCGCCGACGTCCCGGACGACGTGGTCGTCGTGGTCGACGAGGCGTACGCCGAGTACGTCCGGATGGCCGACCCCGTCGACGGCCTCGCGCTCCACCGCGCCCATCCGAACGTGGTCGTGCTGCGGACGTTCTCCAAGGCCTACGGTCTGGCCGGGCTGCGCGTCGGATACGCCGTCGCCTCCCCGGACGTCGCGCACGCGATCCGCTCGCTGGTGCTGCCGTTCGGCATCTCCTCGGTCGCCCAGGCGGCTGCCGTCGCCTCGCTCGAGGCGCGGGCGCACCTGCTCGAGCGCGTCGAGGACGTCGTCGCCGAGCGG
Source organism: Nocardioides montaniterrae (assembly GCF_054782655.1). Classification (NCBI taxonomy): domain Bacteria; kingdom Bacillati; phylum Actinomycetota; class Actinomycetes; order Propionibacteriales; family Nocardioidaceae; genus Nocardioides; species Nocardioides montaniterrae. Next base: position 232,314 of record NZ_BAAGSB010000003.1, on the reverse strand, counting down.
GAGAAGGTGATGGCGGCACTCGCCGACATCTCGTGGGTGGCGGCCGAGCCGCAGGGCAACTTCGTCTGGTTGCCCCTCAGCGCCGGGACGGCCGACTTCGTCGCAGCCGCCGAGGGGGTGGCCCTGTCCGTGCGGGGGTACGCCGAGGACGGCGTACGTGTGACCATCGGCGAGCCCGAGGCGAACGCCCGGTTCGTCGAGCTGGTGCGGTCCTACGCCCCCTGAGCGACCTTGACGCCGAGGCGGGCAGGGGTCTCGTCGTCGCAGTCGCGGAAGAACGACCCGACCGCGTCGATCATGTGCGTGAACGACTCCGCCGCGAACAGCACCGGCTGGTAGTGCGTGATGTCGTAGTCGATCGTGGCCATCTGCGCGAAGTCCAGCGGCCGGATCTCCATGCCACGGAACTCCTCGATCTCGCCGTACGACGACAGGATGCCGGCGCCGTACGCCTTCAGCTCGCCCGCCTCGTGCAGCACGCCGAACTCGACGGTGAACCAGAAGACCGACGCCACCAGCTTCAGGCCCTCGGGCGTGCGCATCCGTCGCGCGGCGCGTCCGGCCTCGCGGTTGACCGCGGCGACCTGCGGGTCGGCGAGCAGGTTGGCGTGCCCGACGACCTCGTGGATCAGGTCGGGCTCGGGCGTGTAGAGCGGTACGGCGTGATGACGCAGGTACTGCGTGGAGTGGAAGACGCTGTCGGCGAGGGAGCCGTAGAACTCGTCGACGGGCACGATGCCCGCTGCGGGGACGTAGGAGAAGCCGGTCAGCGGCTGCAGGCCCGCACTCACCTCGCTCAGCTGCGGGACGCGGTCCTTCGGAAGGTCGAGGGCGTGGGTCGCCTCGACGTACGCCGTGCAGGCGTAGACCTCGTGCAGCGGGTCGATGTGGGCTCGGACCGTGCGCCAGACCTCGTGCTCGACGTCGGTGTACTCCACGCTCGGCAGCGGCTCCCCCGGCGACCAGCCGAGCGCCACCGCCGCGATCTCGTTGCGCCGGCGCCGGTACGCCTCGTCGCTGACCCCGGGATGGTCCGCGGCGAGGTGGACCGTGACGCTGCCGTCATCGGCGGTCGTCACGGGTGAGTAGAGCTGGGCCTCCTCGAACACGCCTCCACGCTAGGGCGGCTGCGCAGACCCGACAACGGACGTACGCCGACCTAGGCAACCTGCCTAGATCGGCGTACGTCGTGCGCGACGCTCAGTCCTCGGGGTCGTAGCCGAGGTTGGCCGACAGCCAGCGCTCGGCGGTCGGGATGTCCCAGCCCTTGCGCTCGGCGTAGTCGGCGACTTGGTCGCGACCGAGGCGACCCACCACGAAGTACTGCGAGGCGGGGTGGGAGAAGTACCAGCCGCTGACCGAGGCGCCCGGCCACATGGCCATCGACTCGGTGAGCTCGATGCCGGTGGTGGCCTTGACGTCGAGGAGCTCCCACAGGGTGCTCTTCTCGGTGTGGTCGGGGCACGCCGGGTAGCCGGGCGCCGGGCGGATGCCCTTGTAGCGCTCGGCGATCAGGTCCTCGTTGGACAGCTGCTCGTCGGAGGCGTAGCCCCACAGCTCCGCGCGGACCCGCTGGTGCAACCGCTCGGCGAACGCCTCGGCGAGCCGGTCGGCGAGCGCCTCGAGGAGGATCGCCGAGTAGTCGTCGAGGTCCTCCTTGAACGCCATGATCCGGTCCTGGATGCCGTGGCCGGCCGTCACCGCGAAGCCACCGACGTAGTCGGCGATGCCGGTCTCCACATGCGCGACGTAGTCACCGAGGGAGCGGTTCGGGATCCCCTCGCGGTGATCGCCCTGCTGGCGGAGGTGGTACAGCGTCGTGAGGACCTCGTCGCGCTCCTCGGAGGTGTAGACGACCGTGTCGTCACCGACCCGGGCCGCCGGGAAGAAGCCGATGACCGCGCGGGCGGTCAGCCACTTCTCGGCGATGATCTTGTCGAGCATCTCCTGGGCGTCGTCGTACAGCTTGCGCGCCGCCTCGCCGGTCACCGGCGAGTTGAGGATGTCGGGGAACTTGCCCTTCATCTCCCAGGCGTTGAAGAACGGCTGCCAGTCGATGAACTCGCGCAGCTCGGCGATGTCGTAGTCGTCGAACACCTTGGATCCGGTGAACGACGGCGCCTTCGCGGTGTAGCCCTCCCACGAGATGGGCGTGGCGTTCGCACGCGCCGCCTCCAGGGTGACCATCGGCCGGTCGTGCTTGGCCGAGTGGCGCTGGCGAAGGGCGTCGTAGTCGGCCTTGATGTCGGCCATGAACGCCGGGCGACGCTCGTCGGAGAGCAGCGTGGCCGCGACCGGCACGGAGCGGGAGGCGTCCTTGACCCACACGACCGGCTGGTCGTACTTGCCGTCGACCTTGACCGCCGTGTGGGCGCGGCTCGTGGTGGCTCCGCCGATCAGCAGCGGGATCTTGAAGTCCTGGCGCTGCATCTCGGCGGCCACGTTGACCATCTCGTCCAGGGACGGGGTGATCAGACCGGAGAGGCCGATCATGTCGGCGTTGTGCTCGCGCGCGGCGTCCAGGATCTTCTGGGCGGGCACCATCACACCGAGGTCGATGACCTCGTAGTTGTTGCACTGGAGCACGACGCCGACGATGTTCTTGCCGATGTCGTGGACGTCGCCCTTGACCGTGGCCATGATGACCGTGCCGTTGGTGTCCTTCTGGCCGGTCGTGCCGTTGTCGGCCTTCTCCTGCTCGATGAACGGGATGAGGTAGGCGACGGCCTTCTTCATCACGCGGGCGCTCTTGACGACCTGCGGGAGGAACATCTTGCCGGCGCCGAACAGGTCGCCGACGACGTTCATGCCGTCCATCAGCGGGCCCTCGATGACCTCGATCGGGCGGCCGCCGGCCGCCTTGATCTCGGCGCGCAGCTCCTCGGTGTCGGACTCGACGTGCTGGTCGAGGCCCTTGACCAGCGCGTGGGTGATCCGCTCGCGCACGGGCAGGTTGCGCCACTCCTCGGTGGCCGCCTCGGCGACCTCACCGCTGCCGCGGTGCCGCTCGGCCAGCTCCAGCAACCGCTCGGTCGCGGCCAGGGAGTCGTCGGTGCGGTTGAGCACGACGTCCTCGATCGCGTCGCGCAGCTCGGGGTCGACCTGGTCGTAGACCACCAGCGCACCGGCGTTCACGATGCCCATGTCGAGACCGGCGTTGATCGCGTGGAACAGGAAGACGGCGTGGATCGCCTCGCGCACCGGGTTGTTGCCGCGGAACGAGAAGGAGACGTTGGAGATGCCGCCGGAGACCTTGGCACCCGGAAGGTTCTGCTTGATCCAGCGGGTGGCCTCGATGAAGTCCATGCCGTACGTCGCGTGCTCCTCGATGCCCGTGGCGACGGCGAAGACGTTCGGGTCGAAGATGATGTCCTCGGCCGGGAACCCGACCTGGTCGACCAGGATCCGGTAGGCCCGCTCGCAGATCTCCTTGCGGCGCTCGAGGTTGTCGGCCTGACCGTTCTCGTCGAACGCCATCACGACCGCGGCGGCGCCGTACTTCTTGCACAGGCGCGCCTGCTCGATGAACTTCTCCTCGCCCTCCTTCATGGAGATCGAGTTGACGATCGGCTTGCCCTGGATGGTCTTGAGGCCGGCCTCGATGACCTCCCACTTGGAGGAGTCGACCATGATCGGCACGCGACTGATGTCGGGCTCGGAGGCGATGAGCTTGAGGAAGCGGTCCATCGCGGCGACGCCGTCGATCATGCCCTCGTCCATGTTGACGTCGATGACCTGCGCGCCGGCCTCGACCTGCTGCGCGGCGACCTGGAGCGCCGTGTCGTAGTCGCCGTCCTTGATCAGGTTGCGGAACTTCGCCGAGCCGGTGATGTTGGTGCGCTCGCCGACGTTGACGAAGAGGCTGTCCTCGGTGACCGTGAACGGCTCGAGCCCCGAGAGGCGCAGGGCGGGGTCGATGCTGACGACGTCGCGGCCCCTCGCGCCGTGGACCTTCTCGGCGATCGCCCTGATGTGCGCGGGCGTCGTACCGCAGCAGCCACCGAGCAGGTTGACGAAGCCCGCCTCCGCGAACTCCGCGACGACCTCGGCGGTCTGGTCGGGGGTCTCGTCGTACTCGCCGAAGGCGTTGGGCAGACCGGCGTTGGGGTACGCCGAGACGAAGGTGTCCGCGACCCGCGCCATCTCGGCGATGTAGGGGCGCATCTCCTTGGCGCCGAGCGCGCAGTTGAGGCCGACGGCGAGCGGCTTGGCGTGGCGCACGGAGTCCCAGAACGCCTCGGTCACCTGGCCGGAGAGCGTGCGACCCGAGGCGTCGGTGATGGTGCCGGAGATGACGACGGGCCAGCGGCGGCCGGTCTCCTCGAAGAGGGTCTCGACCGCGAAGATCGCGGCCTTGGCGTTGAGGGTGTCGAAGATCGTCTCGATGAAGATCAGGTCCGCGCCACCGTCGACCAGCCCGCGAGCCGCGACGAGGTAGGCCTCGGCGAGCTGCTCGTAGGAGACGTTGCGGGCACCCGGGTCGTTGACGTCGGGGCTGATGCTCGCGGTGCGCGTGGTCGGGCCGAGGGCGCCGGCGACGTACCGCTTCACCCCGGTGGCGGCCTCGACGGCGTCGGCCTCGCGGCGCGCCAGCTTCGCGGACTCGTAGTTGAGCTCGTAGGCGAGCTCCTCCATGCCGTAGTCGGCGAGGCTGACCGCGTTGGAGGAGAACGTGTTGGTCTCGACGATGTCGGCGCCGGCCTCGAGGTACTCGCGGTGGATCCCCGCGATGATCTGCGGCTGGGTCAGCGTCAGCAGGTCGTTGTTGCCGACCAGGTCGCTCGGCCAGTCCTTGAAGCGCTCACCGCGGTAGCCGGCCTCGTCGGGACGGTCGCGCTGGATGGCCGTGCCCATGGCACCGTCGATGATGACGATCCGCTCGCGCATCAGCGCAGTCAGCTCGTCGGTCGCGTCCGGACGCCAGCTCGTCGGCTGGGTGGTCGCGTCGGGGGTGCTCATAGGTGCTCGATCCTTCCGTCAACGGAAGGCGTCCTTGGAGTCGTACGCCGAGCGTGGCGGGTGTGCCATCCCGGCAGGACCCGTTGCAACGCCTCTCGGCTCGCGCAATGTTACCCGTGCGACGTACGGGGTCGGCATCGATATTGCCCGCTGGATGGAGGGATCGGTGGCTAGGGTCGCAGTGTGATCGAGATCGAGAGGCTCCCCGAGCTCGTCGACCCCGTCGTGATCGCCGCCTTCGAGGGCTGGAACGACGCGGCAGAGGCGGCATCGTCGCTGGTCGACCACCTGATGGCCGAGTGGAACGCGACCGTCGTGGCGGCCATCGACCCGGAGGAGTACTACGACTTCCAGGTCAACCGGCCCAACGTCGGGGCCGACGAGAACGGCTTCCGCAAGCTGACCTGGCCGAGCACGCACATCGCGGTCGCCTCTCCCCCGCACCTGGATCGTGACGTCATCTTCATCCGGGGCATCGAGCCCAACATGAAGTGGCGCTCCTTCACCGAGGAGCTGCTCGGCGTCGTCGAGGAGCTCGAGGCGTCACTGGTGGTCACGCTGGGTGCGCTGCTGGCCGACGTGCCGCACACGCGGCCCATCCCGGTCAACGGCAGCTCCTCGGAGCCCGAGATCGTCGACCGACTCGATCTGGAGCCGTCGACGTACGAGGGCCCCACCGGGATCCTCGGCGTCCTCCAGGACGCCTGCACCCGTCTGGACATCCCGACAGCGTCGTACTGGGTGGCCGTGCCTCACTACGTCGCCCAGCCGCCGTGCCCCAAGGCCACGCTCGCGCTGCTGACCCACCTCGAGGAGCTTCTCGAGACCAGCCTGCCGCTCGGCGACCTGCCCGAGGAGGCCAAGGCCTGGGAGCGTGGCGTCGACCAGCTCGCCGAGGAGGACGAGGACATCGCCGAGTACGTCGCCTCGCTCGAGGAGACCCGTGACACGGCCGATCTCCCGGAGGCCACCGGCGAGGCGATCGCCCGCGAGTTCGAGCGGTACCTGCGGCGCCGTACCGACGAATGAGGCCCGCGAAGCGTCGCCAGGCCCTCGTGGCCGAGTAGCCGACGGGCTTGCATGCATGCAAGCAAGGGGCCGGGCCGCGGTCCTTGCATGCATGCAAGCAAGGACGGACAGAGGTCAGAGGAGCAGGCCGAGGGCCGCGTTCGCGACCGTCGAGATCGCCGCGCTCGCGGCCGGGTCGGAGGTGTCGCCGGCGAGGGTCGCCTCGACCCAACCGTCGATCGCGGCAACGGCACGAGGGGCGTCGATGTCGTCGGCCAGCGCCGCGAGGATCTCGGTGACCACGGGTTCGGCCGGAGCACCAGAGCCACCGTGCAGCGCCTGCTTCCAGCGCGCCAGGTCGTCCACGGCCTGCCAGAGCTGGGCATCGGTCCACTCCCAGTCGTCGCGGTAGTGGTGGCGCACCAGCGCCAGGCGGATCGCCATCGGGTCGATCTCGGCGTTGCGCAGCGCGGAGACGAAGACCAGGTTGCCCAGCGACTTGGACATCTTCTCGCCGTCGTACGCCACCATCCCCGCGTGGCTGTAGGCCTTGGCGAACGCCTCATCCGTGAGCGCCTGCACGTGGCCGGCGCACATCTCGTGATGCGGGAAGACCAGGTCGCTGCCGCCTCCCTGTACGTCGAACGCGAAGCCCAGGTGCTCGAGCGCGATCGCCGCGCACTCGATGTGCCAGCCGGGACGGCCGCGTCCCCACGGCGAGTCCCAGGACGGCTCGCCCTCACGCTCACCGCGCCAGACCAGCGCGTCGAGCGGGTCCTTCTTGCCCGCGCGCTCGGGGTCGCCCCCTCGCTCGGAGAAGAACCGTGTCATCGTCTCGCGGTCGTAGCCGGACTCCTTGCCGAACGCGTCGTCCGCGGCGACGGAGTAGTACAGGTCGCTCTCGACCGCATAGATGGCGCCGTGTGCCTCGAGGCGCTGGATCAGTGCGACCACGAGCGGGATCGACTCGACCGCACCGACGTACTGCGCCGGCGGGAGAATCCGCAGTGCTTCCATGTCGCGGCGGTAGAGATCGGTCTCGCGCAGCGCGATCTCCTGCCAGGGGATGTCGACCTTCTTGGCACGCTCGAGCAGCGGGTCGTCGACGTCGGTGACGTTCTGGACGTAGGTGACCTCGTGCCCGGCCGAGCGCCAGGCCCGGTTGAGCAGGTCGAAGGCGATGTAGGTGTTCGCGTGCCCGATGTGCGTGGCGTCGTAGGGCGTTATGCCGCAGACGTACAGACGCGCGGGCCCGTCGGGCGTGAGGGTGACCTTGCCGCCCGTCGAGGTGTCATGGACCGCCACCTCCGGCCCCTTGACGGCAAGCGTGGGGATCTCCGGAGCAGACCAGGCGCGCATGACGGCGATGCTAGCCACTCACCGCTCGCGGCGGTGGGCGCGGTCCGTTCTGGTCGACGTGATCAGAACGGTGGCCACGGGATGCTCGGCCAGTCCGTGCCGGGAAGCGGCAGCCTGCCGGCCGCCAGCAGGTCCTCGATCCGCCGCCCGAGGGCGTCGAGCTCGCGGGCCGCGACGTGCTCCTCCAAGGTCGCGGCGAGCGATCCGCCGAGTGCTGACCGCAGAGCAGTGAGCACGCCGACCTCCGACTCGTCCAGCGGCAGCCCGGCCCAACCCCAGAGCACCGTGCGCAGCTTGGGCTCGTGGTGGAACGCGACGCCGTGGTCGACGCCGAGCCGGCGACCGTCGGCCATCGCGAGCACGTGGCCGCCCTTCCTGTCGGCGTTGTTGATGACGGCGTCGAGCACCACCATCCGCCGCAGGGCCGGGGTGTCCTCGTGCACCAGGACGATCGGTCGCTCGTGCTCGTCGTACCCCTCGACGACCTTGATCCAGCCGCTCGCGTCATCGTCCTCGCCCAGCAGCGTGACGGCGTCGTCCTCGCCGATGACCTGCCACTCCTGGATCATCCCGAGGCCGTGCGGGCCCTCACCGAGCCACGTGCGGGGCACCACTCCCCAGCCCGTCGCCTCGGAGACGACGTACGCCGCCACCTCGCGGTCGGCGAGCGTGCCGTCGGGGAAGTCCCACAGCGGACGCTCCCCCGCGATCGGCTTGTAGACGACCTCGGTGCCGTCCTCGTCGAGCGTGGCCAGGAACGTGGCGTTCGAGGCCGGCATGATCCGGCCCTTGAGGGTGAGCATCGGTCGGCTCAGGGGTCGCGGCGCTTGAAGCCGTTCGCCCGGACGCAGAGGTGGCCGTCGGGATCGATCGGGCGGCCGCAGAACGGGCAGTCGGGGCGTCCGGCGTGGACCACCTTGGCGGCACGCTGCACGAATGCCCGGGCCGGTCCCGGCTCGAGACGGACCAGCAGCATCTCGCCCGCCTCACCCTCGGGATCCGGGTCGTCCCCGACCGGGAACACCTCGATCACGACGCGCTCGTCGTCGGGATCCCACGACAGCGTCATGGTCCCGCCGCGGAACTCCTCGACGATCGGCAGCTCCAACGGAGCGTCGTCCTGGAGGCGTTCGGGCGTGACGGCGGGAATGACCGCGTTGCTGGTCTGCTCGCTCATCACCTCGTCGAGCAGCTCGTCGATCCGCTCGCTGAGCGCCTCGACCTGCTGCTTCTCGACGGCCACCGACACCACGTTGACGCCCGAACGCGCCTGCAGGAAGAAGGTGCGTGCACCGGGCTCGCCGACGGTGCCGGCGACGAAGCGCTCGGGCGGGTCGAAGGAGTGGACGATCGCCATGGGCCCAACCTTAGGAGCGCGCCGGTCCCGCGCCGCCACCGACCACGGCACCAGCGTCGGGCTCGTCGGTCGGGTCGTCGGCTTCCGCGGCCCGCGGACGGGGAGCCAGCCAGGACAGGTCGCCGGCGTGGGTGTTGGTCGCCAGGACGTAGGGACGGTCGGCGGTGTAGCGGACGATCGAGATCGACGCGGGGTCGACCTGGATTCGCTGGAACATGTCCAGGTGCATGCCGAGCGCGTCGGCGAGCACCGACTTGATGATGTCGCCGTGGCTGACGGCCACCCACACGGCGCCGCTCCCGTGCTCGGCCTCGACAGCCGCGTCGTGGCGGCGTACGGCCTCGAGGGCGCGGTGCTTCATCGTGGTCATCGCCTCGCCACCGGGGAACGCGGCGTGCGAGGGGTGGCGCTGCACCGTCTTCCACAGCGCCTCCTGGGCGAGCTCCTTGAGCGGGCGCCCCTGCCACTCGCCGTAGTCGCACTCCGCGATCCCCCGCTCCGTCGCGACCCTCAGCCCGAGCGAGAGCAGCTTGGCGGTCTGCTTGCAGCGTTCCTGCGGGCTGCTGACCACCTTCGCGAGCGGTACGCCGACCAGCCGCTCACCAGCCTGGCGCGCCTGCTCCTCGCCCGCCTCGTCGAGGCGTACGCCGGGAAGCCGGCCCGCAAGAATGCCGGACGCGTTCGCCGTCGTACGTCCGTGCCTGACCAGGATCACCGTCGCCACGGTGAAGGAGCCTACGTCCCGAAGCAGCGGGTGAGGGCTAGCGTGGCTCCGTGATCGTCGACAGCGCCGTCTACCGGCACGGAACGCGGCTCCCCGTGGACTGCCGCGTCCACGACTACGCCACCCTGCGGCACAACGCGACCGAGGCCGGTGACTTCGTCTGGGTGGGCCTCTACGAGCCCAGCCACGTCGAGCTCGCCGAGATCGCCGAGGCGTTCGACCTCCATGCGCTCGCCGTCGAGGATGCCGTGGTCGCCCACCAGCGCCCCAAGCTCGAGCAGTACGGCGACAGCATGTTCCTGGTGCTCAAGACGCTCTGGTACGTCGACGAGGACGACGCCGTCGAGACCGGCGAGATCAACATGTTCATCGGCCATGACTTCATCATCACCGTGCGCCACGGCCGCGGAGCGCAGCTCAGCGACGCCCGGCACACGCTCGAGTCGCAGCAGGCCATGCTCGACCACGGCCCGTCGGCCGTCGTCTACGCCGTGTGTGACGTCGTGGTCGACGGCTACGTCGATGTGGTCGGCGAGCTCCAGGTCGACGTCGACGAGGTCGAGGCATCGGTGTTCTCCTCCGAGCGCACCGACGACTCGAACCGGATCTACGTCCTCAAGCGCGAGCTCTCGGAGGTACGCCGAGCGGTGATGCCGCTGCGCGAGCCGATGCGCCGCTTCGCCTCCGGCACCGTGGACCTGATGGAGCAGGGCGCGATGCCGTTCTTCCGCGACATCACCGACCACCTCACGCAGGCCGCCGAGGAGATCGACAACCTCGACTCGCTGCTCTCGACCGCGTTCGAGGCCCACATGACGCGCGTGTCGCTCAACCAGAACGAGGACATGCGCAAGATCTCCGCGGGCGTCGCGCTCGCGGCCGTGCCGACCCTCATCGCGGGCGTCTACGGCATGAACTTCGACCACATGCCCGAGCTGGGCTGGGAGTTCGGCTACCTGTACGCCGTCGTCCTGATGGTGCTCTGCGTCGGTGGGCTGTGGTGGTTCTTCAAGAAGTCCGGCTGGCTCTGAGAACTGCGGTTTGCGCACAAACCGCAGTCTTTCGGGGCTCAGAACTGTCGTTTGTGCCCAAACGGCAACGCTCAGGTCGCCGACATGACGCTCGTCGCGACGAGCCCGAGGACGACGACACCGAGGACGACGCGGTAGGGAACGAACGCCGCGATGGAGTGGTGGGCGACGAACTTGAGCAGCCAGGCGACCGAGGCGTAGGCGACCACGAACGCGACGGCGGTACCGACCAGGGTCGGGCCGACGCCGATGCCGGTGCCGACGGCGTCCTTGAGCTCGTAGAGCCCGGCGCCGGTCAGCGCCGGGATCGAGAGGTAGAACGACAGCTTCGTCGCCGCGACGCGGTCCAGCCCGCCGAGGAGCCCGGCCGAGATGGTCGCGCCGGAGCGGGAGACGCCGGGCACGAGCGCGATGCACTGCACGGCACCGACGGTCAGCGCGTCGCGCAGGGTGACACGCTTGAGGTCGCGGGTCTGCTTGGCCGACCGCTCGGCGTACACCATGACGGCCGACCACAGGATCAGCGCGGCGCCGACGACCCACAGCGAGCGCAGCGGCCCGGAGATGAAGTCCTTCGCGGCCAGGCCGATGATCCCGATCGGGATCGACCCGAGGATGACGTACCAACCCATCCGGAAGTCGATCGTGCCGCGGTACTCCGGCTTGATCAGCCCCTTGCTCCACCCGGCGGCGATCTGCCAGATGTCGCGGGCGAAGTAGAGCAGCACCGCGAGGATGGCGCCCATCTGGATCACAGCGGTGTACGCCGTGACGCCCTTGTCGTCGATCGGCAGCTTGAGCAGCTTCTCGGCGATCGTCAGGTGGCCCGTGCTGGAGACCGGCAGGAACTCGGTGAGTCCCTCGACGATGCCGAGCACGACGGAGTCGAAGTAGTTGATCATCGGGGATGACCCTAGACGCCCTGACCTGCCAGCAACCTGAACGATGTACGGCGAGCCGGGGTCGGGTGTACGCGCGGGCCGCACTAAGTTCTCTTCCATGCAGCACAGGTACGTCGGCGCCAGCGGTCTTCGGGTCTCCCGACTCGGGCTCGGCACGATGACCTGGGGCAAGGACACCGACGAGCACGAGGCTCGCGACCAGCTGGTGGCATTCATCGAGGCCGGCGGTTCCCTGATCGACACCGCGGCCGGGTACACCGACGGCCACTCCGAGGCGCTCATCGGCTCCCTGCTCGGCGACGTCGTGGCACGCGACGACGTGGTCCTGGCGACCAAGGCCGGGATCTGGCGCCGCGGCGGCGACCGGGCCACCGACACCTCCCGGGGCGCACTCCTGCGCGGCCTGGACACCTCGCTCAAGCGCCTCGGCACCGACCACGTCGACCTCTGGCAGGTCCACATCTGGTCCGACGACGTCCCACTCGAGGAGACCCTGAGCGCGCTCGACACCGCAGTGAGCAGCGGCAGGGCGGCGTACGTCGGCATCTCGAACTACGGCGGCTGGCAGACCGCCCAGGCCGCCACCTGGCAGCGGGCCGGTGCCTCGGCGGGCCGGGCACCGCTGATCTCGACCCAGGTCGAGTACTCCCTGGTCAACCGGCGGATCGAGCGCGAGGTCATCCCCGCTGCCGAGACCCTCGGCCTCGGCGTGCTGCCCTGGTCGCCCCTCGGCCGCGGTGTGCTGACCGGCAAGTACCGCACCGGCACCCCGTCCGACTCCCGCGCCGCCTCCCCCGTCTTCGCGAACTTCGTCGACGCCTACCTCGACGAGCAGAGCCGTGGCATCGTCGAGGCGGTCTGCCGCGCCGCCGACGGTCTGGGCTGGACGCCGCTCGAGGTGGCCCTCGTGTGGGTGCGCGACCGTCCCGGCGTCACCGCGCCGATCGTGGGCGCCCGCACGGCCGCTCAGCTCAAGACCGCACTGCTGACCGAGGGGCGGGTCCTTCCACACGAGCTGCTGGCCGCGCTCGACGACGTCTCCGAGCTGGCTGTATGACCGCTCCCGCCCTCTCCCGCCGCGGCGCCTTGGCCCGCGGGTTGGGTCGTGCGGTGGAGTGGGAGTTCGAGCGGGTCAGCTTCGAGCGCGAGTGGTCACGCAACGCCGTCACGCGGCTGCTCGTCGAGCGTGCCGAGCACGGCGGCTGGGAGCTCCATCGCGTCCAGATCGGGCCCGACGGCAAGCGCCGGGTGGTGCTCCGGCGCAAGATCATCCGCGCCGTCCGCACCGCCTGAGTCGCTGCCGTTTGGTCACAAACGGCAGTTCCAGGGGGCCGAGAACTGCGGTTTGTCGCCAAACCGCAACGATTCAGACCTGGTCGAAGAACCGGTCCATCACCCGCGCACCGAACTCCAGCGCGTCGACCGGCACCCGCTCGTCGACGCCGTGGAACAGCGCGGTGAAGTCGAGGTCCTCCGGCAGCCGGAGCGGGGCGAAGCCGTAGGTCCGGATGCCGAGCTTGCCGAAGTGCTTGGCGTCGGTGCCGGCGCTCATGAGGTACGGCGCCACCCGGGCTCCGGGGTCCTCGGCGAGCAGAGAGGCCGTCATCGCATCGACCAGCGGAGTGTCGTACGGCATCTCCCAAGGCGGCTGCTTGGAGAGGTAGTCGACGGTCACGTCGTCGCCGATCAGCTCGCGCAGCGTCGAGAAGAACTCGTCCTCGTAACCGGGCAGGAACCGGCCGTCGGCGTACGCCGTGGCCTCGGTCGGGATGACGTTCACCTTGTAGCCGGCATCGAGCATGGTCGGGTTGATCGAGTTGCGCAGGACCGCGCCGAGCATGCGTACGGCGCCGCCGAACTCGGTGACCAGCTCGGTGGCGTTCTCCGGCGTGGCCTCCACCCCGGCCATCTCGCCGACGGTGGCCAGCAGGGTGCGCATCGTGGGGGTGAGCCGGACGGGCCACTGGTGGGCGCCGATGCGCGCGATCGCCGAGGCCAGCCGGGTCACGGCGTTGTCGTCGTTGACCATCGAGCCGTGCCCTGCTGTGCCACGGGCGGTCAGCTTCATCCAGGCCATGCCTCGCTCGGCCGCCTCGATCAGGTAGAGCCGTTGGCCACGCACGGTGGTCGAGAAGCCGCCGACCTCGCCGACGGCCTCCGTGCAGCCCTCGAACAGGTCGGCGTGGTCGCGGATCAGCACCTCGGCGCCGTGGTGGCCGCCGGCCTCCTCGTCGGCGGTGAAGCAGAGGACGAGCGGCCGCTCGGGCACCCGTCCGGCCCGGGCACGGGCCCGGACCACCGACAGGACCATCGCGTCGAAGTCCTTCATGTCGACCGCGCCCCGGCCCCAGACGTAGCCGTCCTGGACCTCGCCGCTGAACGGGTCGACCTGCCAGTCCTCGGCCCGAGCCGGTACGACGTCCAGGTGACCGTGCACCAGCAGCGCACCGTCGCCCGAGCCGGTGGTCGAGCCCGTCGAGACCCCGCCCCACCGCGCGATCACGTTCGATCGACCGGAACCCGTCTCCACGATCGTCGGCTCGATCCCGACCTCGCTGAGCAGCTCGGCGACGTACTCGGCAGCCTTCCGCTCGCCCGGCCCACGGTTGCTGCCGTCGTTCGTGGTGTCGATGCGGATCAGCCGGTGGCAGAGGTCGACGACCTCGCCGTCGACGGCGTACCGCTCAGGCATCGGACTGCTTGAGCTTGTCCTGCTGCGTCTGCCGCAGGGCGTCCATGTGTGCCTGGGTCGGCGTGCCGTCCGGATGGTGCTTGTGGCACACCATCCACGGGGTTCCCTCGACCGCCATCTTCCCGATCCGCCAGCACCGGTGCACGTGGCACTTGTTGCGGCGGTAGAGACCGGCCGCCGCACCGATCAGGGCCACCTGGCCCAGGTCGGCACCGAACCCTGACCAGAAGGAGTACCACTCGGCGCCATCGAAGCCGAAGAAGTGACTGATGCCGAGCGAGATCACGCCGCCAGTGAATCATGCGTGTGACGTCGCTCCCAGATGCACCTGCCGTTGAGCGGGGGGTGTGACGCAACCGGGTGGGCGGGGCCACATCGGGCCGCCTGGCCGATTTGAGCCTTCACGCTCGGTTTGGCTGACTGGTCGCCGTGCTTGCTACAGCAAGCACTCCCGATCCGAAGGAAATCATGGACTTCCGCACCAGCCTCAAGCGAGCAGCGATCGCTCCCAGCCTGATCGGCCTGGCGATCACGGCGGCCGTCGTCGTACCCGACGATGCTGCTGCCGACTCCGACACTGTCACCCTCGCGGCGTACGAGATCCCTGCTCCGAAGTACATCGAGCGACCTGCGCTGCAGCCGATCGCCTACGAGCTGCCCGTGGCCTCCTACCACCTCACCGGCCGGTTCGGCGACGTGAGCGGTCTGTGGAACACGGTGCACACCGGCCTGGACTTCGCTGCCCCCGCGGGCACCCCGATCCATGCGATCGCCGACGGTGTCGTCGTGTCGACCGAGTACGACGGTTCCTACGGCAACAAGACGGTCGTCAAGCTCGACGACGGCACGGTGCTGTGGTTCTGCCACCAGACCGAGTTCCTCGTGCAGCCCGGCCAGCGGGTCCACACCGGCGAGACCATCGGCACGATCGGCTCGACCGGCAACACCACCGGGCCCCACCTCCACCTCGAGGTCCACCCGCACGGCCAGGACCAGGCGATCGACCCGTTCAGCTGGCTGCGGAAGCAGGGTCTTCGTCCCTGATCAGATTGCCGCGTTAGCGAGCAAGTGCGACGGGTACCGGACTCCACCGGCGGTCACCCCTCGACCGCCTCTGGATAAGGAGGCGAACCCCTCATGATCATCCTCGGAGTGATCCTGCTGGTCCTCGGAGCGGTGCTCAACGTGCCGATCCTCTGGACCCTCGGCATCATCGCTGTCGTCATCGGAGCAGTGCTCTGGATCGCCGGCGCGATGGGCCACGCGATCGGCCCACGCGAACACTATTGGTGAGGCCTGAGCCTCAGGGCAGCCACACCTCGGCCGCCGCTCCGCTGTCGATGGCGGAGCGGCGGCGGCCTGCTTCCACCCGTCGAGGGACCAGTGCGAACCACACCGCGACGTCCGCGATCGCCAGCACCGGCCAGGTCAGCGCCTCCAGGCCCACCCGTACGCCGACCACCTGCACGGCTACCAGGCACATCACGAGCGCCAGCACCTCAGGCACCGTCATCGGCGGCAGCAGGCTGCTGGAGACATAGCGCGGCTTCGGCGTACGACCACTCATGCGCGCACCGTACGTCGCGAGACGCCGCGGCGTCCCGGGAACGCTGCTGGTCGCCCGCCGCTCAGGCTCAGTCGGCGAGGTACCAGGCCGGCAGAGTGCCTGGCGAGAGATCGGTCGCGTCGCCCGGGCGGGTCAGGGTGAGGACGGCCCGCTCGATCTCGCGCCGGGTCTCCAGGGCATCGGCGACGCCGGCGAGACGCGCCGCCACGGCCGACTCCGGAGCATCGCCCGTGAGGTCGACCGCGGCGACCAGGTAGATGCGGTCGGCACCGAGCCACTCCATCCGCAAGAAGCTGACCCGCTCCACGTCGGGGTGCGCGCGCAGCGCCTCCAGGGCACGGTTGCGCGCGAGCGGCGTCACCGACTCGCCGGTGAGGAAGTCGATGTTGCGCCGGATCAGGAAGAGCGCCACCACCCCGAGCAGGATGCCGACGATGATCGACCCCACCGCATCCCACGCCGCGTGCCCGGTCGCCTGGTGCAGCCCGATGCAGGCCGCGGCGATCGCGATGCCGACCAGCGCCGACAGGTCCTCGAGGAACACCGCGCGCAGCATGGGGTTGGAGGTGATCCGCACGTAGCGCAGCGGGTGCAGCCGACGCGCGACCGCCCCCGCCCGGGTCTGTCGCAGCGCCTGCAGGAAGGAGATCCCCTCGAGCGCGGCCGAGACCGCGAGGACGACGTACGCCGTGAGGTACGACGCACCCTCGTCGGGCGCGCGCAGCGCCTGGATGCCATGCCAGATGGAGACCGCCGCACCGACCGTGAACAGCCCGAAGGCGGCGAACATCGACCAGACGTAGCCGACCCGCGCATAGCCCAGCGGGTGCCGGGCATCCGGGGGCTGCGCAGCCCGGCGCTCGCCGATCAGCAGGAAGACCTCGTTGCCGGTGTCGGCCCACGAGTGCGCGGCCTCCGCGGTCATCGACGGCGATCCGGTGATCACCGCCGCGACGGTCTTGGCGATCGCGACGAGGGCGTTCGCGGTGAGGGCGAGGACGACGGTGAACAGACTCTCCCCGCCGGCCGGCTGCTCCGCTGAGGCGCTCACTCCCCCAGCCCGTCCAGGAAGTCGCTGGTCGGCACGAAGTAGAGGCCGCCCGTGACGGCGGTCGAGAAGTCGAGGATCCGATCGGTGGTCCCGACCGGCTCCCCGATGAACATCCGGCGCAGCATCTCCTCGGTGACGCCCGGGTCGGCGGCGTACCCGATGAAGTAGGTGCCGAACTCGGCGGCGCCGACCCGGCCGAAGGGCATGTTCGCGCGCAGGATCTGCCGCTGGACGCCGTCCTCCTCGATCACGGTCAGCCGCGTGTGCGCGTCGGGTGCCTTGGCGTCGTCGGCGAGCTCGACGTCGTTGAGCTTGGTGCGGCCGATGGCGGCCTCCTGCTGCTCGACGGTGAGGTCCTGCCAGGCCGCCATGTCGTGCAGGTACTTCTGCGTGATGACATAGCTGCCGCCGGCGTACGCCGGGTCCTCCTCGCCGATCACGACGGCGGCCTGTGCGGCGGACCCCTCGGGGTTCTCCGTGCCGTCCACGAACCCGAGCAGGTCGCGCTCGTCCCAGGACCGGAAGCCGTGCACCTCGTCGACCACGCGCGCGGCGCCGTCCAGGCGCTGCACCGCGAGCTGGGCGAGCTCGAAGCACATGTCGATGCGGCTCGCACGCAGATGCAGCAGCAGGTCGCCAGGCGTCGACGGGGCCTGGTGCTTCGGCCCGTCCACAGCCGCGAACCGGTGCAGGTGGATCGGGCGCGGGGATCCCGGCACCATCCGGTCCCACAGGTCCGACCCGATGCCGGCCACGCAGCTCAGCGTCGCCTCGGGAACCCGGAAGCCGACCGATCGGCGCAGCCCGCTGAGGTCGCCGAGCAGCTCACGGACCACTGCCTCACCGCCCGGGTCGACCGTGAGCGTCAGGAAGATCGCCGCGTCGCTGAGCGGCGCGAGAACGGCCTGCGTCTGGGGCTCTGTCTTCACAGCTGGGATCCTCGTCTCACATGAAGTTGCGGGTGTGCAGGGCGGACAGGTCCGCGGCCTCGTCGTCGGGGAAGCCGATCGCCGCGAGGCGACGGCGCCGTCCTTGGTCCATCCTGGACTGCAGATCCTGGACCGCGCGCCACCCGCGGCTGATGGCGTCCGGCTCCCAGGACCCCGCAGCCATCAGGACGAGGGCGTCGTAGACCGACTCGTTGAGCCCGCTGGCCTCGCGCAGCGCGTCGTGGCGTCGCTCGATCGCGCCCCGCAGGCGCCCGAGGAAGGCCGGGTCGCTGCGGGTCAGGTGGGTGGTGTGGGCGACCCCGAACACGACGTGGCGGGCCTCGTCCCGCGCCGCGAGGCGGGTGACATCGGCGGTGACCCGGTCCGGCGCGTGGGTGTTGAGGAACTGCAGCAGGTCCACGAACGTGCCCTCCCCCAGCACCGAGAGCAGGAAGGACGCCAAGGTGAAGTCCGGCTCGTCGAGGAGCGTCTGCAACGACTCGCGGCCGGCCACGCTCGACGTACCCATCTCGTCGCGAGCCAGCAGAGCGCGGCGGGTGAAGATCTCGACGTGGCGGGCCTCGTCGGCGATCTGGGACGCGAGCAGCTGCATCACCTCGCGGTAGTGCGGGTGCAGCGAGGCGAGCATCCGGGCCGGGATCATCAGAGCCGCCTGCTCGTTCTCGACCAGGTAGGTCATGACCTGGACGACGGCGTCCTCGATGTCGTCGGGCACTGCCTCGGGCGTCCAGTCGATGACGGTCGCGGGGTCCCACTGCGACGCCGCGGCACGCGCATAGAGGGTCGGCGCGACGTCGGCCCAGACGTGGTCACGCTCCACCCACGCGACATCGAGCGCCGGCCCGCCCTCCTCCACCAGCGCACCTCGCGCCGCGAGGCCCCACCGGCGGTCCGCGATCGCGGCCGGCGCGTCGGCCCGGCCGGCGCGCGTCGCCCCCGCCCAGCGCCGGTCGTCGGAATCGCCCTTGTGCACCGTCACCCGGTGCACGCCCCCCTCGGCCTCCGGCCAGGGCTCGACCCGATGACCCTTCGCCCGGCACCAGGCTCCCAACATCAGAGGCAGCGCCGGGTCGTAGCCCCGCACCTCCAGGCTCTCGCCGCCCCCCAGGACGGCGAGAGCCCGAGCCACGAGCAGATGCCCGCCCTCGTCGAGGGCGAGGTGCTCAAGGTCGATAGCCGACGGCATCGACAGCACCCTCCGCGGAGTAGAAGCCGGTCTCGTCGACCGCGCGCTCGAGCTGGGCGAAGCCGTCGGTCCTGCCCGGGAGCCAGGCCCTGAGGCCCTCGAGGTCGAGCAGACGGCGCACGTGTGGATCGGCGTACGACATCGCCAGGAAGACCTGCGTGAGCCGCTCGACCTCGGCGGCGTCGGCCGACGGACCGGCCGTCATCATGCAGTGGTCGAAGGGCTCGGTGTGGCCCAGGACCCGCAGCGAGCCCGACGGGGCGGTGCCCTCCTGGCTGAACAGCAGCAGGTTGGCGTCCAGGACACAGGCCGCATCGACGTCCCCGGCACGCAGAGCGCGTACGGCGTCGCGCTCGCCGCCGACGTGGTCGCCGTGCAGGCCGACACCGACGTCGTACCGGACCACGTCGAGGTCCTCGCCGATCTCGGAACGCAGGTACGACGACGGGATCAGCGTCGCCTGCGGCGAGTCGATCGCACCCACGCCGATCCGCTTGCCCTTCAGGTCGGCCAGGGTCTCGATACCGCTGTCGGCGCACGTGACGACAGCGGAGCGGAGGTCGCGGTCGGTGTCGCGCATGAAGATCGGCTCCACCGTCACCCCCTCAGCCCGGGCGAGCCGGCTGGCCCGGACCCATGCCAGCGGCGAGTTCCAGGCGAGGTCGACCCGGCCGGCGACGAGGTCCTCGACCTGCCGCTCGTAGTGGGAGTAGAGGACGTAGTCGGTCTCGACCCCCTGGCCGCGCAGGTACGCGCGGAAACCGTCCCAGATGGTGACGACCTTGGGGTCGTAGGCCACGGAGCC
Source organism: Nocardioides montaniterrae (assembly GCF_054782655.1). Lineage (NCBI taxonomy): Bacteria > Bacillati > Actinomycetota > Actinomycetes > Propionibacteriales > Nocardioidaceae > Nocardioides > Nocardioides montaniterrae. The sequence goes on along the minus strand of NZ_BAAGSB010000003.1, from coordinate 212,723 downwards.
GATGAGGAGCACCATCACGCATCACCCAGCAACGGCAGGCCGGTCAGGGCGCGGCCGATGATGTCGAGCAGCGCGTCCGTCGTCGGCGCCATCACACGCGCGGCACGGGCGTCGCGGAAGCGCCGTTCGACGGCCAGCTCCTTGCGGAACGCGGCGCCGCCGCAGGCCGTCATGGCCAGGTCGGAGACGAGCGCGACGCTCTGGTCCGCGGCGGCCTTGGTCTGGAGGACAAGCAGCGGGGCGATCTCGAGGCCGGCGGTCGCCGCCGCGATCGCGTCGGCGATCTGGGCGCGGGTGCGGTCGGTCTCGATGTTCATCTGCGCGAGCCGGGTCCGGCCCGGCAGCTGCTGGGCGAGCGACTGGTCGAGGTGCTCCAGCGACGTGCCGGTCAGGTGGGTGGCCGTGGCCGCGGTGAGCGCCTGCATGGCGCCGAGGCTGGCTGAGGCGTTGAGGACCAGGAACACGGGCAGCACGTGGCCGAGCGCGAGGTCCAGACCGGCACCGTCCTCGCCGAGCATGGCTTCGGGCGAGACCCGTACGCCGTCGGCGACGACCGGGCAGGAGTCGTTGCCGCGCAGGCCCAGGCCGTCGAACGCGTCGGGTGAGGACAGGCCGGCAGCGCTGCTGTCGAGGTACCACAGAGTCATCGCACCGTCGGCGGCCAGCGGACGCGAGGACCAGACATAGCTGTCGGCGTGGTGGGCGGAGGTGACCCAGGACTTGAACGCGTCGAGCACGACCTCGCCGCCGTCCGCGGTGGCGGTGCTCATCGGCGCCCAGAACTGGCTGCGCGAGCCGCGTTCGGAGAACGCCAGGGTAGTCAGATGGCGCCCGGCGCCGATCGCGCTCAGCGAGGCAGCATGACCGGCCGTGGCCAGCATGGCGGTGCCTGAGTAGTGCATGGTCACGACCATGCCGGTCGAGCTGCAGGCGGTCGCCAGCCGGCGTACGAGGTCCGCGGCGGCATCGAGGCCGAGCCCCGCTCCGCCGAACTCAACCGGGACGGTGAGCGCGAGCAGGCCTGCTTCGGCGAGGGCCTGGACGGCGGCCTTCGGGTAGGCGCCGTCGGCGTCGATCGCCGCCGCCTGCGGCGCGACGATCTGCTCGATGATCTGGTCGAGGCGGGCGTCGAGGGGGGTGGGAAGGGTTCCAGGCATGGGTGTTTCTCCGAGTCTGTGGAGTGTGGGAGCCGCCCGACCGGACGGCGAGGAAGGTCGCGGGTCAACGACGGTGCAGCACGGCGGCCTCCTCTCGATCCACGGCGACGTCCGGTTCAGGCGGCCGCGACGTGGGCGCAGCCGTGCGGACGGGACGTTCGCCACTCGACGGAGTCGCCGGACGGGAGCAGGAGCAGCACCCGATTGCCGTCGAGCAGGACGTGCGCGGCGTCCACCCCCAGCAGCCGTGCGACGACGTACGCCGAGCTCAGCCGGGTCACGTCGCGGGTCTCGCCGAGCGGCAGGAGGGAGGCGGTCTCGCTGATCAGCTCGTGCTCCCCGGCCCGCACCACGATCCGCGCGTCCGGAGCGACGCCGCGGGCGGAGACGGCGACCGAGATGTTGTCGAGATCCGCAGAGCCGACGGCGGCGACGGCGACGGCGTGCGAGATCCGCACCCGCTCCAGGACCGCGCGGTCCCCACCGTTGCCGATGACGACCGGGATCCGCAGGTTGCGCGCCACCTCCACCCAGCGGGCGTCGCCGTGCCGCTCCACCGCCACGGCGGGGATCCCGAGGGCCTGCAGGTGGCGGCACAGCCGCAGGCCCACCTGGCCCAGGCCGATCACGACGACGTGGCCGGCGCGCGGGAGCGCGCGGGATCCGAAGAGCCCGATCAGCCGCGGGCCCAGCAGCATGTCGACCAGGCCCGCGGTGAACATGCCGGTGAACAGCACCGAGGACAGCATGGCCACACCGGCGAACACCCCGTAGGCCTCGCCATGATGACCTTCCGGACCGACCGTCGCCGCGACCTGGGCGGCCTCCTGGAAGGCCTCGGGCCAGGGCGTGCCGATGCTCAGCAGCCACGTCCAGTCGCACAGCAACGCCAGCGTGGCGCCCCCGAGACCGAGGTAGAGGATCCGGCTGCCCGCGTCGTGCGGTCGCAGCTGGCCCGCGATCCGACCGCGCAGGGCGCGCATCCGCTCCGACAAGGTACGGCGCCAGGCGTGGCGGGCGACCCCGCTCCCCTCGATCGAGACCGCCTCGGCCCGGTTCTTCGCGGTCGGGAACAGCGCCGCGCCGTCACCGAGGCACGCGGCCACCAGCACCGGAGCCGCGAGCTCGGCCGGTGAGGTGACGATGCACGTCGGCAGGAGGCGGTGCAGCTCATCCGACGTGGTCGCGTCGAAGATCGCAGCGATCAGCGGTACGCCGGGGGCGAAGTGGGCTGCCGCCAGGGCGTAGCGCAACCCCACGTCGTCCTGGTGCAGCAGGACCGCTACCCCGGCCACCTCGGCCTGCAGCGCTACGCGGAGCTCGGCGTCGTCGGGCGCGGGCAGGTGGTGGACAGTGTGCCCACGATCGGTAAGGGCTGCGCAAACGCGGCGGGCCAGCGTGGTCGCACCGATGACGAGGAAACGCTTCGGCGCCCCCGTCACGAGCGCCGGCTCAGCCATCGCGCGATGCCCGCGGCCGCCACGCCGGCCGCCACGATCACGCCCAGCGGCACGAGCTCCTGGCCGGTCTGGCTGGTCGTCGACGCGGCCGCCTCCCTCGTGACCACTCCGCCGGACGGCACCGGGGCGGAGCCCTGCGGGACCGCCGGCACGCCGGTCGGCGCCTGACCGTGGCCATCGCCGGACCAGCTCTCGGACTGGGTGAGCCGGAACAGGTAGACCAGCGCCGGAAGCACCGTGACGCCCGCGAGGCCGACGACGAAGAGCAGCGCCCACAGCGTGGCAGGAGCGCCGGCCCCATCGACGATCTTCAGCTGGTCCACGAGCAGCCACGGGAACTGCGCGACGCCCCACCCGCCCAGGACGCACACGACGGCCGCCACGGCACCCACGCGGGCGGCGGCGTACTTGCGCTTCCACAGCAGGAACAGCGTGGCACCGCCAGCGAGAGCCGACAGCACGATCAGCGGTGAGGCGGGCCCGATCAGGCCGTGGCTCAGGGTCTTGGCGTGTCGGAACAGGGGCACCAGCGCACCGAAGACGATCACTCCGGTGCCGACGCCGACGAGGAGAGCGCGGTGGCGCAGCTCCTCGGACAGCTCGTGGTGTCCGCTGCGCTCCGCGTCGGCGGTCAGGAACGCCCCGGCGAGGAATGCGCAGGTGCCGACGGCGATCAGGCCGCCGAAGATGGAGGTCGGGTTGATCCACGAGCTCCAGACGTCGCCGTACCCGGCGGCCGGGACCCGGCCCGACGCGATCGCACCTGCGGCCGCGCCGAGGAAGAACGGCGTGATGAACGAGGTGGACGCGAAGATGACGCCGAACAGGCGCGCCTGGTCGAGCGTGGCGGCGAACTTGCGGAACGCGAAGCTCGCACCGCGCAGCACGATGCCCAGCAGCGCCAGCAGGATCGGGACGATCAGCGTCGTCATGGCGGCTGAGAACGCGCTCGGGAAGCCCGTCCACCAGATCACCAGGACGTAGATCAGCCAGACGTGGTTGGCCTCCCAGACCGGCCCGATGCTGTGGTCGACGAGCGTGCGGAGCTCGGCTCCGCTGCGGGCGTCGCCGGCGGTGAGGTCGTAGAACCCGGAGCCGAAGTCCGCGCCCGCGAAGACGGCGTAGGCGACGACACCGACGAACAGGGCCGCGCAGACGGCGTAGGCGGCGAACGTCATCGGTGCTCACCTGTGGTGGCCAGGGCCGGCCCGTAGGGACTCGGCAGATCGACCATGCCCGCTCGCCAGCGGCGCGACATGGAGCGGAGTACGACGACGGCGCCGACCGTCATCCCCGAGTAGACGACGACGGTGGTTCCGAACAGCCACCACAGACCTGCGTGGGTGCTGGCCGCGTCGACCGTCTTGAGGTAGCCGTAGACGACCCAGGGCTGACGTCCGACCTCGGTCGCCGTCCATCCGCACTCCAGCGCCATGATCGCGGCCGGCCCCGCGACCGCGCAGGCGCGGAGGAACCACTTGTTCCTCAGCAGATCCCGGCGGCGCCATCGCATGAACCAGAACAGGCAGACCCCGGCCGCCAGCATGCTGCCGAGACCGATCATCGACTGGAACGCCCAGTGCGCGGTGTTGATCTCGGCGGCGACGGGGCGGTCGGCGGCGGGAACGGTGTCCATGCCGGTCACCGGCTTGGTGAGGGAGTTCTCCGCGACCAGCGATCCGACGCGCGGGATGTCGATCGTCCCGCGCACCTTGCCGTCGATCCAGATGCCGCCGATGCGCAGTGGCGAGGGTCCGTCGGTGGTGGTCTCGGCGTACTCGAACGCTGCGAGCTTGGAGGGCTGGTGGCTGTCCATGCCGAAACCGAGCACGTGCCCGATCACCGGCTGCACCAGGGCCGCCACGCTCGCGAACACGAACGGCACGATGAAGCCGAGCCGGTGGTGCTCGTCGCGACGACCCTTCAGCATGCCGATTGCGTACACGCCGGCCATCGTGAAGCCGACGACCATGAAGGCGCCGACCCACATGTGCGCGAACTCCAGCCAGACCCGTGCGTTGAACATCGCCTTCCACGGGTTCACGTCGGTGACCTTGCCGTCGGCGATCTTGAAGCCGGTCGGCCAGTTCATCCAGGCGTTGACCGCGAGGACGCAGAAGGTTCCGACGATGCCCGCGGTGATCATGGGCAGCAGGGCGAGCAGGTGGGCCCGCGGCTTCATCCGTCCCCAGCCGTAGAGGTAGATGCCGAGGAAGATCGCCTCGATGAAGAACGAGAGCCCCTCGAAGGCGAAGGGCAGGCCCAGCACGTCGCCGAACTTGCCCATCAGCCCGGGCCACAGCACGCCGAACTCGAAGCTGAGCACGGTGCCGGACACCGCTCCGATGGCGAACAGCACAGCGGCCACCTTCGACCAGCGCCGCGCCAGCTCGAGTGCGACCGGGTCGTCGCGGCGGATGCCGCGGCGGTGCAAGGCGAAGATCATGGCCGGGAACGCGACGCCGAAGCACGACATCACGATGTGCCAGCCCAGCGACAGGGCCATCTGCTCACGGGCGGGCAGGAGCCCGGGCGGATCGGCGAGGAGGGAGATCATGGGCTTCTCCTAGAGCGTGGCCGCTCGATCAGGTGGCGGAGTTCGCGGTCGCGGTGACGGTCCTGCCGTAGATCGCCCAGTACGAGCCGGCCACGAACACCGCAGCGCCCACGAGGTTGCCGCAGAAGGCGAGGACCAGGTTCATGACGGTGTTGCCGACGGTGACGTCCGGTACGCCGGCGAAGAGGGCGAGCGGCAGGAAGAACATGTTGGCGACGACGTGGTCGAATCCGAGCGCGACGAATGCGGTGATCGGGAAGACGATGCCGAGGATCTTGCCGCCGACGTCCTTGGCGGCGTACGCCAGCCACACGCCGAGGCAGACCAGCCAGTTGCAGCCGACTGCGCGCAGGAAGACCTGCAGGTGCGACTCGATGTGTGCCTTGCCGGCCGCGATGGTCGCGAGTCGCTCGTAGGCGTTGTCGGCGCCGGTCTTGGTCGCACCGGAGCCGACATGTGCGAGATCGACCGCGTGGCTGCCGATGACCCCGGTCTTGTACGCGATGAAGTACGCCACCACCAGGGAGCCGATCAGGTTCATGACGGTCACGACCGCCCAGTTGATCGCCAGCCTCGACGGCGTGATCCGCCGCGCCGCGGCGGCGAGGGGCAACAGCATGAAGTTGCCGGTCAGCAGGTCGGAGCCCGCGATGACGACCAGGATCAGGCCCAGGCTGAACGTCACGCCGGTGATCAGACTCGTCGCGCCACCCCAGGTAGCCGCGACCCCCGACGTCGCGACGATCGCGAGCAGCCCTGCGAACGCGATGTAGGCGCCTCCGAGGAACCCGTTGACCACCATGGAGGGGATCGGCTGGTTGGCCTTCGCCTCCCCCGACGCGACAGCTACAGCCGTCGTCTCCGCAGGCGTGTTGTACCCACTCATCCTGACCGTCCTCTCCCGCATGCGGCCCCAATGCAGCGTGCGATAGTCCAAGGGTGACCGTCTCGCAGCCGGGGCCGTCGGACAAGACCCCACGTCGCGGCTATCGCCGTTTGGTGCGTACCGACAACGGCGGTTAGCCGCCGTGACGGATGGCCGTGCGACGGGCCGCGCGGACTCTGGTCACGATCAGCGGACGACCTGGCGGAGCGAACCGTCCAGCCGCCGGGTCCATCCGCGTCCGTCGAGGTGCTCGAGGAGCGGGATCACCACGCGCCGCGTCGTACCCAGCGCCTGGCGGGCCCCGCTCGTCGTGAACGGCTGCTCGAGACCGGCCAGGACGCGCATCGCGCGGGCGGGGGCGTCGGGCAACAGCACGACGCCGTCACGGAGCCGGAGAAGCCGACCCGCGCGCGCGGCGGCGCCGAGCTCCTTCGGCCCCAGACCCGCCTCCGTCAGGTCATCCGCCTCCGGAGCGTGGAACGGATGCTCGGCGAGGCGCGCCTCGAGCCGTGCGACCGCGACCTCGGCCGCGCCGAGACCGGCGTGCCCGGGCTCGCTGAGGTACCCGTCGCGGCTCGCCACGCGGGCAGCGTCGGCGACCAGGTCCAGGAGAGCGTCCGTGTGCAGCCCGAGCTGGGCGCCAGCCGCGGAGCGGCTCAGACCCGGCGACAGCGGCTGGGTGCTGTGGACCCCGGCCACGAGCTCGCGCAGGCGCGCGGCCCACGCTGTCACGGCATCCGGGTCCACCAGCCAGTCGCCCTCGACCAGCACGCGGTCCGGCACGTCGCCGGTGATGCCCAACCGGCGCAGGAGGGTCAGCTCGACGGCACCGCGCCGCGCGACCTCGGCCGCCACCTGGGAGGCGGGCGTGAGCGCGGCCAGCTCCGCGTCGCGGCACGCTGCGTCCCCGCGGCGACGCAGCGCCGGCGGGTCGACGTCGAGGACCACTGCGCCGCCGAGGATGCGCTCGCCCGGCAGGCGGAGCACGAGCCGGTCCGCGACGCTGACCGGTACCGCTCGGTCGAGGCTGAGCCGGGCCCGGTCCGCCGAGAACGGGCGCACCCGGGCCGACAGGGCGGCCGTGCCGAGGTGTGCTGTCACGTGCTCGGGCATGGCGTCGAAGGCGTCTCCGCCGATGCGTCGTACGTCGATCACGGCGCTGGTCCACCACGCGCCCGGAGTCACGAGTGCGTCGCCGCGCTGCACCTCGCCTGCGCTCACCCCGCGCAGGTTCATCGCAGCCCGGCTCACCGGCCCCAGCTGTTCGGCCGGACGGCCTTCGCTCTGCAGGCCACGCACGGTCACCACCTGGGTCCGGTGCGGTCCGACGAGCTGGAGACGTTCGTCCACCCGGACCGTGCCCGCGGACAGGGTGCCGGTGACCACTGTCCCCGCGCCGGCGATGCTGAACGCGCGATCGACCCAGATCCGCACCCGACCGTCGCGACGCGGGTCGGGCAGCTGGGACAGCACGGCGTCGAGCGCCGCGTCGAGGTCGTCCATGCCGGTGCCGTCGACGGCAGACACCGTCACCGCGGGCGCGTCCGCGAGCCCGGTCGAGGCGAGCTCTCGGCGTACCTCGGCCAGCACGTCGGTGGGCCGATGTGCCCGGTCCGAGCGGGTCAGCACGATCACGCCGTGTGAGATGCCGAGCGCAGCGATCGCGTCACGGTGGTCGCTGGACTGGGCCTGCCAGCCCTCGTCGGCAGCGACGACGAACAGCACCACCGGCGTGGGCCCCAGGCCCGCCAGCATGTTGCCGAGGAAGCGCTCGTGGCCCGGGACGTCGACGAACGCCACGTCGCGACCCGAGGCGAGCGTGGTCCACGCGAACCCGAGATCGATGGTCAGGCCGCGGCGGCGCTCCTCGGCCCAGCGATCCGGCTCCATGCCGGTGAGGGCGCGAAGCAGGGTGCTCTTGCCGTGGTCGACATGACCGGCAGTGGCGACGACGTACACCTCAGGCGTCCGCCAGCCCCGCGAGCACGTCGCCGATGACCCGGGCGACGACGGCGTCCTGGCCCTCTGGGACGCAGCGCAGGTCGACCAGGCACAGCCCGCCGCGGGTGTGGGCGAGGACCGCGGGATCGGCGGCGCGCAGCGCCTCCGCTGCGGCCTCGGGCAGTGCCAGCGCCCATCCGTGCAGCGGCAGGCCGGGCGCGCCGCCGCCGCCGACCCGGCCGTCGTGCGGCACCACGTCCACCCTCAGCTTCGCCGCCAGCTCCCCGGTACGGCGGCGCAGCTCGTCGGGCTCGGCATGGATCGCGCGCGCCACCGGGGAGTCGGCTCCGTTCAGCGTCGCCTCCAGCGCCGCCAGGGTCAGCTTGTCGATGCGTACGGCGCGCGCCAGCGGGTGTCGCGCAAGACGCTGGACGAGGTCGCTGCGACCCAGCAGCAGCCCGGCCTGCGGGCCGCCCAGCAGCTTGTCCCCGCTGGCGATCACGAGGTCGGCGCCCGCCGCCAGCGCGGTGGCGGCGTCGGGCTCGTCGGGGAGCGTCGCGTCGGGCTCGAGCAGGCCGCTGCCGAGGTCCGCGACGAGCGGCACGTCGAGGTGCGCGCGCAGCTCCGCCAGGGACACCTCGCTGGTGAAGCCCTCGACCCGGAAGTTGCTCGGGTGCACCTTGAGCACGCACCCGGTCTCGGGGCCGATCGCGTCGAGGTAGTCGCGCAGGTGGGTCCGGTTTGTCGTTCCTACCTCGCGCAGGCGGGCGCCGGTGGACGCGATGAGGTCGGGCAGCCGGAAGCCCGCGCCGATCTCGACCAGCTCTCCGCGGCCGATGACGACCTCCCGGCCCGCCGCGAGCGCGGTGGTCGCCAGCACCAGGGCGGCGGCGCCGTTGTTCACCACCAGCGCATCCTCAGCCGCCGGACAGCGACGCAGCAGGGCCGCACGAGCCGCGACACCGCGCTTCGAGCGCAGGCCGGTGGCGAGGTCGAGCTCCACGTCGACGTACCCGCTCGCGGCGACGACCGCCTCCACGGCGTCCTGCGACAACGGTGCCCGGCCGAGGTTGGTGTGGACGACCACCCCGGTGGCGTTGATGACCGGGGTGAGGCTCGCGGCGCGGCGCGACATCAGCGACTCCTGCACCACGGAGCGGACCTCGTCCGGTGCCAGCTCCCCGCGGCGCGCCCGATCCTGGACGTCGAGGATCACCGAGCGCACGAACGCATCACCCCACCGGCCGCGGGCCGCCACCGCCTCGGGAAGCTCGAGCAGCAGGTCCGTGCGCGGGATCAGACGCCGCGGATCGACCTCCGTCATCGCCACACCTCCCGCCCTCGACACCTGTCTGCGTGGCGGAGGCGGACGGGAATCGAACCCGCCAGACCGAGATACTCGGCCTCACCGGTGTTGAAGACCGGGGGGCCCACCAGGAACCCAGACGCCTCCACGCGGGGAACAACCTACTGGTCTACGCTCCTGAACGTGAGCACCGCCGAGACGATCCGCCTCACCGGCTACGCCCATGGAGGCGGGTGTGCGTGCAAGATCCCGCCCGGCGAGCTGGAGGACGCGGTCCGAGGCCTGACCGGTCAATCCGGGGCCGAGGTGCTGGTCGGCCTCGACGCGGGCGACGACGCGGCGGCGGTCCGCGTGGGTGACATCGCCGTGCTCTCGACGGCCGACTTCTTCACCCCCGTCGTCGACGATGCCTACGACTGGGGCCGCATCGCCGCCGCCAACGCGCTGTCCGACATCTACGCCATGGGCGGTACGCCGATCATGGCGATCAACCTCGTCGGCTGGCCCCGTGGCGTCCTCCCGATGGAGCTGATGACCGAGGTCCTGCGCGGCGGCCTCGACATCGCCCAGCAGGCGGGCTGCCCGGTCATCGGCGGGCACACCATCGACGACCCCGAGCCCAAGTACGGCATGGCGGTCACCGGGGTCGCCGACCCCGCGCGGCTGCTGCGCAACGACGCGGCTGCGGCGGGCCTCCCGCTGACCCTGACCAAGCCGATCGGCGTGGGGCTGCTGAACAACCTGCACAAGCAGACCGGCGCGGTGTCGCACGCCGCCATCGAGGTGATGACGACGCTGAACCGCGACGCCTCGATCGCCGCGCTCGACGCCGGCGCGGTCGCTGCCACGGACGTGACCGGGTTCGGTCTCCTCGGCCACCTGTTCAAGATGTGCCGTGCCTCGGGCACCGGAGCCGTGATCGACAGCGCCGCCGTACCCCTGGTCGACGGTGCCCGCGCGGCCCTCGATGCCGGCTACGTCTCCGGCGGCACGCACCGCAACCTCGACTGGGTCCGGCCGCACCTTGCCGTCGCCGGTGTCGCCGAGGCCGAGCTCCTGCTGTTGGCCGACGCCCAGACCTCGGGCGGGCTCCTGGTCGTGGGCGAGGTCCCGGGCTACCCGGTGATCGGGCACACCACGACGTCCGGGGTCATCGAGATCCGCTGAGGTCGATGGTTCGATACGCCGCACGCCGGCGCTCGCGCCCCCTCGACCAACGACAAGCCAAGTCGTTGGTTGAGTAGCCCGAGCCGCTAGGCGAGGGCGTATCGAAACCACCGACGGCGCGTCAGCCGGCCGTTGTTATCGAATCGTTGGTGATGCCGGCGGCACGCCGCTCGGCCAGGCGGCGCTTCTGCGGCTCGACGGTGTAGCGGGGGTCCTTTGCCGAGTGCAGGCCCGCCTCGAACACCCCGAATCGGGTGAACGCCGAGGCGGTCATCAGGGCCGCCCCGGAGGCCACCGCGACCGACCGCGAGCGTCCCCCGAACAGCGAGCCGATGCCGCCGGCGATCGCCAGCCGCTCGGCCCACTTCAACAGCTTCCCGGGGGTGCCGTGGTGCAGCGGCTCGAGCAGCACCGGGTCCATCCGGCTCTCCATGTACTTCATGGCCGCGATGTCCCCGACCACGCCGAGCTGGGCCAGCAGCCGCGCGGGACCGGTCTCCGAGGTGGGCGTGGTGATCATGGCGAGGCCGCCGGAGGCCAATGACGCGGAGCTGATGAAGACGAACGGCAGGTCGCGGTGCGCACCGTTCCAGGTCGGTACGGCGGTGTCGGCGAGCAGCACGGCCGTGTACCCGGCCAACGGCGGCCCGAACAGCCCCGCCTCGAGGCCGGCAGGGCCCTCGATGAGACGCAGCAGCTTGCGCAGCGGGCCGAGGGGCAGCCGGTCGCCGGTCATCCGGTCGACCTCGTTCGCGACCGCACCGCTCAGACCGATGCTGAACGCGGTCAGGATCCACGACCCGACGCTCATCGGCGAGGTCACCTTGAAGGTGCGCAGCATGTTGTAGAACCGCGAGGGCTTGCCGAGGTCGGCGACCAGCGCCGCCCCGGAGATGCCGACAGCCGTCATCGCGCCCAGGCGGGCGTTGCGGCGCAACGTCTCGCGACCGGTCAGCTGCGCGCCGGCGGCGATGACCCCCGACCCGCCGGCGACGCCGCCGACGAACAGGTACAGCGCGACCGGCCACTCCCACGGAGGCGGCTTGACGATGTTGTGCCCGTAGTAGGAGCTGAACTCGATGGGCGGGACCATCGACTCCTCGTGGTTCCCGTTGCCCCCGGGCCGGAACCCCGCGGCCCGCTTGCGCTTGCCGCCGCGCTTTTTGCGCGGCATCTCCGGCGGGCGGACGCTGTCGTACTCGGACGTGCTCATCGGCGGCCCTTGAGGAAGGAGAAGGTGGCTGCTCCGACCATGCCGAGCATCGCCATGCCGGCGCGCTTGTACATGGTCATCAGGTCGGCGGTGCACACGCGCGGGTCCGGCGGCAGGCCATAGACCTCGGGCTCGTCGAGGAGCAGGAAGACCGAGCCGATCCCCCCGACGCCGTCGAGCTCGTTGGCGCCGTACAGGCGGGCCTCGGTCATGCCCTGGGCGTGCAGCTCCGCAACCCGCTCGCGGGCCTGGCTGACCATGTGGTCGTGGTCGCCGAACTTGATCGACGTGGTCGGACACGTCTTGGCGCATGCCGGCGTCTCGTCGTCGAGGAGCCGGTCATAGCAGAGCGTGCACTTCTGGGCCACGCCCCGCTTGGGGATGTCGGGCTGCTCGCCCTTGCGCTCGCCGGCGCGCGTGGTGGGGGCCGCCGTACCGTCGCTGCGCCGTTCGACCACGCCGAACGGGCAGCCACCGACGCAGGTGCCGCAGCCGTTGCACACGTCCGCCTGGACGACCACCGTGCCGAACTCGGTGCGGAACAGCGCGCCGGTCGGGCAGACGTCGAGACACCCCGCGTGCGTGCAGTGCTTGCAGACGTCCGAGGCCATCAGCCAGCGGAACTCGGGCGTGTCCGGGACGTAGGCCTCGGTCGAGTCGGCGCTCGGCTCCTCGACGGGCCGCAGCGTCGGCATCCCGAGCTCGACCAGCGCCCGGCCCGAGGCCTTGGCCTCCGCGATCCGGTCGGCGCCCTGCTCGATGAACGCCACGTGTCGCCAGGTGGAGGCGCCGAGCGCCTGGGTGTTGTCGTAGGACCACCCCGTCAGTTCCAGGTCGCCGTCGCGCGGGTTCTCGTTCCACTGCTTGCACGCGACCTCGCACGCCTTGCAGCCGATGCAGATGGATGTGTCGGTGAAGAAGCCCTTGCGGTGCTGGTGCGTGTGCCAGTCGACATCCGCGATCGGGTCGGTCGGCCCCGCGAGCTGGCCCATCAGTCCTCCTGTGCGACGTGCGGCGTGATGCGGACGTTGTCGGTCTCGACGGTCACTCCGGCGCGCTCCTGGTACTCCCGGACCAGGGCGAGCAGGTCCGTCCCGTGCGGCCGGCGTCCAGCGATGACCTCGCAGGAGCCGACCTTCGACTCCTGGATCTGCGTGTTCGGGTCCAGCGTGACACCGATGAGGTCGTTGGCGGCATCACCCTCGACGACCGCGTCACTCCCCTGGCCCCAGTGGTAGGGCAGCCCGACCTGCTGGACCTCGCGGCCGTTGATCGTGAGCGTCTTGACCCGCTCGGTCACGAGCACGCGTGCCTCGATCGCCGCACGCGGCGAGATGATCGTTGCCCAACCGCCGTTCTCGAGCCCGCGCTCGGCGGCCAGCTCGGGAGAGATCTCGCAGAACATCTCCGGCTGCAGCTCGGCAAGGTACGGCGACCAACGGCTCATGCCGCCGGCCGTGTGGTGCTCGGTCAGCCGGTAGGTCGTGAACACGCACGGGTAGACGTCGGCACCGGGTTCGCCGAAGCTCGGCGCGTCCATGTTGTCCTCGCGGGCGTAGATGACCCGCGTCGGCGCCTGCTGCTGGGTGTAGAGCGCGTTGTCGACCGGCGATTCCTGCGCCTCGAAGTGCGTCGGCAGCGGACCGTCCACGAGGCCCTGCGGTGCGAACAGCCAGCCCTTGCCGTCGGCCTGCATGATGAACGGGTCGTCACCCGCGATCGCGGCCGCGCCGCCCAGGTCGGGGTCGGGGCGGGCGTGCGGAGCACGGTCGACCGGGAAGTCGGGCACGTCGGGACCGACCCAGAGGCCGGCCTCCTCGTCCCACCACATGTACTTCTTGCGCTCGCTCCAAGGCTTGCCGTCGGGGTCGGCGGAGGCCCGGTTGTAGAGCATCCTTCGGTCCGCCGGCCACACCCAGCCCCAGTCGGACTGGGTGAGACCCGGCCCGCCGTGCGGCGTACGCCGAGCAGCGTGGTTGGTCCCGTCGGCGTACACACCGGTGTAGATCCAGCAACCGCCGGCGGTGGTCCCGTCCGCACGCATCTCGGTGTAGGACGTGAGGAACTTGCCCTTGTCGGGCCCGTCGACGTAGAAGCCGTTGATCTCGGCCAGGACCGCCTCGGGGTCCGGGTTGCCGTGCTCGTCGGGCGGGTAGTCCCAGGTCATGTCGAGCAGCGGGCGGTCGCGCTCGTCGGGCGAGTCCGCGAGCCGCTCCCGGATCTTGTTGCCGAGCTCGTAGAAGAAGTCCAGCTCGCTCTGCGCCTGGCCCGGCGGCTGCACCGCCTGGTGGCGCCATTGCACCATCCGCTGGGTCTGGGTGAAGGAGCCGGCCTTCTCGACGTGGGTGGCCGCCGGCATGAAGAACACCTCGGTCGCGATGTCCTCGGTGCGCAGCTCGCCCGATGCGATCTCCGGCCCCTCCTTCCACCAGGTCGCGGACTCGATCATGTTGAGGTCACGGACCACCAGCCACTTCAGGTGCGACATGCCCAGCCGCTGCTGGCGGCTGTTGGGTGTGCCGACGGCCGGGTTCTGGCCGAGGATGAAGTAGCCGTCGACCTGGTCGTTGAGCATGTCGATGCAGGTCTGGTACGTGCTGTGCGGGCCGTTCAACCGGGGCAGGTAGTCGAAGCACCAATCGTTCTCGGCCGTCGCCGCATCACCGAAGTAGGCCTTGAGCAGGCTGACCGCATAGCTCTCCGCGTCGGCCCAGTATCCCTTCTGCTTCTTGGACGCGATGCTGTCGACCCACTCGCGGAAGGTGTCGTGCTTGCCGACGGACGGCATCGGGAGGTAGCCGGGCAGCAGGTTGAACAGGGTCGGGATGTCGGTCGAGCCCTGGATGCTGGCGTGACCGCGCAGCGCCATGATGCCGCTGCCCGGTCGACCCACGTTGCCCATCAGCAGCTGCAGGATGGCGGAGGTCCGGATGAACTGCGCCCCCTGCGTGTGCTGGGTCCAACCGGTGGCGTACCCGAACGTGGTGGTGCGCTCCCGACCGGAGTTCGAGGCGATCGAGTCGGCGAGGTAGTCGAAGTCGGCGCGGCTGATGCCGCACATGCTCTCGACCATCTCCGGGGTGTAGCGGGAGTAGTGCCGCTTGAGGATCTGGAACACCGAGCGCGGGTGCTGCAGGGTGTCGTCACGCAGGACCTTCGCGTGCTCGAGGGCGGGGCCGCCCGAGCCGTGCTCGTCGCCGGCCGCCCGCTCCCCGGCGCTGGCGCCGTGCTCGACCCCACCGTCGGGGCTCTGGATCGAGTCGTCGGTGCCCTCGTCCGTCGCATAGGCCCAGGTCGACCGGTCGTAGGTTCCGGTCTCCGGGTCGAAACCCGAGAACAGGCCGTCCAGGTCCTCGGCGTCGCGGAAGTCCTCGTTGATCAGCGTCGCCGCGTTGGTGTAGGCGACGACGTACTCGCGGAAGTAGAGCTCGTTGCTGATCATGTGGTTGATCAGCGCGCCGAGCAGCACGATGTCGGAGCCGGCCCGGATCGGGATGTGGCGATCAGCGACCGCACCGGTCCGGGTGAACCGAGGATCCACGTGGATCAGGCGAGCACCGCGCGCCTTGGCCTCGGTCACCCACTGGAAGCCCACGGGATGAGCCTCCGCCATGTTGCCGCCCATCAGGACGATGCAGTCCGCGTTGGCCATGTCCTGCAAGGACTGGGTGGCCCCACCGCGGCCGAACGAGGCTCCCAGACTGGGAACCGTGGCGGAGTGTCAAATACGGGCCTGGTTCTCGATCTGTATCGCGCCCGCGGCGGTGAAGAGCTTCTTGATGAGGTAGTTCTCTTCGTTGTCCAGTGTCGCGCCGCCGAGCGAGGCGATCCCCATGGTGCGCCGCAGCTTGCGGCCCTTGGCGTCAAGTTCCTGCCATCCGCGGCGGCGAGCCTCGACGAAGCGGTCCGCGATCATGTCGATCGCCTGGTCACGGTCGAGGTCGGTCCACTCGCTGGCGTAGGGCGCGCGGTAGCGGATCGTGGTGGTCCGCAGCGGGTTGGTGACCAGCTGCGCGCTCGAGGAGCCCTTGGGGCAGAGCCTGCCACGCGAGATCGGCGAGTCCGGGTCGCCCTCGATCTGGATGACCCTCTCGTCCTTGACGTAGACCTTCTGCCCGCACCCGACCGCGCAGAACGGGCAGACGCTCTGCACGACCCGGTCTGCGGTCGCGTTGCGCGACTCCATCGCCTTGGTCTTGGCGGACTGCACCGCCGGTCCACGGCCGAAACGGTCACCCGAGCGCAGCTGGCGCAGGACCGGCCATTCGAGAGGACTCAGTGACGCCATGATCCGACACTAGCGGCCGCGCGGAGTCGGACAGAAGGGGTCGGACGCGGGTTTGTCGCGGACGTCAAAGCCTGTTGTCGGCCCGTCGCCCGCGCGTCATGTTGACGGCGTACGACGCCGCGGCAAGCTCCGCCAGGGCGAACGCGTCGGAGGTCGAGCGCCCGGTCAGCTCGTGGATCCGCCGCAGCCGGTACCTCACCGTGTTCGCGTGGCAGTGCAGCACCGAGGCCGCGACCTCGGCCGAACCGGCGGTGTCCAGGTATGCCGCGAGCGTGTCCAGCAGGGCGTCACGGTCGTCCGCGGCGAGCGCCAGCACGCCGCCCAGCACCTCCTCGGCCAAGCGGTCGCCCTCGGTGGGCGACTGTGCCATGAGCGCCGCGAGAGGGCTCTCGGCGAACATCGTCACCCCGGTCGAGCCCCTCGGCCGCATGGTGAGTGCTGCGCGTGCCAGCGAGAGTGCCCGCGGCGACCCGCCGATCGCTCGGTAGCGCGGACTCACACCGACGCGCGTCCGGGCGACGGACCCGAGAATCTCGAGCATCTCCTCAACCTGCTTCTCCTGCACGGCCACGATGCCGAGCTGCAGCGCCGGCGTCAGCCGCCAGGCGGAGGCGATGGTGGCCGCACCCAGCGCAGCCTCGATGCCGGGCAGCGCTTCCTCGGCAAGCCGGCGCGTCTCGGCCGCGACCACGACCAGGTCCCCGTCGGGCGGCAGCCCGAGCAGTGCTGCGGCGTCCCACGGCCCGGCGTCGGACGCGACCTGACCGGTGAGCACCGCCTCGACCAGTGCGCCACGTCGTCGCTGCTGCTTCAGCATCAACTCGGCGGTCGTCATCCGGTAGGCCTCGGTGACAGCCACCGCGTGACGATCGGTCACCTGCCAGACGTGGCTGGCGGCATCGAGCAGTGCCGACTCCGACGAACCCATGTCGCGGGCCCGCGCGCGGGCGACGAGCGCGTCCCACAGGGTGGCGAAGCTGATCCGGTAGGCCTGCAGCACCTCGGGCAGCGGCGCTCCCTGGTGCGCCCGCCGCCGGCCGGTCTCCCGCGGTACGTCGAGATCCGGGGGCGTCTCCGGGTCCGCGAGCGCCGCGATCATGAACCGCATGTTCTGCGTGACCGAGCGCGCCAGCTCCGACGCAGGGACGATCTCACCACTCGCATAGAGCGTGATCCGGTCCCGGACGAGATCGCAGGCCTCGGTCACCAGGACCGCGAGCTCACCTTCGGCCCAGTCCGCGAGCTCGGCGAGCACCGGCTCCCGGATCGCCGTCATCGGGGCCACCTCACGTCGTCCTGCATGATCGCGAATCTACCGCTGCTCGGTGCGTCCTCCACTGTCCGCCGAGGCCGTACACCTCGGCCTTGCCGGCAGGCACAGCGTCGCTTGTGGTCACCCACAGACCTCGACGCCAGTGATTCCGGCGCGGCGTCTGTGCGTGGTATCCCAACGAGCATGAGGGAGCATCACGTCGACGTGGCCGACACTGCCGCCGCCAGCGGGTCCGGCGACGTCGCCTGCCTCGGCACGCCCCGGCTGCTGGCCTGGTTCGAGGCCGCGACGTGCGAGCTGTCGCAGGCCGTGATCGACGAGAGCCAGACAACGGTCGGCACGGCGGTCGAGCTCGAGCACCTCGCGCCGTCGGCGGTGGGCAGCACCGTGAGCATCGCCGCGACCGTCCGCGAGTCGACGAAGCGGTGGATCGACTACGACGTCACCGCGATCGACCCCACCACCGGGCGGCTGCTCGCGCGCGCGACCATCACCCGAGCCATCGTCGACCGGACGAACTTCGTCGCGAAGCTCCGTCAGCCGTGACGCCCACGCACTGATCGCTCGGTGCGGTCGCGGATGAGATAGGTGACGACGAACCCGCACAGCACCCCGAGCATGGTGCCCAGGGCCCGGGTCTCGATCAGCTCCCGTACGCCGATCGGCGCGGCCAGCTCGGTCATCAGCATGATCATCGGCGTGAAGAAGCTGAGTGCGAGCGTGTAGTTCGCGGCCATGAACAGCTCGGCAGGGAACAGCAGCACGATGACCACGACTCCCAGGGACCGCGGCCCCATGCCCGTCGCCAGCAGAAGCGCGGTGATGCCGAGCCCAGCGACGGTCCCGACGATGCGGTGGATGCCGCGCCAGAACCGTCCGCGCGGGTCGGCTGCGGCCAGGGTGACCGCGGCTCCTGCGATGGCCCAGTTGACGTGACTCAGCCCCGCCGCGTGGGCGAGGCACCCAGCGAGGGTGACGGCGACGGCGTACCGGAAGGCGTGGAGGACCGCCGCCGGCCGGGAGCGCACCCGCTGCCCGCGGAACGCCTCCGCTACCGCACGAGGGGTGATCGGGTTGGCGTCGCCGCCGCTCAGACCGATGCAGATCGCGATCGCGGCGCCGCCTGCGGCGATCGCCCACGACGCGAACGGGTCGAGCACGCTGCTCGGGATGCCGGCGATCGCACCGAGGGCGAAGATGCCGTAGAACGGGCCATCCGGGCGTAGTGCGAAGAAATCCGCGACCAGGGACCCGATCACGGAGAACGCAGCCGCGGCACCGACCACCGCGAGAGATCCCGCGTGCTCGTGGGCGAGCAGGATGCCGACGGCGGTCCCGGACAGCAGGAGGAGTGCTCCCTGGGACTGGTGCAGCAGCCGCATCACCCGGGAGTCGGTCCGGCCGTACATCCCCGTGAACGAGCCGAACACCGCGTAGATGATGAGGCCCGGACGATCCACCGCAACAAGTGCGAGGCCAGGAATGACGAGCCCCGCGGCGACCCGCACCGCATGGGCTCGATCGCTGTCGGGGACCACAGACCGCAGACGGACGGCGCTCGTCATCGCTCTCAAACCTTCTCGCAGTACAGCAGTGGCGCTGATAGTGCCGTACGCGAGGTCCGTTCGCCACCTCGCCGACTCGTGCTTGACCCCTGCGACAACTCGTCTTGTCGCCGGCAGACCCGTCCGGTCGCGTCGGCGTCGTCCGTCTCAGACAGGCTTGAGTCCGGCGATCTTCCACGTGCCGCCGGCGTGCTGCATGGTGACCTCGACCCGGCTGCCTGAGACCGACTGGCGCTGGGCCCTGTTGGTGGTGGTCTGGGTGAGGAACATGAGCACCACGACCTTGTTCGCGTCGCCCGCAACGACGCCGGCGGAGGAGACCTCGGCGTCGGTGCTGATGCCGTTCTTGCTCGCGGTCGGCTTGACGACGCCGGACAGGATCTTCGCGTAGTCGGTGGCGAAGCTGCCCGTGGTCTGCCGGTTGGCGACCGCGAGGTCGGATGCGAGGCTCGAGACGCGATAGGACAGGAGCGCCGGGACCCGGGTCTTGGCCGCCGCGAGGGCGTCGGTGCGGGCGTCGGCGGTCGCCCGCGCTGCCCGCGCGCCGAGGAACGTGGTGGTGGCGGCAGCGAGCGCCAGCAGGACGGCGGCTGCGATCACGACCAGACGGGTCCGCGGGTTGCTCATGACACCAGCTCCAGTCCCGACACCAGCCACGCGCCGTCGTTCTTCTGCAGGCTGACCTGCAGGCGGTAGTTCCGCGGTTGCGCCTTGGTCGTTCTCTTGTTCTTCACCGTGCCGGCTGCGGCGACGATGACGGTCGCGCTGTCGTCGCCGTACGACGCGATGCCGGCCGAGACCACCGACCCGGTCGCCGCGACGTCGTTGCTGCTCAGCGCATGCCGCAGCGCCTCGGACTGCTTGCCGAGCTGGGACCTGAAGTCCGCGGTCGCCCGGCTCAGCAGGGTGTCGATGTCTGCCTGCGAGCTCGAGGCGTTGATGCTGATCAGGCCGGTCACCTCCGTCGAGGCCACCGAGACGGCCGCCCTCCGGTCGCTCTCCTGCCCGTCGAGGTGCCACCAGACGTAGCCGCGCCAGGCGGCTGCGGCCAACAGCGCCACGACGAGGACGCCGAGGGCGAGCTCGAGCGGACGGCGGCCGAGCCGGTCGGGGGTGCGGCCCTTCGGCTCCAGGGACTGGGTCACAGATTCGGTCATGGTGTCGCTCACGGGGTCATTCCCAACGGTCCGAGGACGAGGATCTTCCAGCTGCTGCCGGACGGAGTGGTGGTGGTCGAGGCGCCGCGGCCCAGGGCCAGCTCGTAGGCGGTCGTCGCGGACGGGGAGACGAGCTGCCTGGCCCCGCGGAACCGGATCCCGCACGAGGACGGGAGCGGGCCGCGGGCCGAGGAGCTCGGGCACGGCAGGTTGCGTACGCCGCGCACGACCATCGGGTTCGACGACGGGACCGCGCAGTGGGCGAGCGTGTCGACCTTCCGGATGGTGCGCACCGACGGACTGCGGCGCTGGGCGGCGGGCAGGTAGCCGGTCGTGCAGGTCGCCGGATCGTCGAAGGTGGTCCGCAGGTCGAGCTGTACGTCGCCCTCGGCGGCCCTCGGGTTCACGGCCTGCTGGACGCGGGCGATCGTGGCCGGGTAGATGACCAGGGTCTCCTTCAGCTCGGGCAGATACGTCCTCAGCACCGAGGCGTCGGTGGTCAGGTTGGTCAGCAGGGTGGGCAGGATCGGCTGCAGGCTGTCGATGGTCGAGCTGAGCGAATCGAGGCCCGGCGCGCCGTTCGCGAGCAGGCCGCGCAGGTCGCCGTCGTGTGTGGCGACAGCGGTGGTGAGCGCGTTGAGGGAGCGGGCGTAGGCGCCGGTGTAGCGGGCGAGGGCGATCTGGGTGCCGAGCACCGGGCGCAGGGTGGCGATCAGCGAGGTGGTCGCGTCGACCTGCTGCTGCGCGGTGGCGAGCAGGGCGCTGGTGGAGTCGATGGCCTGGCCGAGGTCGCGGCCCGAGCCCCCCAGGCCCTGGCCGACCTCGTCGAGCACCCGCGTGGTCTGCTGCTTCGGGACCGACTTCAGCAGGGTGTTGAGCTTGTTGAGGACCGGGGTGATCTGGGGCATCTCGATCGCGCGGTCCGGCCCGATGACCGACCCGTCGTGGAGGTACTGGCCGTCGCTCGCTCCGGCGCCGACCAGGTCGACGTACTGCTCGCCGATCGCGGAGGTGCTGTGCAGGTGCGCCACGGCGTTGGCGGGGATCCTGGTGCCGTCGTCGATGCGGAGCACCGCCACGGTGCCGGCGTCGCTCAGCTTGAGCGAAGAGACCTGGCCCACCTTGACGCCCTCGTAGGTGACGAGCGCCTTGGGGTAGAGGCCGCTCGCGTCGCGGAAGTCGACCGACACGTTGTAGACGCCGATTCCGACCATCGCCGGGACCCGGGCGTAGACGAACACCGTCATGCCGATCGCGAACGCGGCCAGCACCGCGAAGACGCGCAGCTGGTTCTTGACGAATCCGGTGAGGAGCATCAGCACAGTCCGATCAGCTGGAGGAGGCACGACGAGCCGGAGGAAGTGCTCGGCGATGCGCTCGAGCTCTGCGCGGATCGGTGCTTCGCCGCCCCGCCGGTCCCGCCGGAGGCCGTGGCGCCCGCGGCGGAGCCGGCGGCGAGCGGAGCCTGGACCGGATCGGTGAGCTGGTCCGCGACCGGTAGTCCGCCCAGCAACGCGCTCACGTCGGGCAGGCTCTTGCTGCGCAGGTCGAGGGTGAGGAACAGGTTCGCGTAGTCGCCTCGGACCGCGTTCATCGTGGTCATCACCGGGAACGGGATGGTCAGGCCGATCTTGAGCGCGTTCGGCAGCTGGCTGCTGGCCTTGCCCAGGTTGGTGAGGATCGGCACCAGCGCGTTCAGGTTGCCCAGCAGCGCCTGCCGGCTCGCGCGGACGACCCCGACCGCCCGGATGCTGGCGTGACCGGCCGCGCCGAGCGCCCGGACCAGCCGCACCCGCTCCTGCTCGAGGACATCGAGGCCGGGAGTGATCCGGTCGATCGCCGTACCGATGCGCTCCTTGTCGTGGCGCAGGCCGGTGCTCAGCCGGTCCAGCGAGTTCAACGCGGTGACGATGGCGCCCTTGTTGTCGTCCAGCACCTTGAGCAGCCGGTTCGCGTCCTGCACGAACGCCCGGGTGTCGGGCACCCGGTTGTGCAGCGCGGTCGAGAGCTGGCTGGTGATCGTGCTGATCTGCGAGAGGCCGCCGTTGTTGAGCAGCAGCGCGACGCCGCCGAGGACCTGCTCGGTGGAGGGGTAGCTGCCCGTCTGCGAGGCAGGTACGACGGTGCCGTCGGTCAGCGAGCCGGCGGATCGGCCGGCCGGTGTGGTGACGTCGACGTACTGCGCACCGAGGAGCGTCTTCTGCCCGATCGAGAAAATCGTGTCGGCCGGCAGATGCACGTCCTTGCGCAGGCGCAGCGTGACGATGGCCTGCCAGTCCTCCTCGTCGATGGAGGCGACCGTGCCGATCGTGACGTCGTCCTTCTGCACGGTGGAGTTCGGCACCAGGTTCTCGACCTGGTTGAAGTGGACGGTGACGGTGTACCCGTCGCTGCCGACGCCGACCTGCCCGGGCAGGGTGTTGTCGTTGGGCTGGATCTGGCAGCCGGAGGCGGTCAACCCGACCAGCACGGCGCCGGCGGCGGTGAGGCGGCGCCAGCCGCGGAGGCGGTTCATCACTTGCCTCCCGTGCTGAGCAGTCCGGACAGCAGGCCCGTGAGACCGTCGGTGGTGGACTTCACCGTGCCGCCGAGCCCGCCGGAGCCGCCCGAGGACGACGATCCCTTCGCGGTGCCCGGGCCCGCGGTCGGCGTACTCCCCTCGCTGAGGCCCGGGAGTGACGCGCTGGACAGGCCCAGCAGGTCCAGAAGCGGCTGCAGTGCCGCGCTGCACTGGGCTGCGGTGCCGCCGGAGCCGAGGATGGAGCCGCAGATCAGCTGGGGCACGTTGTCGAAGTTCGCCAGCGCGCTGCGGGCGGTGATCGCGTGGTTGTCGATGATGTTGTACAGGTTGACCAGGGAGTGCGGCGCGACGTGGAGCACACCGGCCAGCTGGTTGGAACGCGACGCGATCGTGGCCGCGGTGATGTTGAGGTCGCGCAGCGAGTGGGTCAGTCGGGCACGGTGGTGCCGGAAGAAGGTCGTGGTCGTCCGCAGCACCGTGCTCAGGTCGCGCATCACGCCGGTGAGGTTCTGCCTGTTGTCGGACAGCACCCTGCTCGCGTTCGTGAGCTGGCGGGTGAAGCCGCTAACCGCCGCGTCGTTGAGGGCGAGGTTGCGGGTGAAGGTGTTGAGGTTCGCGATCGTCGCGAACAGGTCGCCACGGCCGTTGGACAACGAGCCCGCCGCCCGACGCAGCCCGGTGATCGCGTGGCGGAGCCGGGTGGAGTTGCCGTGGTGGAGGCTGTTGTCGATCGCGTCAATGGCGGTCGCCAGCGCGCCGCGCTTGCCGCCCTGCGGGCCGAGCGCGGAGGTGAGGTCGGTCAGCTGCTGCTTGACTGCGTCGAAGCTGAGCGGGACCGCAGTGCGCGCCTCGGGGATCGAGTCGCCGTCGCCCAGCTTCGCTCCGCCGGCGTACACCGGGGTGAGCTGGACGAACCGGCCGCTGACCAGGCTCGGCGAGACGATGGCCGCCTTGGCGTCCTTCGGGATCGGCTGGCTGGAGTCGACCTGGAGGCTCACCACGACACCGTCGTCGGTGGGCTCGAGCTGGGTCACCTTGCCGACCTTCACGCCGAGGACCTTGACGTCGTCGCCGACGTAGAGGCCCTCGCCGCTGGCGAAGGTGGCCGTGATCGTGGTCGAGCTGCCGTCCTGCAGCAGCTTGAGGCCGACGACCGCCACCAGCAGCACCACGACCAGCGTGATGATCCGGCGCGGGGAGAGGAACCGGGTGAGCGCGTTCACTGGGTCGCCCCCGAGATGATCGGCGCCAGGGTGCCCGGCGAGGTGAGGTTCTGGACGTAGGCGTCGAACCAGGGGCCGCTGCCGAGCGCGTCACCGAATGCGGTCGCGTAGCCGCGCAGGCCGGTGATGGTGTCCTGCAGGTTCCTCCGGTTCTTGTTGAGTACGCCGAGCAACATGTCGAGCTGGTCGAGGGCCGGCCCGAGCCGACCGTCGTTCTGCGCGAGCACCAGGTGCAGCTGGCGCGCGAGTCGGCGGCCATCTCGCAGCAGCGCCACGACCACGGACTGGCGGGCGGTGAGCTCGGAGAGCAAGGAGCGGCCGGAGGTCAGCAACGGCGTGATCTCCTTGTTCCGGCTGGCCAGGACCCCGGTCACGCGGTTGGCGTGGCTGAGCAGCGAGCGCAGGTTGGCGTCGTTGCTGGAGATCGCCGATGAGAGCGAGACGATGCCGCGCAGCGCCGGTCCGACCGAGCCCTGCGAGGTGTCGAGGGTCTTGGAGAGCTCCTCGAGCGCTCCCTTGAGCTGGGACTTGTCGATTCCCGAGGTCTTCACCGTGAGCTCGTTCAGTGCACTGGTGATGTTGTACGGCGAGGACGTCCGCTCGACCGGGATGGTGTCCCCTGCCTTCAGCTCGCCGCCGCCGGCGGGCACGAGCTGGATGCCGGCACGGCCCAGCAGGGTGATGGTGATGATCGCAGCAGTCGTGTCGTCGCCGAGGCGGAGCTTGCTGTCGGTGATGACCGCGTCGGCGACCACATGGGTCCCCTCGATCTTGACCGCGCGGACCTTCCCGACCTGAGCGCCGGAGACCAGCACCACGTCGCCGGCCTGGAGGCCGCCCGCCTCGGCGAACTCGAGGTGGATGACGTCGTTGTTGCCGATGAGCGGCAGCTTGTTCAGGTTGAGGCTGGCGAGCACCGCCAGCACGATGACGAGCGTGCCGAGGATGCCGCGGGCTGCGAGCGCGCCGGGTGTCTTCATCGGCCGCACCTCGCCGCTCCGGACGTCGTGATCGGGACCGTGCCGGTGACGTCGGTGATCACCTTGACCTCACAGAGGTAGAAGTTGAAGAAGCTGCCGAAGGACGCCGTGTCCTGGATCATCGCGTAGTGCTTCGGTAGCAGTGAGAGGACCTTGTCCAGGGTGCCGGCGTTCTTGTTGACACCGCGGGCGGCGACCGTGAGCCGCGTGAGGGAAGTGCCGAGGTCGGAGCGCGAGGACTGCAGCAGCGAGGAGGCCTCGTTCGCCAGCGGCACGATCTGTGCCGCGGCGCCGATGACCTGCTTGTCCTGGTGTTGCAGGCCGACGACCAGGCGGGAGAGGTTGGTGATCAGCTGTCCCAGGGTGCCCCGGCGCCGGTCGACGGTGCCCAGGACGGCGTTGAGGTTGCCGATGACCTGGCTGACGACGTGCTCGCGCGAGCCGATGGCGCCGGTGAAGGAGCCGACGTGCTGGATCAGCGTGTCGACAGCGGATTCCTGGCCCTGCAATACCTGGATCAGCTCGCCGGAGAGCTCGTTGATCTGGGAGGTGCTCAGCCCGGCGAACAGCGGCTTGAAGCCGTTGAGCAGGTCGTCGAGGTCGAGCGCCGGCGTGGTCCGCGACTCCGGGATGGTGCCGCCGTCCGGGAGCGCCGGCGCGTTCGGGTTGGCGGTGGCGAGCTGCACGATCCGTTCGCCGATCAGGTTCTTGTACTGGATCGTCGCGCCCGTCGCCGTGTTCAGGCTCTGGTTGTCGGAGACGTTGAAGGTGACGCCGACGGTGTTGTCGGGCCGGACCGCGATCGCCTGCACCTTGCCGACGTCGACGCCGGCGACGCGCACCTCGTCGCCGACCTTCAGGCCGGAGACGTCGCTGAAGACGGCGTGGTAGGCGTTGCGGTGCCCCGGCCGGTACGACGCGGTGATGATGCCGACCCAGACCGTGAAGATCGCGGCGACCAGCAGGAAGATGCTGAACTTGATCAGGTCCGCACGTTCCCGCTTGCGAAGCACGCTGCTGCCTGTCATCGGGTGCTCCTTCCGGCGAGCTGGCCGAACAGCGCGGTCAGCGTGTCCTGCTTGGTGGCGGTCGACGTACCGGTGGCGTTCGGGTTGGCGCCGGTGTGGAAGGCGGTCGCCGGCTGCCGGGCCTCGGCGGCCGTCACGTAGGGAAGGCCGTAGCAGGCCGGGCCTCGGTCCTCGCCGAGCAGCGGCACGTTCCTGGGGTAGGTGTAAGGGTCGGCCCCCGGCACGATGCGGGTGATCGTGGTGACGCCGGGGTTGGTGCCACCGACTGCCGCCTCGGCGAGCTTGTTGGCCGAGGACAGGCCGAAGACCATGCAGGGCAGCTCGGAGGAGTAGCGGGCCAGCACGTTGCTCACCGGCTGCAGGGTGTCCAGCGTGGTCACGATGCCGTGCCGGGTCAGCTTGAGGAACGTGTCCGCCTTGCCGCTGAAGGAGGTCAGGCTCAGCTCGAGCGCCTTCAACGACGCCTGCTGCTGCACGAGGGTCTGCGACGTCGTACCGAGGTTGGCGAAGGTGTCGACCAGGTCGTGCTCGGAGCGGGCGTAGGTGTCGACCACGTCGTCGGTGCGGCCGAGGTCGGCGCTCAGCGTCTGCAGCGACGGGTTGAGCGAGCGGAGGTAGGTGTCGGTCTGGGTGATCAGGCTGCCGATCAGCTGACCGCGCTGGTCGACGGCTCCGGCGACGGCGGTGAGGGCCTGGTTGACCTGTGCCGGGTGGGCGGCGTCGAGGAGCTCGGTGAGGTTCTGGAAGGCATCGTTGATCTCGACGGTCACGCTGGTCGCCTCGATCACGTCGCCGGCCGCCATCGGCGTACGGTCCGCGTTCGTGGCCGAGGTGAGCTGGACGTACTTGCCGCCGAAGGCGGTGGGCGGCACGATCTGAGCAGTCACCGACGCCGGGACCATCGCGACATCGCCGGAGTTCATCGCGAGGCGTACGTCGACGGTGCGACCGTCGGTGGTGACCGCGTCGACGTGGCCGACCTGAACGCCGCGGTACTTCACCGGTGCGCCGTGGGCGAGGGTGAGGCCTGCCCGGTCGGTGTGCACGTCGACCGACACGGTCGACTGGAACGCACCCTTGTAGCTGGCGACGGTAGCGGCGACGACGCCAGCAATGAGAAGCACGAAGACGATCCCGTAGGCGGTCCTGCGGTCGAGCAGATGCATCCGGATCACCCTGCGATGTGGACCGACGGACCGCCCCAGATGGCGATACCGAAGACCAGGTCGACGAACATGGAGCAGATCAGTGCCGAGCGCACGGCGCTGCCGACCGCCTTGCCCACGCCGGCGGGGCCGCCGCTGGCCTGGAAGCCGTGGTAGCAGCAGATCGAGACGATGACGAGCGCCATGATGAGGACCTTGAGGATCGACAGGAACAGATCGCTGGGGATCAGGAACGTGTCGAAGTAGTGCTGGTAGGTGCCAGGCGGCTGGTGGTAGCCGACCGTGACCACCAGCCGGGTGGCCAGCCAGCAGGTCATCAGCGAGATCATGAACAGCGGCACGACGGCGATCAGGCCGGCGAGGATCCGGGTCGTCACGAGGTAGGGCACCGACGGCACCGCCATGACCTCGAGCGCGTCGATCTCCTCGCTCACCCGCATGGCGCCGATCTGTGCGGTGAAGCCGGCGCCGACGGTCGCGGTGAGCGCCACGCCGGCGATGATCGGCGCGACCTCGCGAGTGTTGAAGTACGCCGAGAAGAACCCGCTCAGCGCCGAGACGCCGATGTTGTCGAACGAGGTGTAGGCCTGCAGGCCGACCTCGACACCGGCGGCTGCGGTGAGGAAGCCGACGACGAGCACGGTGCCACCGATCATCGCGAGGGCACCCGAGCCGAGGGCGACCTCGGCCAGCAGCCGGATGATCTCCCGGGGGTAGTGCTTGATCGCCATCAGGAAGTGGCTGTAGGACCGCCCGTGGAACGCGAGCTGGTCGCCGAGGTTGCGCAGCGCGCCCGCGGGCTTGCCGAGGGCCTTCATGGCCCTGCCGCCCAGTGCATGGTCGGATGCTTGGTCAGACATCTCAGGCTCCCAGCTTCAGCTGCAGGAACAGCGCGCTGAGCACGCTGTTGGTGGCGAACAGCTGCATGAACGCGAACACCACGGTCTGGTTCACCGCGTCCCCTACGCCCTTCGGTCCGCCCTTGGCGTTGAGGCCCAGGTAGCAGGCCGTCAGGCCGGCGAGCAGGCCGAAGGCTGCCGCCTTGATCTCCGCCTCGATGAAGTCGGGCAGCTGCACCAGCAGGGTGAGGTCGTTGAGGTACAGACCCGGCGTGGCGCCCTGGAGGACCACGGAGAAGAAGTACCCCCCGAGCAGACCGACCACCGTGACCATGCCATTGAGGGCGACACCGACCAACGTCGAGGCCACGATCCTGGGCACGACCAGCCGCTCGATCGGGTTGATGCCGAGGGTCACCATCGCGTCGATCTCCTCGCGGATCTTGCGCGACCCCAGGTCTGCACAGATAGCGGTCGCACCGGCGCCGGCGACGACGAGGACCGAGACGATCGGCCCGATCTCGCGGACGACCGCGACGGCCGCACCGGCGCCGGCCAGGTCGACCGCGCCGATCTGGATCAGCAGCTGGTTGACCTGGAAGATGATGACGACGCAGAACGGGATCGAGACCAGCAGGCCCGGGACCAGCGACACAGTGGTGATGAACCACGCCTGGGAGACGAACTCCCGGAAGTGGAACTTCGTCGTGAAGAGCGTCCGGAAGGTCTTGCCGGTGAAGCCGAAGAAGTCACCGAAAGTGCTGAACGTCTTGAAGATCATCGTGCCCTGGAACGCGTCCTTCGCGATCGCGCGGGCACCGGGCGACATCCCCGCCGGGGCGGACCGGTCGGCGACCGGGGGCGTGCTGGCTGTCACGAGCAGGCTCCCCCGCCGATGACGGTGAGCGGCAGACGCAGGGCCGCAGGCGCAGTGGGAGGTACGACGGGGAAGCTCGGGCTGACCGCGCGCACGGCGGCGTACGCCGTGCCCAGCTCCGGGCGGCTGTCGGGCTCGCCGTGGTTCGGCCACAACGCCATCGCCCGCTCCGCCTGCGCGGTGATGGTCAGGCTGGGGTTGACGCCGAGGTTCGCGGAGATCGCCGCACCGTCGACGACGTGCAGGCCGGGCTGCCGGTAGACGCGGTGGTAGGGGTCGATCACGCCTGTTGTCGGCGAGTCTCCGATCGGGCAGCCGCCCAGGAAGTGGGCGGTCATCGGGATGTTGAAGACCTCGCCGATCGTGCTGTAGGAACCGCCGTCGATCTTGTCGCTGATCGAGCGGACCACGTCGTTGCCGGCGGGGATCCAGGTCGGGTTGGGCTCGCCGTGACCCTGCCGGGAGGTGAGGCTGATCCTCGAACGCCGACCCAGGCGGCGCTTCTTCGGGGACACGGTGATCGAGTTGTCGCTGGTCTGCATGACCAGCGCGATGATCGTGCGCTCCGGCCAGCTGCGGAGGCCGCCGACCGTCGAGAGCAGCAGCAGCGGGTGCCGCACCGCCTGGCCGATCCAGCGCAGCCAGCGCGGGACGCGGCCGCCGCCGTCGGTCATCAGCGTCAGCAGCAGTCCCATCAGGCCGGAGCCGTGGCCGTAACGGACCGGCTCGACGTGGGTGACGTCGTCGGGGTGGATCGAGGAGGTGATCGCGACGCCGTGGTGGAAGTCGTACTTGTCCTTGTTCCGCATCTTCGTGCTGGACGCGCACAGCGCCTCGGAGTTGGTGCGGGTGAGGTAGCCGAGCCGGTCGGAGAGGTGCGGCAGATGGCCCGAGCGGGCAGCGCCGTGCAGGAGCTCCTGGGTCCCCCAGGTCCCGGCGGCCAGGACCACCTGCTCGGCGGTGATCGTGGCCGTCGTACGCCGAGCCGACGCACCGCTGCGGTGCGTGACGACGTCGTACCCACCCCCAGACCGCTCCACGACCGCATCCACCGTCGTGCGTTCGCGGATCTCGGCACCGGCCTTCTCGGCGAGGTAGAGGTAGTTCTTCAGCAGCGTGTTCTTGGCGTTGTGCCGACAGCCGGTCATGCATTCACCGCACTCGGTGCAGCCGCTGCGCTCGGGGCCGGCGCCACCGAAGAACGGGTCGGCGAACGATGTCCCGGGCTGCTTGGTGCCGTCCGGCCCGAAGAACACGCCGATCGGGGTCGGACGGTAGGTGTCGCCCACGCCCATCTCGTCGGCTACCTGCTTCATGATCTCGTCGGAGGCGGTCACGGTGGGGTTCGTGACGACACCCAGCATCCGCTTCGCCTGGTCGTAGTACGGCGCCAGCTCCCGCTTCCAGTCGGTGATGTGCGCCCACTGAGGGTCGGTGTAGAACGCGTCGGACTTCGGCTCGTACAGCGTGTTCGCGTAGACCAGGGACCCGCCGCCCACGCCGGCACCCGCGAGCACCACGACGTCGCGCAGCAACCGGATGCGCTGGATGCCGAAGCAGCCGAGTCGCGGTGCGTAGAGGAACTTGCGCACGTCCCACGACGTCTTCGCGAACTCGTCGTCGGCGAACCGGCGGCCGGCCTCCACGACCAGGACGCGGTAGCCCTTCTCCGTCAGCCGGAGGGCGGCCACCGAGCCGCCGAAGCCGGAACCGATCACGACGACGTCGTACTCGTGCTTCGACATGGGGCGCCTCCTGGCTCGCGGTGTGCGGAGCGCCCATCCCACCAGCGCCCGGACCCGCGGCTCTTGGGCACAGCGGCCAAACTTCGCGGGGAGCCTTGTCGGACCGCACAGGCCGCGCAGCACCCTGCTCGGGTCAGTCCGACGCCGCCGCCAGGACCGAGGTGCCCAGCCACGCGCACGCGACCAGGGCCAGCTCGAGGTCCAGGCGCTCCTCGTCGATCGGGCGACCGCGCAGCTCGGCTGCGCGGCCTATCCGGTACTTGGCGGTGTTGGGGTGGATGTGGAGTGCGGCCGCCATGGCGGCGTACCCGCCGCCGAGCGAGAGGAAGACGAGCAGGGACTCACGGAAGCCGGCCGCCGTCTCGGTGTCCTCGGCGAGAGCGCCGAGCTGGTGACGGACCAGGTCGCGAGCGGCCGGTACGTCGCCGGCCAGCATCGCGGCGGCTCGCAGCTGCGGATGGGTCCACGCGATCACCGCGGGCGCTCGCTCGCGCGCGACGAGCGCGACTGTGCGGGCGGCGCCCGCCTGCTGGTGGGTACGCCGGAATCCGTCCACCCCGGCTGCGGCGGCACCGACCGTGACTCGGGTGCCGTCGGACCCGACGAGCGCCGCGACGGCGGCTTCGTCGATGACCACCCCGGGCACCCGGCCGAGCGGCAACCAGGCCCAACCCGTGGCCTGGTCCTGCGCGACGAACAACGGGGAGCCCGCCGCTCCGACGGACTGGCCGATCCTGCTCGCCAGTCGCTCCAGCTCGCCCAGGGTGTCGTCGTCGGCCCGCTGTCGCCACAGGATCAGGCCGAGGTGGTGTTGACGCAGCCGATACCCGAGCGCGGTCTCTGCCGCGACGACATCTGCGCGGGTGCCGGCCAGCAACTCCGCGAGTGCCGCCGCCCGTACGGCGCCGCGGTGGGACAGCCACCGGATCCGTTCCGCCTCGTAGGTCTGCACCAGCTGTTCGGAGATGGCGTCGACGTAGCCGAAGGACGTGGACACGAAGGCAGCGGACGCCCCGACCACGAGGTCCCGGTCGGACGCCACTTCGTCGATCCGGCGCAGCGCCCACTCCAACGCACCCGCCTGGCCGAGCCGGTAGGCGCGCAGCAGCGCGTTCGGTGTGATGCCGCGCTGGGCGAGGGTGCGGGCGTACTCGAGGGCGGCGGGTGGAGCCGCGATCTCGTCGACCGGGCCTCCGGCCGCGGCGGCTTGCACGAAGAGATCGAGGTTGCTGGCGATGCTGGCGAAGAGCAGGTCGAGCATGGCCGGGTCGCCGTCCAGCTCGGGGATGCCGCCTGCGAGCCGATCCTTGAGCGTGCCGGCCAGCTCGGAGCTCGCCCGACCCATGTCCCGGGCGACGGCGCGGGCGAGCGCGTCGAGAGCATCACGATCTGCAGCCATCGGTCTCCTTGGCCCTTGTCCACAAGCACGACGGACCGATCTGCCGCCGCTCCCCCAGCATCCTCGCCCCTGAGGCGGTCCGCTTGTCCCGGATCGACAAAGCGACCCGCCCTCGTTGGCGCCCTGGACAGTGCGGAGGGATTGCGCACGTTCGTACCGTGAGGCATCGCCCACGAGAGGACCCGAGATGACCGCCGGCTACCTGCCCTGGACCCGCCCCGCGTCGTACGACGACCGCCCCTGTGTCGGCGACGAGCGCCAGACACTGACCTACAGGCAGCTGGGTCAGCGGGTGGACGCCGCCGCTGAGCAGCTCGCCGAGCTCGGCGTCGGTCCCGGTTCGGTGATCGCGGTCAAGCTGCCCAACCGGGTCGAGACCCTGGTGGCCATCATGGCGGCCTGGCGCCTCGGCGCCGCGGCGACGCCGATGAACCCCACCTTCACCGCGGCCGAGGCGGCCCACCAGATCAGCGACTCGGGGTCGGTCGTCGTCGTCGCCGAGGACGGCGAGCGCCTCGAAGGCGTCACGGTCATCCCGGTCGGCGAGCTGCGCACCGAGCGCCGCGGCGCGGACCTTCCGACCGCCGTCACCGACGACGCCGACCTGGCGCTGCTCATCTACACCAGCGGCTCGACCGGCAAGCCCAAGGGCGTGATGCTCAGCCACGCGAACCTCCACGCCATGGTCGAGATGATGGGGGCCCAGATGGGCGTCGCCACCGACGACCACTGCCTGCTCGTGCTGCCGCTGTTCCATGCGAACGCCTTGCTCGTCAGCTGCCTGCTCCCGCTCAGCCGCGGAGCCCGGATCAGCCTGCTCGCCCGCTTCCACCCGGTCAGCTTCCTGGAGTCGATCGCGACCCTGCGGCCGACGTACTTCTCAGCCGTGCCGACGATCTACGCGCACCTGCTCGCCGCGGTGGACGCGGGTGTCCCGGCCGACACCTCGTCGGTCCGCGTCGCGATCTGTGGGGCGGCACCCGCCCCCGCTGGGCTGCTGCCCCGCGCCGAGGAGGTCTTCGGCTTCCCGATCGTGGAGGGCTACGGGCTGTCCGAGGGCACGTGCGCGTCGACGTGCAACCCGCCCGACGGTGTCCGCAAGCCTGGGACCGTGGGCGTCGCGCTGCCCGGCCAGACCGTCGCGATCATGGCTCCCGACGGCACGTTGCTACCGGCCGGCGAGCGCGGCGAGGTGGTGATCCAGGGCGCGAACGTCATGCAGGGCTACCTCGGCAACCCCGAGGCTACCGCCCAGACGCTCGGCGACGGGTGGCTGCACACCGGCGACGTCGGCATCCTCGACGAGGACGGCTACCTGCGCATCGTGGACCGGATCAAGGACATGATCATCCGCGGCGGGGAGAACATCTACCCCAAGGAGGTCGAGGCCGTCCTCGAGGCGCACCCCGACGTCACCGAGGCGGCCGTGGTCGGCAAGCCCGACCCGGCCTTGGGTGAGGTCGTCGCGGCGTTCGTCGCGCTGACCCCGTCGGCCACCGTCGACGAGGACGCCCTCAAGGCGCACTGCGCCGAGCAGCTCACCAAGATCAAGGTCCCCGTGTCGGTCACGATCCTCGACGCGCTGCCCAAGAACGCGGTAGGCAAGAACGACAAGCCCACCTTGCGCCGGCAGCTCGCCGACCAGACCCAGGGAGCGTGACCCCGATGCCGTCGTTCACCCAACCCACGTTGCCGCCCGTCGACCCGGCCGAGTTCCGCACCAAGCCGCTGAACGAGCGGATGAGGCTGCTCACCACGTTCTGGGCCGAGAACGGCTTCGGCAGCCCCTACATGCTGCACGCGATCTACATCGCGAAGTTCCTGCTGATGTCCTCGCTCGGCGGCCTGCTCGTGGTCACCCTGACGTCCCCGCACATCGGATCGATCCTCGATGTGTCCACCTGGTGGCACGAGCCGATCGTGTACCAGAAGCTGATCCTGTGGGTCGCCTTCCTCGAGGCCTTCGGGGTCGGCGGTGCCTGGGGCCCGCTGACCGGTCACTTCAAGCCGTTCTACGGCGGCGCTCGCTACTTCAGCCGCCCGGGCCTGCTGCGCATGGCACCGTGGCCGGACAAGGTCCCCTTCACCGGTGGCACCCGGCGTACGCCGTTCGACGCGGTCCTCTACCTCGCCTACCTGGCCAGCCTGGTCGTGGCCCTGGTCCTCCCCGGTGTCCAGTACGGCGACCCGCTGCCGCACGCCGCTGGCGGCGTGGTCGGGCACACCGCGATGATCGCGCCGATCGTGCTGTTCGTGCTGCTCGGGCTGCGCGACAAGGTCGTGTTCCTCTGCGGCCGGGGCGAGCAGTACCTGCCCGCCATGCTCTTCTTCGCGCTGCTCACGCCGCACGACATGCTGATCGCCGGCAAGCTGCTCATCGTCGTCGTGTGGGTCGGCGCGGGTTGGTCGAAGGTCGGCAAGCACTTCGAGAACGTCGTACCGGTCATGGTCTCGAACACGCCGTGGACGCAGAAGTTCGTGCGCCGCCTGCACTACCGCAGCTTCCCCGACGACCTGCGCCCCTCGAAGGTCGCGCTGTTCATGGCCCACGTCGGCGGCACCACTGCCGAGATCATCGTCCCGCTGATCCTGCTGTTCACCACCAGCTGGCAGATCACACTGGGCTGCGTCATCTTCATGGTCGTCTTCCACACGTTCATCACCTCGACATTCCCGCTGGCGGTGCCGCTGGAGTGGAACATCCTGTTCGGCTACATCGCGGTCGCGCTCTTCGCCGGCTACCCCAACAGCGACGGCTACTCGATCTACCACTTCAGCCACGGCTGGCTGCTCCCCGTGGTGGCGTTCGGCCTGCTCTTCTTCCCGGTGCTCGGCAACATCCGGCCCGACCTGGTCTCGTTCCTCCCCTCGATGCGGCAGTACGCCGGCAACTGGGCCTCGGCCGTCTGGACCTTCGCGCCCGGCGCCGATGAGAAGCTCAAGCGGGTCGGCATGCCGGTCGGGCTGCACCGTGAGCAGCTCGCGGACCTCGGCACACCCCCGGACGTCGCCAAGATGATGGTCGAGCTGTTCGTCGCCTGGCGTTCCATGCACAGCCAGGGCCGGGGTCTGATCTCGGTGCTGCGCAGCTACCTCGGCGACGACCTCGACGGACGCGACATATGGGAGGGCGAGACCGGCGCCAACGTGGTGCTCGGCTGGAACTTCGGCGACGGCCACATCCACGGCGTCCGCTTCCTCGAGGCGCTGCGCGAGAGCTGCGGCTTCGAGCCCGGCGAGTTCGTGGTGGCGTGGGTGGAGTCCGAGCCGTTCGGCCGGGGCAAGCAGGACTGGTTCGTCTTCGACGGCGCCCTGGGCGTCGTCCGACGCGGCACCTGGAAGGTCGCCGACTGCGTGGCCGAGCAGCCCTGGCTGCCCAACGGCCCGATCCCGCTGGAAGTCACCTGGTCCGCGGCCGGGGCCACGTCGTGACCACGGCGGTCGTCGTCGGGAGCGGGCCGAACGGGCTCGCCGCGGCCGCCGCCCTCGCCCGCGCAGGCGTGACCGTGACGGTGCTGGAGGCCGCCGACGAGATCGGCGGCGGCACCCGCACCGGGGAGGCGATCGTCCCCGGGCTGCTGCACGACCACTGCGCGGCGGTCCACCCGATGGCGGTCGGCTCGCGGTTCCTGGCCGACCTCGGGCTCGCCGAGCACGGCCTGGAATGGGCGTGGCCGGAGGTCGACTGCGCGCACCCCCTCGACGACGGCACGGCCGGCACGCTGCTGCGGTCGGTGGCGGAGACCGCCGCCGGCCTCCCCGATGGCGACGGGCGGCGCTGGCAGCGGCTGTTCGCCGGCCCCGCCTCGTCGTACGACGCGCTCAGCGAGGACATCCTGCAGCCACTGCTCCGGGTCCCGTCGCACCCGCTGCGACTGGCGCGGTTCGGCGCGCCGACGGTGCTCCCCGCCGAGACCCTGGCCCGCTGGTTCCGCAGCGAGCAGGCACGCGCCCTGTTCGGCGGGGTGGCCGCGCACGGCTTCCAGGCGCTGTCGCGCCCGCTCAGCTCGGCGATCGGGCTGGGCATCCTCACCGCCGGCCACCGGCACGGCTGGGCTGTCGCGAAGGGCGGTTCCCGTGCCATCACCGACGCCATGGCGGCGGTCCTGGTCGCCCATGGCGGGAAGATCGAGACCGGCATCCGGATCACGGCGGCTACCCAGCTGCCGACGTCCGACGTCGTGCTCTACGACCTCGACCCGCACCAGGTCGCGGAGATCCTCGGCGATCTCCTCCCCCGACGCGCGGCGCGCGGCTACCGGCGGTTCCGGTTCGGGCCTGCCGCGTTCAAGGTCGACTTCGCGATCCGCGAGGGCGTGCCGTGGACGGCCGAGTCCGCCCGGCGGGCCGGGACCGTGCACCTCGGCGGGCCGTTCGCCGAGCTCGCCGCGGCCGAGCGGGACGTCTGGCAGGGCCGGATGCCCGAGCGTCCGTTCGTGCTCGTCGGCCAGCAGTACCTCGCCGATCCCTCGCGGTCGGTCGGCGACGTGCACCCGCTGTACTCCTACGCCCACGTCCCGCACGGCTACGACGGCGACGGCGACGCGACCCAGGCGATCATCGACCAGATCGAGCGGTTCGCCCCGGGCTTCCGCGACCGGATCGTCGGCTACGAGGTGCGCTCCCCCACGGGCTTCGCGTCGTACGACGCCAACTTCGTGGGCGGCGACATCCTCACCGGCGCCAAGACCATCCCCCAGCTCGCGCTCGGACCACGTCCCTCGCTCACGCCGTACGACGTCGGCATCCCCGGCCACTTCATCTGCTCGGCCGCCACCCCGCCCGGCCCGGGCGCCCACGGGATGTGTGGCGCCAACGCCGCCCGTCGCGCCCTGCGCCACCTGGAAAGGACCGCCTGACATGGCCAACCATCGCCGGCTCTCCGTGCTCGACTCGACCTTCCTGCGGATCGAGACCCCCGACACCCCCATGCACGTCGGCGCGCTGATGGAGTTCGCGATCCCCGACGGCGCACCCGCGACATTCGTGGCCGACATCGTGGCCCGGATGCGCGAGCCGCAGCCGCTGCGGCGACCGTTCAACCAGCTGCTGACGCACGGACCGACCTCGGTGCTCGCGCCCGCCGCGGCGACGGTCGAGACGATCGACATGGAGTACCACGTCCGGCACTCCGCCCTTCCCGCGCCGGGCAGCGAGCGCGAGCTCGGCGACCTGGTCTCGCACCTGCACAGCACCCTGCTCGACCGCACCCGCCCCATGTGGACCAGCCATGTCATCGAGGGGCTCGAGGGCAACCGGTTCGCGATCTACATGAAGATGCACCACTCGCTGACCGATGGGATCAACGGCATCCGGGTCGCGACCGACCAGCTGGCCCGCAGCGTCGACGGCGACTGGCAGCCGCCCTGGCAGGCGCCGACCGAGCCGCGGGCCCGCCGGGCGAAGCGCGAGGGCGGCAAGGGCCTGGCCCCGCACCGCGCGCTCACCTCGCTCGCCCGCGGTTTCGTCGGCCTCCGCGGTGGTGGCGAGCCGGTGCGGCTGCCGTTCCAGGCACCTCGCTCGGCCCTCAACCTGCGCGTCACCAACGCCCGCCGGGTCGCGACCCAGCAGCTCGGCATGGAGCGGATGCAGGCGATCGGACGGCGTACCTCCACCTCGCTCAACGACGTCTTCGTCGCGCTGTGCGGCGACGCCCTGCGCCGCTACCTCGGCGACCTCGGCCAGCTCCCGGAGCGCACCCTGATCGCGGGCGTGCCGGTGAGCCTGCGGTCCGAGGGCGACGACGGCGGCAACGCGGTGGGCTACCTGTGGGCCGACCTCGGCACCGACACCGACGACCCGCTCGAGCGTCTGGAGGCGGTACGCCGCTCGATGGCCGCCGCCAAGGCCCACCTGCAGCGGATGCCGTCGCAGGTACGGCCGACGTTCACGCTGCTCACGATGTCGCTGCCGGTGCTGGCGGTGCTGAGCGGGCAGAGCCCGAAGCTGCCGCGTCCTCCCATGAACGTGACCGTCTCCAACGTCCCCGGGCCGCGCGAGACGCTCTACCTCGCCGGCGCCGAGATGCTCACCTGCTACCCGATCTCCCTGGTCTTCCAGGGGATGGGCCTCAACATCACCTCGGTCAGCTACCGCGGCGCGTTCAACGTCGGCGTGGTCGGCAGCCGCGACACACTGCCGTCGCTGCAGAAGATCGCGGTCCACCTGGGCGAGGCCCTGACCCGCCTCGAGGAGGCGAGCTCGTGAGCACGACCACCGCCGTGGTGACCGGTGCCGGGCGCGGCATCGGTCTCGCGGTCGCCCACCGGCTCGCGGATCGCGGCCACCGGGTGCTGGTCACCGATGTCGACAGCGACGCGGCCGCCGAGGCCGCGGAGGCGATCGGGCGCGGCGCATGGTCACTCGCACAGGACGTCCGGGACGCCGCGTCGCACGACGAGGTCGCCGCGGCCGCTCGCGCACACGGGCGGCTCGCGGTGTGGGTGAACAACGCCGGCGTGCTCGAGGCGGGCGACGCCTGGTCCCTCGACGACACGGCGATCACCCGGCTGCTCGACATCAACCTGCGCGGTGCGGTCTCCGGCTGCAACGCCGCGGTCCGGGCGATGCGCGACGGTGGCGGCGCGATCCTCAACATCGCCTCGATCTCCGCCCTCACGCCCGTTCCGGGACTGGCTCTGTACGCCGCGAGCAAGGCCGCCGTCCTCTCGTACACGACCTCGCTGCAGGGCGACCTCGACCACGCCGGCATCCCCATCCGCGCCCGCGCCCTGTGCCCGGACGTCGTCGAGACCCGGATGGTCACCGAGCGCAGCCAGGACCCGGGCGCGGCGATGCTGTTCTCCGGCCCCGCACCGCTCTCGCCCGACGACGTGGCCCGCGCGGGGCTGGACCTGATCGACAGCCGTCAGGTCTTCCGCGTCGTTCCGCGCTGGCGCGGCGTCATCGCCCGCTCCGCCGGGGTCGCTCCGGCGCTCGGCCTCCCCACCACGGCCCTGATGCGTCGCATCGGCGACCGGCGCCAACAGCACTCCTGACTCGGACACCTGGAGGTTCCCATGAAGACCGTCGCCATCACCGGTGCGACCGCGGGCATCGGGCGCGCCACCGCCCTGCGCTTCGACAAGGCCGGCTACCGCGTCGCCGCCTATGGCCGCAACCCGGCCGCGCTGGACTCACTGCGCGAGGAGCTCGGCCCCGATGCGGTCGTCGCCCCCCTGGACGTGGTCGATGCGGACGCCTGGCGCACCCGGATGACGGAGCTCGGGGGGATGACAGGTGGCCGTCTCGACGTACTCGTCAACAATGCGGGGATCCTCGCATCGGGGCCGTTCGCCGAGATCCCGCTCGAAGAGCAGCAGCAGATCCTGTCGATCAACGTGGGCGGCATGCTCAACGGCTGTCACGTCGCCTATCCCTTGCTCAAGGCCACGCCGGGAGCGTCGGTGATCAACCTGTCATCAGCGTCGGCGATCTACGGCCAGCCCGAGCTGGCGACGTACTCCGCCACCAAGTTCGCAATCCGCGGCCTCACCGAGGCGCTCGAGCTCGAGTGGGCGCCCGACGACATCACTGTCTCGGCGATCTGGCCGCTGTTCGTCGACACCGGCATGGTGCAGGGCGTCGACACGGCCAGCACCCGCAGCCTCGGCGTGTCCCTGACGGCCGACGACGTCGCCGACACCATCCTTGCGGTCGCGCGCGGCAGGCAGCGGCTTCCGCACAGCGTCCACCACGCCGTCGGTCGGCAGGCCAAGGGTCTGATGGCGCTCTCGGGTGTCGCGCCGGGGTGGTTCATGCGCGAGGTCAACCGCCATGTCACCCGCTCGGCAGGACACTGAGCGGCGAGCGGCGAGCGACGCCGGCCCGACCGTGGGTTGCGCTAGTTTGGCCGAAAGGTTCCAACATGTTGGCTGTCGGTGCGTCCGACGGGAGAGTGGGTGTCGTGGCGGTCGGTCCAACACCGCACGGACTGGCCGATTGGCTGCCCGGGTTCGTGGCGAACGAGGCCCGTCCGGAGATGGTCGACGCATGGGCGGAACGCACCACGCTGGCGATCCAGGCCGAGGTGCCGGAGATCGCGCGGTTCGACGGTCTGCTCGCCGAGATCCGCGATGCCGTGGGCGAGCACTGGCTGGCCTTCTTGTCCGCGTTCCCGCAGCCTGACTTCAGCTTCCACATGGTCCCGGGAGCGGCGGAGCTGGCGGCCGAGGTCGCCCGGCTCCAGATCCCGCTCGAGACCCTGATCCGGTTCTACCGAGTAGCGCAGCTGACCACCTGGAACTACATCACCGGACTCCTCAGCACGATCCCCGCCGAGCGGATCGACCACGCCGCCGTGCTCATCTACTTCTGGAACAGAGCGAGCAGCTGGATCGACCGCTCGATCACGGTCTCGGTCGACATCTACCAGGCCGAGCGGACCAAGCTCGTCGCAGGTGTCGACGCCCAACGCTTCGAGACGATCCAAGCCGTCCTCGCCGGCCAGATGGACGACGTACGCCGGATCTCGTCGGCCCTCGGCGGCTACCCGATCTCCGCGCACCACACCGCGATGGTGCTTGCGTGCGACGACGATGACGCCATCGCGCGACTCGAGCAGGTCGGCCTGGATCTCGCCCGCAGCGTCGGTTCGGGCAATCCCTTGCTGGTCCGTCCCGGCGGCCGGCGGCTGTGGGTGTGGATCGCGACCCGCGACCCCATCAGCACCGACACGCTCGTCGAGGCATTCCAGAACGGGGACCGCGGCGCCACCGTCGTAGGTGTCGGCACACCCGCGCACGGTGTCCATGGCTTCGCCGACAGTCACACCGAGGCGCTCGGCGCGCTGCAGGTGATCGGGACTCGGACGACCGCGCGCATCAACGTGTACGCCGATGTGGAGCTGCTCGTCCTGCTCGGCTGCAACCCCGGGGTGGATCGATTCGTGGCCCGCATCCTCGGCGACCTGGCCGGTGAGGAGGAGAGCGCGCAGCGGATCCGAGAGACCCTCGACGCCTATCTGAGCAGCGGCGGCAACGTCGACGAGTCCTCACGCCGCCTGATGGTGCACCGCAACACGATCCGCTACCGGCTCGGTCAGGCCGAGGAGCTCCTCGGTCGCCCGGTCGGCAAGATCAGCACCGAGATCTCGCTGGCCCTGCGCCACCTGAGCGCCTTCCACCCCGAGGGCTCGTTGGCGCGGGATGAGCACAGGAGCAGCCGGAAGTAGCTCGGCCTGGGACCACCCTCAGCGCGCCCGCTCGTCCTCCACCATCGAGGTCAGGATACGACGGGCCCGGAGGGCTGCGCGGTCGGCCTTGACGTTGAAGTAGCGCCGCGGCGTCGTGTCCTCGTCGAGGCAGCGCTGCACGGTCTCGAGCACGGCGATGTCGCGGTCGGCCATCTCGTGGAAGACGGCGGCCAGCGCCCCGCCGGCATCGGGCGAGACCGCCGTGCCGCGCCACGAGATCTGCAGGAAGACATGGGTGGCCCCGGCCGACTCGGGCGTGAAGCCGTGGGTCCGCACGAGCTCGAGCTCCGGACCGTCGGGTCCGGTGATGGTGTAGGTCTGCTTGTGCAGACCCGGGGTCACGAAGGTTCCGGTCTCCTGACGGCCGAACGCCTCGCTGCTGTCGAGGCCGGAGACCTGGGCCTCCCACGGCGCCAGCGGCGCCTTGGGCAGCTCGCGCTTGTACGACACAGAGACCTCCGACACCTCCACCTCCTCCAACGGCGGCAGCGCCTCGATGCCCGGGGGCACCAACTCGGGGTGCATCTCGAACACGCTGGTCAGGTCGAGGTAGTGCTCGTGCAGCAGCATCAGGTTGGCGGCCACGGTGCGCTGCTCGCCCACGCTGCTCCAGCCGTCACCGTGGAGCCAGGGTGTCGCCGGGGGCGGACGCAGCCGCTCACCACCGGGCGTACCCGTCCACACCCAGACGAACGGACCTCGCTCGACGGCGGCGAATGCACGCACCTGGGCGCCTGAAGGGACCGCGTCCTGGGAGGGAACCCGCACGCAGCGGCCCGTCGCGTCGTAGGTGCAGCCGTGGTAGCCGCACACGACGAGGTCGCCCTCGCGGTGGCCGGCGGACAACGGGTAGGGCCGGTGCGCACAGCGGTCCTCGATCGCGGCGACCGAGCCGTCCGCGAGGCGGTAGGCCAGGATGTCTGCATCGAGGATCCGGCGGGTCAGGAAGCCGTCGCCGACCTCGTCCAGCTCGTCGCCGGTGGCGGCGACGTACCAGCAGTTCCGTGGATGCCTCATACGTCCAGCACCAGCCTCTTGGAGAGTGAGCGGGAGACGCAGAGCATGATCGTGTCGCCACGCTCGCGCTCCGCCTTGGACAGGATCGAGTCGCGGTGGTCGGGTGTGCCCTCGACCACGTCGACCTCGCAGGTGCCGCAGATGCCCTCCATGCAGGAGCCCAGCACGTCGACGCCGGCCTGCTCGACCGCCTCGAAGATCGACGTGCCTTCAGGCACCGTCACGGCCACGCCCGAGCGCGAGCACTCGACCTCGAACGAGTCGAGCGCATCCTGGGACGCCTCGACCTTCCTCGCAGCGAACCGTTCGAGGTGCAGGCTGCCCTCGGGCCATGCCGCGCACCCGTCCTCGACCGCGTCGAGAAGCGGGCCGGGGCCGCAGCAGTACACCAGGGTGTCAGCTCGGGGGGTGCCGAGCACCGCGGCCAGGTCGAGCAGACCGTTCTCGTCCTGGGGCCACACCGTCACCCGCTCGTCGCCCTCGAGCCTGTCGAGGAACGCCATCGACGCACGCGACCGACCGCCGTACAGCAGGTTCCACTCGGCGCCGCGCGCCTCGGCCGCCTCGATCATCGCCAGGATCGGGGTGATCCCGATGCCCCCGGCGATGAACTGGTAGCGCGGCGACGCGACGAGCGGGAAGTGGTTGCGCGGGCCTCGGACCCGGACCGTCGCGCCCTCAGCCAGCTTCTCGTGGACGTACGCCGAACCGCCCCGGCTGCTCGGGTCGCGCAGGACACCGACCCTCCACGACGACTCCTCGCCGGCCGGGCCGCACAGCGAGTACTGCCGGGTCAGCGACGGGCTGAGAACAAGGTCGATGTGGGCGCCGGCGGTCCAGGACGGGAGCGGTGCGCCGGTCGGGTCGGCGAGGGTGAGCTCGACGATCCCGTCAGCCACCTCGCGACGATCCGCGACCTGCAGGTCGAGCTCGGTCTCGGTCGTGGTCACGACCCAGCCCTCGCGCGACCGGGCCGTCGCCGGTTGGGGAGCCGCGACCTT
This sequence comes from Nocardioides montaniterrae, assembly GCF_054782655.1. Taxonomy (NCBI): domain Bacteria; kingdom Bacillati; phylum Actinomycetota; class Actinomycetes; order Propionibacteriales; family Nocardioidaceae; genus Nocardioides; species Nocardioides montaniterrae. Next base: position 169,764 of record NZ_BAAGSB010000003.1, on the reverse strand, counting down.
CCGGGCACGCGGTAGTGGCTCCTGCCCGATCGGCGTGAGCCTCACCATCATCTTGGTGTAGCCCCGGACGAAGTTCGACTGCAGGTACGCCGGCTCCTCGACCACCTCGATGTCCGAGAACCTCGCCAGCAGCTCCTCCCAGAGGATCCGCAGCTGCATCTCGGCCACCCGGCTGCCCATGCAGCGGTGGACGCCGATGCCGAAGGAGAGGTGGTGGCGGGCGTTGTGTCGGTCGATGACGAAGTCGTCGGGGTTCTCGAAGGTGCGTTCGTCCCGATTGGCCGAGGCGTACCACATGACGACCTTGTCGCCCTTGCGGATGAACTGGCCGTTCAGGACGGTGTCCTTCGTGGCGATCCGCCGCATGTACGCCAGCGGCGTCTGCCAGCGGATGATCTCCTGGACGAGCTTCGGGATGAGCTCCGGGTTCGCCTTGAGACGATCGAACTCATCGGGGAACTGGTTGAGGGCGTACACCCCGCCGGACATCGAGTTGCGGGTGGTGTCGTTGCCGCCCACGACGAGCAGGATGAGGTTGCCGAGGAACTCCATCGGCCGGTTGATCAGGTCCTTGGTGTCCTCGGACATCTGCATCAGCGTGATCAGGTCGTAGCCGGGCTTCTCCCCCGCCGCGCGGCGGGCAGCCTTGTCGTGCCACAGAGCGCTGAAGCTCTTCGCCATGTCGGCGACGCCGGTGTACAGCTCATCCATGTCGACGGCGCCGCCGGTGGCTCCGGCGCTGGCGCCCGCGAGCTCGGTCCAGTAGACGAGCTTGCGGCGCTCTTCGTAGGGGAAGTCGAGCAGGGTGGCGAGCATTCGCGAGGTCAGCTCGATGCTGACCTTGTCGACCCAGTCGAACGGCTCGTCGACCGGCAGGCTGTCGAGGACCTCCTGGACACGGGAGCGGATGAGACCCTCCATCTCCTCAAGGTTCTGGGGAGCCACGACACCCTGGACGGCTCCGCGCTGCTGGTCGTGCCTGGGCGGGTCCATCGCGATGAACATCTCGATGTCCAGGCCCTCCGGCGGCGTGCCGATGACGATCTGCGGCTCGGCCGAGAAGGTCTCGAAGTCCTTGTCGACGGTGATGATGTCGTCGTACCGAGTGATCGACCAGTACGGCCCGAAGGCGCTGTCGCCCCGGTAGTGGACCGGCGCCTCGTCCCTCAGGCGCTTGAAGTACGACCGCCACTGCCCCTGGCCGTACAGGAACGGGTTGCTCACATCGATCTCGGTCAACTCGAGCTCGTCGACGTCGGGGATCTGCTCCTCGACGAAGACCGGTTGCCGGTCACCGACCACCCGCCGCTTCGCCTTCTGAAACAGATGCAGCCCCTGGACCTGCCGCTCCATCGGGATCGTGGCCTGCGCCTTGGTGAGGACCCGGTCGAGAACGCTCATGTGCAACCGCCTTGGTGAAGAGGATGATTCATTTTCTCCCCGCACGACATGCCGGGTCCTCGTGTTTCCTGGCAAGCATCGCGTCCAGGTTTGGACCGACGCACAAGCGGTCTTGCGCCCGAACCATGGGCGCAGCCAGGTAGGCCTCAGCAGCGCCCTGCGGCGATCCTCCGACAACCAGGTGCGGTCGATGCGACCGCGCGCTCCGCCGCGCTCCCTGCGGCGGAAAGCACTGTGGCCCCCGCTGCGTCTCCGCAGGTCAGGGGCCACTTCGCGTTGGTGTCCGAGGGGGGACTTGAACCCCCACGACCGATAAAGGTCACTAGCACCTCAAGCTAGCGCGTCTGCCAATTCCGCCACCCGGACGAGTGCGTGAGAACAGTAGCAACAGCGGCCCCAGGGGCGCACATCGGGGCGGCACCTGGGACGACGACCACGACGGCCTCAGCGCGGCCAGCCGGTGACCTGCGCCCGGGTCGGCTCCCAAGGGGTGAATCGGAGCGCCATGCCGGCCTCCGCCGGCGTGCGATCGGCCTTGCGGTTGTTGCAGCGGCTGCACGCGGCGACGGTGTTCAACCACGACCAGGTCCCGCCCCGTGAGCGTGGCACCAGGTGGTCGACGGTGTCGGCACGCTCGCCGCAGTAGGCACATCGATGTCGGTCCCGGCGGAGCACCGCGTCGCGCCCGTACGCCGCGGGGCGGTACATCCAGCTCGCGACGACGTACCGCACCAGGCGGACGACCTTGGGCCACGGGTGGGGGCCGATCGACCGCTGGTCGTCGGCCTCGTGGACGACCGCGACCCCTCGGAAGAGCATCCGCACGGCGTGCTGGAAGGAGACGACGTCGTGCGGCTCGCAGGACGCGTTGAGGATCACCACGGGGCCATAGGCAGCCATGCGACAGGCCCCCTTCCGCGAGCCGGTTCGAAACCTCTCCCCTCCAGTGTGAATACTCGGTCGACGTGCAGCAACTGCGAATTGCGTTCGTCCCCGGTGTCACCCCCGACAAGTGGTTCCGGGTCTGGCGTGAACGCCACCCGAAGATCGCGCTGCAGGTCGTCCCGCTCGCGGACGACTCCACCGGCCGCGCCTGCCTCGACGACGACACCGCCGACCTGCTGCTGGGTCGGCTGCCGATCGACGTGGAGCAGCCCAGCCCGCTGCACTGCGTGCGCCTGTACGACGAGCTGCCCGTCGTCGTCGCCTCCGTGGACCACTGGGTGGCGGCCGCGGACGAGGACGCCGAGATCCCGCTCGCGGACCTGGCCGGCGAGCAGCTCGCACTCCCCCACGCCTCGGGCTGGACGCCGGACACCGAGCAGCTGTCCTTCCCGCCGATGAGCGTCAAGGACGCCGTCGAGGTCGCCGCCTCCGGCAGCGCCGTCGTCATCGTGCCGATGTCACTGGCTCGGCTGCACCACCGCAAGGACGCCGTGCACCGGGTCGTCTCGGGTCTCGAGCCGACCTCGATCGCGCTGCTGTGGCGACGTGACGCCGACTCCCCCGTCCACCAGGACTTCGTGGGCGTCACGCGCGGGCGCGGGTCGCGCAGCTCGCGCTAGCCGGTCTCGATACGCCGCTCGCGGCTACTCGACCAACGAGGTGGACACCCAGTCACCGAGCTCGCGGGCACAGTGGTCCACGACCTCGTTCCAGTCGCGGGCCGACTCGTCGGCGGCGTCGGAGACGTACTTCACCATCCGCACCGGTACGCCGAACTCCGCGGCGACGTACGCGACGGCGTACCCCTCCATGTCGACCAGCTGCGCCCGGAGCGCGAGCGCGTCGCGAAGGACGGGGTCGGTGACGAAGACGTCGCCGCTCGCGAGCACGGTCGGCCCGGACCCGATCGTCAGCGACTCGCGCGGGTCGTATCCGAGCGCCCGGATGGCGTCGGCGTTGATCTCGTGGTTGAGCACGGTCCCGATCTCGTGGAGTCCCGACAGGTGCGGGAGCAGCGCACCGGCCGTACCGATGTTCACGACCTGGAGCGACGCCAGGGCACCGTCCGAGAGGCCCGCGAGGTGGCGGGCCAGCGACGCGGCCGCGGCCGTCTTGCCCATGCCCGTGATCAGCACGTCCGCGCCGGAGGGCAGATGGCGGGCTTCGGCCTCGGTCGCGGCGACCAGCAAGGAGTGCACGGCCGGAGGCTACCGAAGCGTGGTGCCGGTGTGACAGTTGTTACGCGGACGCGATGCGGACGGCGCGTTACCTGCCAGTAGGTCGGCAGTTAGGGTCCACGTAACGGGTGAATCCCGTCTCGGGTTCATCGCACGATGAAAGGAAGTTCCGTTATGAACAAGCGCATCGCATCCGCCGCTGCCGTCGCTGCCATCGCCGCCGTCTCCCTGACCGGCTGCTCCAAGGACGACGCCAAGGGCGCGCTCGACAAGGGCAAGGCCGCCGCGAGCCAGGCCGCCAACAGCAAGCAGGGCAAGGACGCCCTCAAGAAGGCCAAGGACAAGGCCTCCTCGATGATGAACGGCGGCAGCTCCGCCGCTCCGTCCGACACCGCCTCCGGTGCCGCCAGCCCGGCCGCGACCGGCGCCACGGTCGACCTCGGCAAGTTCGCCGGCAACAAGAAGGCCAAGATCGTCGGCGCGTTCTACACCAAGCGCCGCGACGGCAAGCCGGGCCCGTTCCTGGTCACCGTGACCGGCGTCAAGGCCAACAAGGTCGCCGTCTGCGTGGGCCCGAAGGGCACGCGCTCGCAGGCCGTCGTCGTCGCCAAGGGCAAGGTCAAGGGCGTCCAGAAGGGCTCCGCGTCCTGCGCCTGATCTGACGATCACCGCACCAGCACGGAAGCGGCCCACAACCGGGAGGTTGTGGGCCGCTTCGGCGTTCTCAGCAGTACGCCGTCACTTGAGCTCGGCGCTCGACAGGCCCAGGACCCGGCGCGCCACGATCAGCTGCTGGATCTGCTGGGTGCCCTCGAAGATGTCGAGGATCTTGGAGTCGCGCGCCCATTTCTCGAGCAGCTCGCCCTCGCTGTAGCCGACCGACGTGCACAGCTCGACACAGCCGAGCGTCACGTCGGAGCCGACGCGGCCGGCCTTCGCCTTGGCCATCGAGGCCTCCAGCGAGTTGGGCTTGCGGTTGTCGGCCATCCACGCCGCCTGGAGGGTGAGCAGGCGGCCCATCTCCCAGTTGGTCTCCAGCTCGAGGAACTTGGCCGCGGCCGCCGACTGCAGCTGTGCGGGCCGGTCGTAGTCGACCTCGACGCCGGCCTGCTTGAGCAGGTCGCGGGTCAGGTCGAGCGACGCGCGCGCACATCCGACGGCCATCGCCGCGACGAGCGGCCGGGTGTTGTCGAAGGTCGCCATCGCACCCGCGAAGCCGGCCTTGACGTCGATCTCCGGGGAGCCGAGGAGGTTCTCCTTCGGGACGCGCACGTCGGTGAAGGTGATGACAGCGGTGTCGGAGGCCCGTATGCCGAGCTTCTCCTCGAGCCGCTCCACCTTCACGCCCGGCATGTCCTTGGTGACCAGGAACGACTTGATCGCCGCACGACCGAGCGACTTGTCGAGCGTCGCCCAGACGACGATCGAGTCGGACCGCTCGCCGGAGGTCACGAAGATCTTCTCGCCGTTGATGACGTAGTGGTCGCCGTCGACCACCGCCGTGGTGGAGACCTGCGCGGAGTCGGAGCCGAACGACGGCTCGGTGATCGCCATCGAGGCCCACGTGCCCTTGAACCGCTCGAGCTGCTCGTCGTTGGCGACCGACGCGATCGCGGAGTTGCCCAGACCCTGGCGGGGCATGGACAGCAGCAGGCCGACGTCTCCCCAGCACATCTCGGCGACCGAGGTCACCGAGGCCATGTTGGAGCCGTTCTTGACGCTCGTGTCCTGGTCCTTGTCATCGCGACGTACGCCGGTCGCGCCGGCGCCCTCGCTGGCACCTGACTCGGACAGGCCGTCGATCATCGCAGCCAGCATGTCGAGCTCGGTGGGGTACTCGTGCTCGGCGATGTCGTACTTGCGGCTGATCGGCCGCAGCATGTTCATCGCAACCTGGTGCGCCTGGTCGATCAGCGCCCGGTGCTTCTTGGGGACTTCCAGATTGATAGCCATCAGACCAGAACCGTGCCTTCCATGATGCCGATGGCACGCAGGTCGCGGTACCACCGCTCGACCGGGTGCTCCTTGACGAATCCGTGGCCACCGAGCAGCTGGACACCGTCCAGGCCGATGCGCATGCCGTGGTCGGCACACGCCTTGCGGGCCATGGCGACCTCCTTGCTGAAGTCCTTGCCGGCGGCCGCACGAGCGGCAGCGCGGTAGGTCAGCAGGCGCATGCCCTGGAGCTCGATCGCCATGTTGGCGACCATGAATGCGACCGACTGGCGGTGGCCGATCGGCTCTCCGAACGCCTCGCGCTCCTTGACGTAGGGCGTGACGTAGTCGAGGACGGCCTGGGCCGTGCCGAGCGAGAGCGCACACCAGGCGAGGCGCGAGAGACGCACGCAGTCGGCGTACGTCGACCCGTCGGTGTCGCCGAGGACGGCCTCGGCCGGGACCTTGGCGTCCTCGAGGGTGAGCGTGGTCAGCGAGCCGGCGCGGACACCCATCGCGGGGTCACCGCCGACGCTGAGTCCCTCGGTCGAGGACTCGACCAGGAACAGCACCGGCTTGCCGTCGAGCTGGGCGCCGACGATGAAGAGCTCGGCGTGGTCACCGCGGGCGACCAGCGACTTCTTGCCGTTGAGGACGTAGCCGTCCGCGGTCTTGGTCGCGGTGGTCGACGGGGCGAGCACGTCGAAGAGGACGGCCGGCTCGTTGAGCGCCAGCGCTGCGGCGGGGACCTCGGTTCCGGTGAACGCCGGCAGGTACGTCTGCTGCTGCTGGTCGGTGCCCCACAGGCCGATCGCGGTGGCGACCGAGCCGGGCGCGAGCGTGGCGACGGCCAGGCCCATGTCGCCCTTGGCGAGAGCCTCGGCGACGAGCGTGCCGGCCATGGCCGAGCGCTCCTCGGAGATGCCGCCGAGCTCCTCGGGCAGGCCCAGGATCGGCAGACCGATCTCCAGGCTGGCCTTCAGCAGGTCGTCGGGAGCCGCGCAGTCGTGGTCGGCCTGGGCCGCGGCCGGGCGGACGACCTCGCTGGCGAAGTCGGACACGACGTCGACGAGCATCTGCTCGTCCTCGCTCGGGGTCAGGTCGAAGGGGCCGCTGCCGGCGACCGGCGCCGGGCGCGCACCCGGCGCACCGTTCTTGCCGGACTTGGCGAAGGTGCGACTCGCGTTGGTCGCGGCCTTGAAGCCGGTCCGGGTGACCGTGAAGACGGCCTGCTCGGTCTGCTTGCGCAGACCGATCTTGTCGATCAGATCGCTCTGGGCGAGCCTGCTGAGGCCGGCGACGAGGATGCCGATGGGATCACGGCTCTCGTTGCGCGGGACCCCGTGCTTGCCACCTGGCTTGAAGTTGGGGATGAGGGACATGCCCAAAATGTAACTCAGAGTTACACATCGGTCTACAGCCGCTCGGCGCGTCGCCCCCTGCAATGTCGCGACAGCCGCGGACCTATGCTCCGACCCATGGCTCGCGGCAAGACTCCCCCACCCGAACCGGTCGTGCATGCGCCGTACGGAGCGCTCCCGGAGGGCGGCACCGTCCGCCCGATGACGCGCTGGGGCACCGACGTCATGCACCGTCCACAGCAGCCGGTGACGGCGTACGACGACGCGCTCCGCGCGCTCGCCGCCGACATGGTCGCCACGATGTACGCCGCCGAGGGCGTCGGCCTGGCTGCCTGCCAGATCGGCGAGGACGTGGCGATGTTCGTCTTCGACTGCCCCGACGCCGCCGGTGAGCACTGGCAGGGCGTCGTGTGCAACCCGACCGTGATCCTCCCCGAGGGCAAGGAGCGCCGACTCGACGACGGCGACGAGGGCTGCCTGTCCTACCCCGGCGCGTTCGTTCCGTGCGCGCGGCCGGACTTCGCGACCGTCGAGGGCTTCGGTCTGGACGGGCAGCCGGTCCGTTTCGAGGGCGATGGCCTGCTGGCGCGCTGCCTGCAGCACGAGACCGACCACACCGTCGGCACCGTGTTCGGCGACCGCCTCGGCGATCGGGCTCGCAAGAAGCTGCGCAAGCAGCACGACGGCGCGGTCCCGGACTATCCGGAGGACTGGCCCGCCACTACGGTCTGAGCATGCCCGTAGACCCGCAGCTGCAGCCGCTTCTCGACCTCCTCGCCGGCGCGAGGCCGATGCAGGAGATGACGCCCGAGGAGGCCCGGATGGCCTTCCGCACCATGGCGATCGACATGCGGCCCGCCGCGACGAAGACCGCGGTCGCATCGGTGGAGGACATCGAGGTGGCGGGAGCCGTCGGACCGCTCGGAGCCCGGGTCTACCGGCCCGAGGGTGACGGCCCCAAGCCGACCATCGCGCTGTTCCACGGCGGCGGCTTCGTGGTGGGCGACCTCGACACCCATGACGCGATGGCACGCACGATCTGTGCGGGAGCCGACGCGGTCGTCGTCTCGGTCGACTACCGCCTCGCGCCCGAGCACGCCTTCCCCGCCGCTCCGCAGGACGCGATCGCCGCGACGAAGGACATCCAGGCGCGACTGGCCGAGCTCGGCGGCAGCGACGTCCTCGCCGTGGCGGGCGACTCTGCGGGCGGGAACCTCTCCGCCGTCGCCGCCCAGCAGGTGCCCGGGATCAAGGCCCAGCTGCTGATCTACCCGGCCACCGACCTTGCCGGGCGCTACCCCTCCAACGAGGAGAACGCCACCGGCTACTTCCTCGACGAGCCGCTGATGCTCTGGTTCGGCGCCAACTACGTCGGCGGCAGCGCCGACCTCGACGTCACCGACCCGATGCTCGCCCCGATCCACGGCGAGGTCGCCGGCCTGCCGCCGGCCGTGATCGTGACGGCCGAGCTCGACCCGCTCCGCGACCAGGGCATCGCGTACGCCGACGCGCTGGCCGCTGCCGGCGTACCGACGGAGCAGGCGACGTACGCCGGCCTCATCCACGGCTTCTACGACATGGACTTCTTCTGCGACGCGGCCAAGGACGCGATCGCCGACTCGCTCGGGCGGTTCCGCGCGCTGCTCTGAGCGACGAGGCGCAGCCCGTCACTCGCCTCCTTGGCCCCACCGGATCGGCGAGTCCATCGACCAACGGGGGTCGTCCAGGCTCACCCACTGCGCACCGTGCACGACCCCGCCGTCCTCGACGTCGTCCCACGCGCAGCCGTTGGCACCGGACGGGTCCGGAGCGCAGTCGTCGGGCTGCTCGAGCATCTTCCCCGACGTGGCGCCGCCCTCCACCCACAGCACGCTCAACGGCGCGAACGGCGCCGTCGGCATCTCGGCGTGACCGTCCATCGTCGACTGGTAGCGCACCACCCACACCGTGCCGCCCTTGAAACCATCAGGCAGGGCGCTCGGGGCGAAGGACGCATCGGTCGACTCCTCCACCGCCGTCACCGTGAGCTTCGCGCGGAGGATCGGCTGGTTGGAGGTGTCGCGATAGGGCACCGTCGCCGTCGTACCGAGGCACAGGACCGATCCGGGCACGGTGAAGCCGTCCTTGGTCACCTCGGGATGGGTCGTGCACTTCTCCTGCGGGAGGTCGCTGCCGCCAGCGTGGGGAGCGGCTCCGTCGCTCGCTCCGCCGCAACCGGCGAGGACGAGCGCCGAGGGAGCGAGCGCGAGGAGGATGGACAGGGCCCGAGAACGTCGCGACATGCGCGGTGCCTACCCGCTTCGACCTCGGCCGAACCCCGCGCCACAGACGCGAACGAGCACCGGCCCCGAGGGGACCGGTGCTCGTGCGTCGTGGCGGTTCAGCGACCGAGGGCGGGAGGGAGGAAGGTGAGGGCCAGGAACGCCGCCGACAGGCAGCCGATGATGAGGCCGGCCAGCGCGACGCCGAACCCGGTGTTCGGGCTCCGACGGCGGACCCCGAGCCCGACGCCGGAGCAGACGAAGCCGATGAGGGCTGGAACGGCGAAGATGCCGAGGAAGAAGTAGCCGAGCTCGGGGCCGAACATCTGGTCCTGCTTGACCGATTCGGGCGTGCTGGCCCACTCGGCCCAGGTGACCGCGGCGATCCCGCCCAGCGCGAGGAGCTGGACCCCGGACACGATCAGTCCCCAGACCCCGACGACGCCGGCCGGCGGCGTCGAGGAGGCGGGACGGCGGGAGGTGGACAGGTCAGCGGCGGCGTGAGTGTTCATGGAGCCAACGCTGGCGGGCGGCCGCGTCGGGGACACGGGTGCTCCTACTCAGATCCGTTCGCCCGCAGCGGCGAGGGCCGCGACGAAGGCGTCGACGTGCGCCTCGGTGTGGTCGAAGCTGCACATCCACCGTGCCACCGGATGGGCGTGGTCCGTCTCGTCCCAGAGGTAGAACGGGAAGTCCTTCTCGACCCGCTCGGCGACCGCGCGCGGCAGCCGGGCGAAGACGGCGTTGGCATGGACCGGCGAGGTCACGCTGATGCCGTGGATGCCCTCGACGCCGGCCGCGAGGCGCCGGGCCATCGCGTTGGCGTGGGCCGCACCGCGCAACCACAGGTCGTCGGTGAGCAGTGCCTCGAGCTGGGCGGACACGAAGCGCATCTTCGAGCTGAGCTGCATCGAGAGCTTGCGCAGGTAGAGCTCGCCGCGCAGCCGCTCCGGCGACAGGACCACCACCGCCTCGCCGTACAACATGCCGTTCTTGGTGCCGCCGAAGGAGATCACGTCGACGCCGGCATCGCGGGTGAACGCCCTGACCGGTACGCCGAGCGCGGCGGCCGCGTTGGCGATGCGGGCCCCGTCCATGTGGACGGCCATGCCGTGACCGTGCGCGATGTCGGCCAGCGCCTTGACCTCGGCCGGCGTGTAGACGGTGCCGTGCTCGGTGCTCTGGGTCAGGCTGAGGACAGACGGGCGCGCCCGGTGCTCGTCCTCGAACTCCCTGACCGGGATGCTGAGCAGCTCGGGAGTGAGCTTGGCGTGCTTGGCCGGGATCGCGAGCAGCTTGAGCCCACCGATGCGCTCGGGGGCGCCGCACTCGTCGGTGTTGATGTGGGCGTCGCTGGTGCAGACGACGGCGTCCCAACGCTCGGTCATCGCCATCAGGCTGACCACGTTGGCGCCCGTGCCGTTCCAGACCGGGTAGACCTCGATGCCCTCGCCGAACAGCGGGGCGAACAGGTCCGGCAGCGCCTCGGTGTAGGGGTCCGCGCCGTACGCCGTGACGTGGCCGCCGTTGGCGCGCGCGATCGCCTCGAGGACCTCGGGGTGCGCGCCGGCGTAGTTGTCGCTGGCGAAGCCGACCCGCTCGGGGTCGTGGCGCTGGATGATCGGGGCCCTCATGCCGACAGTCTGCCCGTCGCACCCCTCGTCGACTCGATGACTCCCCCGAGCTTCTTGGCCAGGGCCTCGTAGAACATGCTCAACGGGAACTCGTCGGGAAGGACGTCGTCCACCAGGTCGCGCGGCGTCCGGGTGAGGTCGAGCGCGTCCTGGGCGCGGGCCCAGCGCGAAGCAGGGTGCGCCGGGAGGTACGCCGACACGAGCGCGTGCCCGGCGAGCCAGTGGCTGAGCTTCGGGCGGTCGATGCCGGCGCGGTAGAAGCGCTCGACCTCCTCACCGAGGTGGATGGTGTGGAGCCGCGCGGCCACGAAGTCGATGTGCAGACGGTTGTCGGTCCAGCGGATCGCGTCGTGCTGGTGCAGGTAGGCGAAGAGCAGCTGCCCACCCAGTCCGTCGTAGTTGCGGACCCGGGTGCCGGTGACCGGGAAGCGGAAGAGCCGATCGAACAGGACGGCGTACTGCACGTCGCTCGCCTGGGCGACGCCCTCGTTGACCAGCTTGCCCGCCTCGCGGAAGGCGGTCAGGTCGCAGCGCAGCTCCTCGAGGGCGTACATCCAGAACGGCTGGCGCTGACGGATCATGAACGGGTCGAAGGGCAGGTCGCCGCGGCTGTGGGTCCGGTCGTGGATCAGGTCCCACAGGACGAACGCCTCCTCGCAACGGGCTTGGTCGGCCAGCAGCGCCCGGGCGTCCTCGGGCAGGCCGATGCCGAGCGTCTCGGCCGCCGCCCCGGCGACGGCGCGGAACCGTGCCGCCTCCCGGTCGCAGAAGATGGCTCCCCAGGTGTAGCGCTCGGGGGTCCGGCGTACGGCGACCGTCTCGGGGAACAGCACGGCCGAGTGGGTGTCGTAGCCGCTGGTGAAGTCGTCGAAGCGGATCGGGACGAACATCGGGTTGTCGTAGCGGGTGCGCTCGAGCTCGGCCAGCCAGTCGGGCCACACCTCGTGGATCAGCACGGCCTCGAGGTGGCGCTCGGTGCTGCCGTTCTGGGTGTACATCGGGAAGACGACCAGGTGACCACGACCGTCGGCCCGCCCCGTCGAGGGGTGGAAGGCGGTGAGCGAGTCGAGGAAGTCCGGCGTACCGAAGCCGTCGGCCTGCCAGCGCTCCAGGTCGGCGTCGAGCACCTCGAGGTAGGCACCGTCGTGCGGGAAGCGCTCGGCGAGCTCCCCCACGCACGAGCGGATCGTGTCCATCAGCGCCGACGGCGCGCCGGGTGCCGAGCCGTCGGCCTGCTGATGGGCCTGGAACGCACCGATCGCTTCGCGGAGCGCGGTCCAACGTGCATCGTGACGAAGATCTTGCGGCATGTGATCGATCCTACGACAGATCTTCCCGTCTGGTCAGAAGGCGTGCGCGACCAGATCACTGAACACCGCGCCCTCGTCGACCTCCAGCCCGCGGGCCCGGAACCAGCCGCAGACGTTCGCGCAGTCACGCAGCAGCAGGTCGAAGCCGGCCGGGTTGCCGACCAGGTCGACGATCTGGGGCAGGTCGATGATCACGAGTCGCTCGCCGGTCGCCAGGATGTTGTACGGCGAGAGGTCACCGTGGACGATCCCGTCCTGGACCATCAGCGCCAGCGCGTCGACGAGCTGGTCGAAGTAGGTCTGCAGCAGCGCCCGCTCCGGCCGGACCTGGGCCAGTCGGGGCGCCGACTCCCCCGTCGTGTCGGTGACCCACTCCATCAGGATCTCGGTCCCGTCGATCTGCACCGGATAGGGCACGGGCGCGCCGAGGCACCACAGCCGGCTCAGGGCGTTCCACTCCGAGGCGGCCCACTCGCCGGCCGCAACGCTGCGCCCGTACGCCGACTTGCGGTTGAGCGCCCGCTCGTCGCGGGAGCGGCGTACGGATCGGCCGTCGGTGTAGGAGGCAGAGCGGTGGAAGTTGCGGTGGTCGGTGTCGCGGTAGCGCTTGGCGGCCATCACGACGCCGGGACCGGGGTCGTGCGGATCGGCGCGCTCCAGCAGGAAGACGTCGGCCTCCTTGCCGGTCTTGAGGATGCCGAGCTCGGTGTCGACCGCGCCCTGCGAGGTCACCAGCCAGTCAGGTCGCGGCTCCGGGCCGCGCGAGAGGGGCTCGACGGTGAGCCAGGTGGACCAGCGTTGACCGGGCGCGAGGTCGTCATAGGTCGTGAAGTCGAAGACGAAGGAGGGGTCGATCCCCTCGAGGTCGTGGGACAAGGTGGGTGCTCCGGGGGTGAGAGGTCTGGCTGTTCGGGGACAGGCCAAGGGCAGTCATGGACACGTCACGACTCCTCTCATCACGGTGCGGTCCTGAGCCGGCACCTCGTCGGTGCCGATGGTCACGCCTGGGTGCCGCGTACGGCAACCGGATTTCGGCTGGGCCTTGCTCGCCGGGCACGCCTGCGTCGACAACTCGGACGATTCCCGGACAGCCAAACCACCCTCATAGGTCGAACGGTCCGCTTCCCTGGGTGAACCACATGACACCGACCAGCCACATCAAGGGAGCCACCGTGAAGATCAGGCGCCGCATCGCGGCCATCGCAGCGGCCGGAGCCACCATCGCCGTCGCCGCACCCGCGCTGGCTACCGTCACCGGTCACGGCGAGGTCCACATCAAGCTGCCCATGAGCGACATCTCGGCCGCAGCCGGCTACCTCATCACCGAGAACTCCGCCGGCACCGACGAGCAGTGCTCCGGCGCCCTCGTCGGAGCCTCGACGTTCCTCACGGCCGGGCACTGCATGTTCCCCGGCGGCGGCTCCCACGCCACTCACCTCGCCTTCGTGGACCTCGGCCGCACCCGCGTCCCCAAGAGCGGCGGGGGCTACAGCACGCAGTACATCTACCGGTGCTGGGCGGACAGGTCCTACACGCCACTCACCTCGTCTCCGACCGGGTGGGCAGCCGGCGTCAACTCCATGTACACCAACGACTGGGCCGTCATGCACCTCGCGCGGTGCTACACCCGCGGCGGTTCCCGAATCTCGGGAGCGCCCGGCGCCAGTGGCCGGATTGCCTACTACGGCGTCGGCGGGACCCCCAGCAGCAGCCTCGGCCTCTTGTCGCCGACCTACCCCCTCAACCTCAAGGGTGGCCTGCTGGAGGTCTTCGGGACGGTCACGACCGCCGGCTCCGACATCGGCGACTGCGTGCACTACACCAACTCCGTCACCGACTTCTGGAACTTCTCCGGCGCTCAGACGGCCGGCGTCACGCATGGGTCGTCGGGTGGCCCGCTACTGATGAACTCCAAGAACCCGACGGTCGTCGGCATCGTCAACGGCGGCTGCTGGTCCAGCAGCAACACCTACTACGTCAAGGCCACCAACGCGATGGTCAACAGGGTGGCCGCCGCGCGCGCAGGCAACTGGTCCGGCGCGAAGACCATCACGCTGCCCTGACCAGCGCGTCAGCGCTGGGCGGTGACGTAGCACGCGACCGCGGAGGCGGCGGCCACGTTGAGCGAGTCGATGCCGCGACTCATCGGGATGATCGCCCGTCGATCGGCGCTCTGCTGCCATCGGTCGGAGAGGCCGTGGCCCTCGGAGCCGAGCACGAGGGCGAGCCGGTCGACGCCGGCGACGGCCTCCTCGATCGGGACCGCGTCGTCGGCGAGCGTCAGGGCGATCGTCGTGAAGCCACGAGCGGTGAGGTCCGGCAGGGCGTCGTACCAGGCGGGCAGGCGGGTCCAGGGCAGCGAGAACACCGCGCCCATGGCGACCTTGATCGAACGGCGGTAGAGCGGATCCGCGCACCGGGGCGCGAGCAGGACGGCGTCGAAGCCGAGGGCGGCGCCGCTCCTGAAGATCGCGCCGACGTTCGCGTGATCGACGATCTCCTCGAGGACGAGGACCGAGCGGGCACCGTCGAGGACGTCGTCGAGGCTGGGCAGCGGGGTCCGCTCGAGCGAGGCCAGCGCTCCGCGGTGCACGTGGAAGCCTGTGACCTCCTCGGCCAGCCGCTCGCTCATGACGTAGACGGGTGCGTCCGTCGTGTCCAGGACGTCGGCCAGCCCCTCGAGCCACTTGGGCGCCATCAGGAAGCTTCGGGGCGTGGCGCCACCGGCCACGGCGCGGCGTACGACCTTCTCGCCCTCGGCGAGGAAGAGGCCGTGCTCGGCCTCGAGCGACTTGCGCAGCTGTGCGTCGCGCAGGTCCCGGTAGTCCGCGAGACGCGGGTCGGCCGGGTCCTCGATCTCGACGTGCTCAGCCATGTCGTCGAGGCTCAGTAGGCGTCGGGATGAGCGACCCGGACGACCTCGCCGATCACGATGATCGCGGGCGGCTTGACCTCCGCCGCCCTCATCTCCTGCTCGAGCGTGCCGAGCGTGGCCAGGACGGTGCGCTGGGTCGGCATGGTGCCGTCGCAGACGACCGCGACCGGGGTCTCGGCCGGGCGGCCGCCCTCGAGGAGCGCGGTGGCGATGGCGGGCGCGTTCTCGACGGCCATCATCAGCACGACGGTGCCCTGCATCTTGGCGAGCGCGGCGTAGTTGACCAGCGACTCGGGATGTCCGGGCGGCAGGTGGCCGGAGACGATGCTGAACTCGTGGGTCACGCCGCGGTGGGTGACCGGGATGCCGGCGATCGCCGGGACGGAGACGGGCGAGGTCAGGCCCGGGATGACGGTGACCGGTACGCCGGCCTCGCGGCAGGCGATGATCTCCTCGTAGCCGCGGCCGAAGACGAAGTTGTCGCCGCCCTTGAAACGTACGACGTGGTTGCCGGCGAGCGCGCGCTCGACGATGACCTGGTTGATGTACTCCTGCGAGGCGTAGCGGCCGCGCGGCAGCTTGGCGACGTCGATCAGCTCGACGCTCGCCGGCAGGTCGGAGAGGAGCTCGCGCGGAGCGAGACGATCGGCCACGACGACGTCGGCCGCGGCGAGCGCCTTGCGTCCGGCGACGGTGATGAGGTCGGGGTGGCCCGGACCCCCGCCGACGAGGGTGACGGTGCCCGCGCGCAGGTCCTGGGCGTCACGGCCGTGCGGGGCGGCGTACGCGCCGTCCTCGAGGTGCTCGACGATCGCGTCGCGCACAGCGGCCGAGCGGCGCGGGTCGCGGTTGCCGATGACCGCGACCGTGAGGTCCTCGTGGCGTCCGACGGCCGGCGTCCAGGCCGTGCCGAGGGTGGCGTCGTCGGACCGCACGCAGAACGTGCGCTGCTCCTCGCAGAGCGCGCTGATCCGGTCGTTGACGGCCTTGTCGTCGGTCAGCGCCAGGACGTACCAGGCACCTCGGACGTCGGCGTCGTCGAACCGGCGCTGCTCCCAGGTGACCTCGCCGGAGCCGACCAGGCCCTCGATCGACATCGTGACCTCGGGCGCGACGACCTGGACCTCCGCACCCACCGCGATGAGCTGGGGAACGCGCCGCTGCGCGACGTGCCCGCCACCGACGACGAGGACGCGGCGGCCGGCGAGGCGGAGACCCGAGAGGTACGGCGCAAAGTCAGTCACGTGGGCCATTCTCGCCGGTCCTCGGGCCCGGCCCCTGTCGCGGGGTCACGGTGCGGACTAACTTCGGTGGCATGAGTCTCGATCGCCCCGTCACGCCCGACCCGTACCCGCTCCTTCCCGCTGCACCGTCGTTCTCGGTGACCAGCGCCGACGTCACCGACGGCCAGCCGCTCAAGGACGACCAGGTCGCCGCGCTGGGCAACACCTCGCCCCAGCTGTCGTGGGAGCCGGGCCCGGAGGGCACGAAGAGCTACACGATCACCTGCTTCGACCCCGATGCCCCGATCGTCAGCGGCTTCTGGCACTGGGTCGTCGTCGACGTACCTGCGTCGGTGACCTCGTTGTCGACCGGGGCCGGGGCGTCGGACGACTCCCTCCCCGCGGGTGCCTTCCACGTCCGCAACGACGGTGGCGAGGCCTGCTTCATGGGTGCCGCGCCACCGGAGGGCGACCAGGTCCACCGCTACTACTTCGTGGTGCACGCCGTGAACGAGGAGTCGCTCGGCGTCGACGCTTCCGCCACCCCGGCCGTCGTCGGGTTCAACCTGGCGTTCAAGACCGCCGGCCGGGCGATCCTGCACGGGACCTACCGGCACTGAGGGTCGGCGCCGGCGTGATCATGTAACACGCTGTTCGACCGTCTACCGCCCCGTTTTCTGCACTTCCACGTCGTCACGACGGCGTGGAAGAGCAGAAGACGGGGCGGTAGACCTGCGGACGACGTGTTACTTGTGCACGGTCCGCCGAGGCAGCACCACCAACAGCGCGACGAAGGCCAACGCGTTCACCGCGACGATGAGGACCTGGGCGAGCACCCGGCTCCCGTCGTAGGCCCAACCGAGCACGCCGCCGGCGATCAGCAGACCCAGGCCGCGGACCAGCGCGAGCCAGCCGAAGGCGACGGCGCGGCGTGCCGGGAGCACGAGCTCGGTGACGACGGCCTTGACCGTCGAGTCGAGGACGCCGTTGACCACGCCCCAGACGGCGACGCCCGCCCAGATCATCCAGGCGTGCAGGCCGAACGCGATGACGGCGGCACCGCCGGCGATCGGCACGAGGAGCAGGACCACCGGGCCACGCCTGTCGTAGAGCTGGCCGATCACGAGCCCGGTGAGCCCGTCGACGGCCATCGCGACGGCGAACAGGATGGGGATCATCGCATCGCTGAGCAGCCCGACATGGGTGGCGTGGAACGCGAGCAGCGGGAACGACGCGACGCCGCACGAGATGACCGCGACGGTTCCGACGTACCACCAGAAGCGAGCCGGCAGGCTCTGCGTGAGGTCGGGTGTCGACGGCAGCTTGGTGCCGCCCTCGGGCTCCTCGTAGGCCAGCGGGTCGGGGACGCGGGCTCGCAGCCAGAGCAGCACCGCGAGCACGGCGACACCCGGGACCGCGAGCACGCCGAACGCCAGCCGGTAGTCGCCCTCGTGCAGCGAGAGGACGGCGGCCAGGAGCAACGGGCCGAGGATGGCGCCGGTCTGGTCCATCGCCTGGTGGACGCCGAACGCCTTGCCGCGACCGGTCGCGCTGGACGCGTGGCTGAGCAGGGTGTCCTTGGCGGGCGCGCGGACAGCCTTGCCGAGACGCTCCGAGCCGTAGAGCAGCAGCGCCGGCACCATCGCGCCGGTGGCCCCGATCAACGGCACGCTCAGCACCGTCAGCGCGTAGCCGAGGATCGTCCACGGCCAGTAGCGACGGCTGCGCGCGACGGCGTACCCGGTGAACACGCGGAGGCCATAGCCGATGAACTCCCCCGCGCCCGCGACCAGGCCGACGACGGTCGCCGAGGCACCGAGCGTGGCCAGGTAGGGGCCGATGATGCTGCGGGCGCCCTCGTAGACCATGTCGGCCAGCAGGCTGACCACGCCGAAGGCGACGACGAACGACCACGGCCGCAGGGTCGGTCGGGCGTGATCGGTCGTCAGCGGGTCAGGCACTGCCGGCCTCCTCGAGAAGTCGTCCGAAGTCGTCCGCGTCCATGATGACGCGTGCCTGCTCGGCCAGGCGGTCGGCCCACTGCTCATCGCCCGGCCCGCCACGCCCACGGAGCCAGTCGCTCCAGAGCAGCTGCGCGACGAGCTGCCACAGGCGGACCCGCGCGACCTGTCGCGCGCTCGCGGGGGCGTAGTACAGCTGGGCCAGCCGCGCGGCTCCCGCCGCGTCCATCTCGCCACCCGCCGCGAGCCCGCCGAGGTCGGCGCCCGGCTCGTTGGTGCCGGCGTACTCCAGGTCGATCAGCCAGACCCGCTCGCCATCGTCGACCAGGTTGGCCGGCGTCAGGTCGCCGTGGCAGAGCACGGTCGGCTCGGGTGCGGCCCGCAACGCCGCGACGATCCCGTCCGGGTAGGTCGTGGCACCCAGCAGGTCGACGGCGTACGACGACCGTGCGCCGGTGTGCAGCGCACGGACCGCGCTGACGACCCGCCCGAGGACGGCATCGTCGCCGAGGTCGTCACGCGACAGGGGCCGGCCCTCGACGTACGCGACGACCAGGTGGTGCGGCCCCTCCTCCACGACGGTGGGGCCCACGCCCGCGCGTGCCGCGAGGACCGCGCCCTCGATCTCGGGCCGGCCGACGTCCAGTCGCACGACCAGGTCGACGTCGGCACGCACCCGGACGACGTCGGGCGCGAGCCGCTGGATGGTCATGGGCGCACCCTGGCAGACTTCCGGCGTGACCCGCGAGACCGACATCCTCGGCGAGCCCTGGCAGGCGGAGACGATCCGGCTGGCCGACGACTTCGAGGGCGAGGTGGTCGCCACGCTGGTGAGCCGTCCCACCGAGGAGCCGACCGAACGCGCCGTCCTGCACATCCACGGCTTCTCGGACTACTTCTTCCAGACCGAGTACGCCGAGTGGTGGCTCGACCGGGGTCACGACTTCTACGCGCTCGACCTGCGCAAGTACGGGCGGTCGCTGCGTCCGCACCAGTCGGGCACCTACGTCGACGACCTGACGGCGTACTTCGAGGAGCTGGACGCCGCGTGGGAGCGCATCACCCAGCGCGACGGGCACACCCGCGTCGTGGTGGTGGCCCACTCGACCGGCGGCCTGGTCGCGCCCCTCTGGCTCGATGCTCGGCAGCCCGACGCTCTCGAGGGCCTGGTGCTCAACTCCCCCTGGCTCGACCTCCAGGGCAAGCCGATCATGCGCTCGCCGCTGGTCAACCTCGGTGTCACGCAGATCGGCCGGTTCCGCCCGATGCAGGTGCTCGGCCGCGAGGTCGAGGGCTTCTACGGCAAGGGACTGCACAAGGACCACGGCGGCGAGTGGGAGTTCAACCTCGACTGGAAGCCGTTGAGCTCGTTCCCGGTCCGCTTCGGCTGGCTGGCCGCGATCCGGGCGGGGCACGCCAAGGTGCAGGCCGGGCTGGACGTGCCGGGCCCGGTGCTGGTGCTGTCCTCCGACCGATCGGGGGCGCCGACGAGCGCGGACGACGTGAAGGTGTCGACGACCGACATCGTGCTCGACGTACGCCAGATCCGGCGGTGGGCCACGGCCATCGGCAAGCACGTGACGTACGCCGCCGTGCCCGGCGCCATCCACGACGTCTTCATCTCGCGGCGGCCCGCGCGCGACCGCGCCTTCGACGAGACCGCCCGCTGGCTGGGCGCGTACGTCGACTGATCGCGGCATCGCCCCTAGGGTCGGGTCATGGACCCCGTGACCGGACTCTCCCTCGGCCGAATCGTCATCGGCATCGGCGCCTTCTTCGCCCCTGAGCTCACCGCCAGGATCTTCGGGCTCTCCCCCGAGACCAACGCCCACCTGCCCTACATGAGCCGCATGTTCGGTGCCCGCGAGATCGCCGTCGGCGCAATCACGCTCACCGCCACGGGCGAGGCGCGCACCAGGCTGGCGATGGTCGGCGTCGCGATCGACGCCGCCGACGCCACCAACGGGCTGCTCGAGCTGAAGTCGAAGCGGGTCCCCGTTCTTGCCGGCGGCATGCTCGCCGTCGTCGCCTCCGGCGCGGTCGCCTCGGGCGTGCTGGCGCTGGTCAAGAACCGGGACTGAACCAGGTCAGGATGTCGCCGACAGGTCGCGGTAGATGTTCGGCAGGTGACCGATGACCATCACGATCAGGACGAAGAACACGACGGCCAGGACACCGAGCACGAAGCTGAACCAGCCGATGACGATGCCGGCGGTCGCCAGGCCGCTGCCGCCCTCACCGGTACGCCGGATCTGGCTGTCGGCGACGTGGCCCATGATCGCGCCGACCAGGCCCAGGACGCAGGCGAGGCCGCAGGTCGCGAAGCCGGCGAGCATCGCCAGGATGCTCGAGACCATCGAGGCGATCGCGAGACCGTTGGTGGACGCGGGGCCGGGCGGAGGTGGCGGCGGAGCGCCGTACGGCTGATAGCTCGGGTAACGCTGCCCCTCGCCGTCCGGCAGGCTGCCGTACGGAGGTGTGCTCACTCCGGTGCCGGTCCTTCGTCACCCTCCTCGGGGGCGTAGGGCTCGACCGGCGGGACGTCCTCACGACCGGGGTGGGCGGCCGACTCGGCCTCCGCGATCGCCTGGGCGACGGCGGCCCGGGTCGACTCGACCTCGGCGTCGGTCTGGGCGACCTCGGGCTCGGTCGGTCCGGTCTCGACGCGAACGCGCGGGCCGTCGACCTTCTGGGGCACGCCGGGGATCTCACCGAACGTCGTACCGAGGCCCTTGAGCGCCTCGCCGAACTCGCTCGGGATGATCCACATCTTGTTGGACTCGCCGTTGGCGAGCTTCGGCATCATCTGGAGGTACTGGTAGGACAGCAACGCCTGGTCGGGGCGCCCGTCGTGGATCGCCTGGAAGACCGTCTGGATGGCCTGGCCCTCGCCCTGCGCGCGCAGGATCTGCGACTCGCGCTCGCCCTGGGCCGCGAGGATGCGGGCCTCCTTGTTGCCCTCGGCGGTCAGGATCGCCGACTGCTTGCCACCCTCGGCGGTGAGGATCGCGGACTGGCGCTGGCCCTCGGCGGTCAGGATGACCGCGCGCTTGTCGCGGTCGGCGCGCATCTGCTTCTCCATGGCGTCCTTGATGGAGGCCGGCGGGTCGATGCTCTTGACCTCGACGCGGTTGACGCGGATGCCCCACTTGCCGGTCGCCTCGTCCAGCACGCCGCGCAGGCCGTTGTTGACCTGGTCACGGCTGGTCAGGGTCTGCTCGAGGTCCATGCCGCCGACGATGTTGCGCAGCGTGGTCATGGTGAGCTGCTCGATGGCCGAGATGTAGTTCGCGATCTCGTACGTCGCCGCGACGGGGTCGGTGACCCGGAAGTAGATGACCGTGTCGATGTCGACCGACAGGTTGTCCTCGGTGATCACCGGCTGCGGCGGGAAGCCGACGACCTGCTCACGCAGGTCGATCAGGTAGCGCACCTTGTCGATGAACGGCACGACGAAGTTCAGGCCCGCGGGGAGCGTCTCCTTGTACTTGCCGAAGCGCTCGACGATGCCGGCCCGTGCCTGGGGCACGACGCGCACGGTCTTGGTCAGCACGATGATGACGAACAGGAAGACGATCGCCAGCAGGACCAGATAGATCATCAGATCTCCTTGTTGCTCGGGGTTTGAGCGGGATCGATCACGGCGCGGACATGGGCGGTCGCGCCCCGGATCTCGATCACCTCGACGGTCGCCCCGGCGGGGATGTCGGCGTCGGCACTCGCCGACCAGACCTCGCCGTCCATGGCGACCCGGCCGACCTGGAGCGGCCCGATCGGCTCGCGGACCTCGCCACGCATGCCGATCAGCCGGTCGTTGCCCATCCGGATGTCCGCGCCGCGCTGGAGGCGGCGGGCCAGCGACGGACGGACGACGGCCAGCATGGCAACGGCCACGACGGCGGCGACGATGCCCTGCACGATCCACGAGCCGCTCAGGATCGCGGCCGTCATCCCGGCGATCGCACCGACCGCCAGCATCGCCATGATCAGGTCGAGCGTGACCATCTCCCCGATGAGGAGGAGGATCGCGACGCCGAGCCAGACCTCCCAGTGATGGTCCTGCAGCCACTCCATGATCGGAGCCTATCCGCGCTGCGAAGCGGCCAAACGGGTGCGGCGCACCAACCGGCTCAGCTGCGGTGGCTGCGCCGGCGCGCGGACCACCGGCCATCGCGGTGGGACAGCTCGAGCGGCATGCCGAACGTGGTCGAGAGGTTGTCGGCGGTCAGGGTCTCCGCGAGCGGTCCGGCCGCCACGACCGAGCCCTGGCGCAGCATCAGCACGTGGGTGAAGCCGGGCGGGATCTCCTCGACGTGGTGCGAGACGACGACCGTCGCCGGGGCGTCCGGGTCCATGGCGAGGACCGACAGCGTGGACACGAGGTCCTCACGTCCACCGAGGTCGAGGCCCGCGGCAGGCTCGTCGAGCAGCAGCAGCTCCGGGTCGGTCATCAACGCACGGGCGATCTGCACCCGCTTGCGCTCGCCCTCGGACAGCGTGCCGAAGGTGCGGTCGGCGAGCTTCTCGATGCCGACCTCGCGCATGAGGTCGTTGGCGCGGCCGTGGTCGAGGTCGTCGTACTCCTCGTTCCACCGACCCAGCACGGCGTACGACGCCGAGACGATCAGGTCCCGAACGGTCTCGTCGCGCGGGATCCGCTCGGCGATCGCGGCGCTGGTGACGCCGATGCGCGGACGCAGCTCGAACAGGTCGACCGTCCCGATCAGCTCGCCGAGCACGCCGACGGCGCCACCCGACGGGTGGATCTGCGCGCTGGCGATCTGCATCAGCGTGGTCTTGCCTGCGCCGTTGGCACCGAGGATGACCCAGCGCTCGCCCTCCCGGACGATCCAGCTCACGCGGTCGAGCAGATCGGCCCCGCCGCGACGGACGCTGACCTCGGCGAGCTCCAGGACCGCAGACATGTCCGCAACCCTACTAAGGTCTCGCGTCGAGATGACGGACCGAAACAGCCTGTACGCCGCACTTCCCGTGTCAGCGCGGCTCGCGTGGTGGGGCACGGCCTGGTTGCGCGGCGCGATCGGGCCCGACGACCTGCTCGACGCCGTCGTCGCCGACGACGTCACCCACGTGGTCGTCGGCGGCGTCACCGGTCTCATCCCCTACCTCGCGGCGCAACGCGACGCCGGCGCCCACGCGATCGCCGCCTCGTTCCCCGCTCCGGGCGATCCGGTCGGGCTCCGCGGGCCCGCACCGTTGACCGCCGCGGCGCTGGAGGCGGGCGAGGCCGCGCTGCTGCTCGGATCGGGCACCGGCCTGGTGCCGGCCGGCGTCGGCAGGGTGGTCGAGTGGACGGCGTACGACGCAGCGCGGCGGCCGCCGCCGGACCTCGGTGAGGCCGACCGGGCGCTGCGGTCGGCGGTGCTCGAGGTGGCGAACGCGCTGGCCCGGCTCGACGTCGCGCGCTGGCGCCCGGAGATCGCCGACGAGCTGATCGACCTCAGGGCGCGCGAGCCACTCGCACCGCCGCCCGGGATCCCCGAGCGCTGCCTGGACCTGGCAGGCCGCGCGCTGCACCTGTGGCGGGTGCTGGACCTCGCCGCCGACGACATCGGCGCCGCGGTGAGCGCGGTGGAGATCACCCGGCGCCAGGAAGCGCTCCGGCCGCTGGCGCATGCCGTGCGTCTCGCACTGACGGCAGCGTTCTCCCCGGACGGCTGGCCGGGCGATACCGTGGGCCCGCGATGAACGACACCCTGCTGATCTCCGTCACCGGCAAGGACCGCCCCGGCGTCACCTCCGCGATCTTCGACGTCCTGGCGCACGCCGGCGTCGCCGTGGTCGACATCGAGCAGATCCTGGTACGCCGACGCCTCGTGCTCGCAGTGCTGGTCACCGCGCCGCGCGACAGCAAGAGGCTGCGCGCCACGATCGAGACGGCAATGGCCGAGCTCGGCATGTCGGTCGAGATCGAGCAGGGGTCGGGCGACAACACCGCTCGCGCCGGAGGGCGCTCGCACGTGACCGTGATCGGTGCCCCGCTCAGGGCGGCCGCGATGAGCGCGATCGCCGGGCGGATCGCCGACGCCGGCGGCAACATCGACAAGATCGAGCGGATGGCGCGCTACCCCGTGACCGCCATCGAGCTCGACGTCTCCGGCATCGACCCCGCCGTGCTGCGCGTCGACCTGGCCAAGGAGGCGGCCCGGCAGGGCATCGACGTCGCCGTGCAGCCGGCGTCCCTGCTGCGGCACGGCCAGCGCCTGATCGTGATGGACGTCGACTCGACCCTGATCGAGGGCGAGGTCATCGAGATGCTCGCCGAGCACGCCGGGTACGGCGCCGAGGTCGCCGAGGTGACCGAGCGCGCGATGGCAGGCGAGATCGACTTCGCCGAGTCGCTGCGCCAGCGGGTCGCCTGTCTCAAGGGGCTCGATGCATCGGTGCTCGACGAGGTGTACGACCAGATCGTGGTGAACCCCGGCGCCCGGACGCTGGTCCGCACCCTGCGCCGGCTCGGCTACCGCTTCGCCATCGTCTCCGGCGGCTTCTCCCAGATCACCGATCGGCTGGCCCAGGACCTCGGCATCCATCGCGCCCGCGCCAACACCCTCGAGATCGTCGACGGCCGGCTGACCGGCGACGTGGTCGGCGAGATCGTCGACCGGGCCGGGAAGGCCCGCGCGCTGCGGGAGTTCGCGGCCGACCTCGGCATCCCGGTCGAGGCCACCATCGCCATCGGTGACGGCGCCAACGACCTGGACATGCTCGACGCGGCTGGGCTCGGCGTCGCCTACAACGCGCGCCCCGTGGTCCGCGAGGCCGCCGACACCACCTTGAACGTGCCCTACCTCGACTCGATCATGTACCTCCTCGGCATCCGCCGTGAGGAGATCGAGGCGGCCGACGCCGCTGCCGGGTTCGTGACGCCTGCTCCGCCGGTCTGAGGCCTGCAGGTTTCCCAAGGGATGCAGGGAAACCCGCACATCCCCATGGTTGTAACGCTTGGGGAGTGCAGGTTTCCCTGCATCCCTTGGGAAACCTGCAGCAGCCTCGCGTGACTCAGCCGCGCCCCACGTGGAACGCCCGCGGCGTACCGGACATCTCGGCGACCTCGGACCACGGGACGGCGACGTCGAAGACCGTGACGGCGCAGGTGGGATAGCCGATCAGGAGGCTCTCGGACACCTCGGGAGGGCCCTCGCCGTCGGAGACGAGCTGGGCCAGGATCTCCACGGTCGGGTTGTGGCCGATGACGACCACGGTGTCCACCGACGCGTCGGTGAGGTTGATCAGCTCGAGGACACCGGTCTCGTCGGTGCCGTACAGCGCCTGGTCGTACGCCGGCTCGAGGTCCCAGCCGGCTGCCTCGGCGAGCGCCGTCCAGGTGCCGCGGGTCCGCGCGGCGGCGGAGACGTACGCCGCTCCCGGGACCACGCCCTGCGCTGCGAGCCAACGGCCCGCCTCGGCTGCGTCGGCCCGGCCGCGATCGGTCAGCTCACGCTCGAAGTCGCCGCCACCGGCGTACGGCTCGGCCTTGGCGTGCCGGATGACGACGAGCGTGCGCGCCACGGTCGGACTACTCGTCGTCCTCGAGACGGAAGCCGATCTTGAGACCGACCTGGAAGTGCTCGACGGCACCGTCCTTGACCTGGCCGCGGACCTGCGTCATCTCGAACCAGTCGATGTGGCGCAGCGTCTGGCCCGCGCGCTCGATGCCGTTGCGGATGGCCTGGTCGATCCCCTCGGGAGAGGTTCCGACGATCTCGGTGACGCGGTAGGTGCGGTTCGACATGTCCCGGAGCCTACTCGCGCGTCCCGGGCGCCGACACGCGCCGTAGGATCCAAGCATGGCGCGATCCGACTCATCCGACGCGATCCGGATCACCACGGCCGGCAGCGGCCCCGCGGCCGACCTGGCCCGCCGGCAGCGGCGCTACCTGATCTCGATGTCCTTCCGCGCCCTGTGCTTCGTGGGCGCGGTCATCGCCGGGGCCAACCACGTCAACTGGCTGTGGCCGATCCTGATCCTGCTGGCGCTGGTCCTGCCGTACGTCGCGGTGGTGATGGCCAACGCCAGCGACTCCCGCGAGACCACGATGGGCCTGGTCGGCGGGATGTCGCCGCACAAGGAGCTCGCTCCCGAGGATGAGCCCGGCGAGACCGAGGGCACCGATGGAGCCTGACGTCTGCTCGGCCAGGGGCTGCCGAGCGCCGGCCACCTGGCAGCTGCTCTGGAACAACCCCAAGCTGCACACCCCCGACCGTCGCAAGACGTGGCTGGCGTGCGACGAGCACCGGGGCTCGCTGGAGACGTTCCTGGGTGCGCGCGGCTTCCTCAAGGAGACCGTCCCGCACCTCGCCTGAGCTACCCGCCGATCGCCGACATCGGCCGGTCGGGCTGGAGGAAGGTCACGTCGTCGATCCCGTGGCCGGCCGCCTTGCCGAGCATGGCCGTGCGCCAGCGGGAGGCGAGCTCGTCGTCGGAGGCACCGGCCCGCAGCGGCGTACGGAGGTCGGACTCGGCGCGGGCGAAGAGGCAGTCGCGGACCTGGCCGTCGGCCGTGAGCCGGACGCGGTCGCAGTCGCCGCAGAAGGGGCGGGTGACCGAGGCGATCACGCCGACGGTGGCCGGGCCTCCGTCGACGGCGAACAGCTCGGCCGGAGCGCTCCCGCGCGGCTCCGACGCCGGCGTCAGCGAGAACACCGACGACAGCGACGCGAAGATCTCGTCGGCGGTGATCATCGTCGCGCGATCCCAGCCGTGCTGGGCGTCGAGCGGCATCTGCTCGATGAAGCGCAGCTGGTAGCCGCGGTCCAGGCACCACTGCAGCAGCTCGGGCGCCTGGTCGTCGTTGGTGCCGCGGATCAGCACGGCGTTGACCTTGACCGGTCCGAGCCCGGCCGCCTCGGCAGCAGCCAGACCGGCGACCACGTCGGCCAGCCGGTCACGGCGCGTCAGCTCGGCGAAGGTCGAGGACCGGACCGAGTCGAGCGAGACGTTGACCCGGTTGAGACCTGCCTCTGCCAGCGAGGCTGCCATCTTGTCGAGCCCCAGGCCGTTCGTGGTCACCGACATCTCGACGTCGGCCGAGAGCTCCCGGACGCGGCGCACGATGTCGACCAGGCCGCGGCGTACGAGCGGCTCACCTCCGGTGAAGCGCACCTCGCGCACCCCCAGCGAACCGACGGCCACGCCGATCAGCCGGACGATCTCGTCGTCGGTGAGCTGCTCGGAGGCGGGCATCCACTCCAGGCCCTCCGGCGGCATGCAGTAGGTGCAGCGCAGGTTGCAGCGGTCGGTCAGCGAGACACGCAGATCGGTCGCGACTCGACCGAAACGGTCCACCAGATCGCCCTGCATGCGGCCAGTCTAGGTGCGCGCCCTACCGTTGTGGCCGTGACGTCGCACGATGGCCCGCAGAGCTGGCGCTTCCTCCTCTCCCGGCGCTGGGTGCTCTTCTTCCTGGCCGTGATCCTGCTCGGCTACGGCTGCTGGTGGCTCGGCGAGTGGCAGTTCCACCGCCTCGAGAACCGCAAGCACGAGAACGCGACGATCCGCGCCAACTACGAGCAGTCCCCCGTGCCGGTGGGCGACGTGCTCTCCCCGAACCACACCGTCGCCGACGACGACGAGTGGAAGGTCGTCACCGCCACCGGGACCTACGACGCCGCCGACACGATCATCGTCCGCTACCGCAGCAACGACGACGGCGATCCGGGCGTCGACGTCGCCGTCCCGCTGAAGACGGCCGACGGCACCTCGCTGCTGGTCGACCGCGGGTGGCTGCACACCAGCTCCGACGTACCGGCGCCGTCCGAGGTCCCCGCTCCCCCGTCCGGCACCGTCACCGTGACCGGCTGGATCCGCCAGGACTGGTCGGGCACCAGCACGACGGTGAGCAACCACTCCGTCCGCGCGCTCTCGGGCAAGGTGATCGGGCAGGCGCTCGGCCTCCCGATGTACGACGGGTTCCTGCAGCTCAAGTCCGAGGACCCGAAGCCGGCCACGGCGCTCTCCCCCAACGACCTGCCCGACCTGGGCAACGGGCCGCACTTCTTCTACGGCCTGCAGTGGTGGTTCTTCGGGATCCTGGCCGCCGGCGGCTTCGGCTACCTGGCCTGGGACGAGCGGCACCACGGCGACCGTGGCGAGCGCCGGCGCGCGGCCGCGGCCGCGATGGACGCCGAGACCGAGCGCGGCCGAGCCGCCGGTCGGCGTACCGACGCCTGAGGCCTCACAGGCCGCGCGACATCCCGCCGTCCACCGGCAGCATCACGCCGGAGAGGAACGACGACGCGGGCGACAGCGCGAAGGCCGCGACGCGGCCGAACTCCTCGGGCCGGCCGTAGCGGCGCAGCGGGATCTGCGCCTCGTGGCGCGCGCGGGTGGCGGCCGGGTCGTCGGTGCTCGCGTCGAGCTCGGCGACGCGGCCGGTCGCGATCCGTCCCGGGAGCAGCGCGTTCACGCGCACGCCGTTCGGGCCGAGCTCGTCGGCGAGGCCCTTCGCCACCATGCCGAGACCCGGCCGCAGGCCGTTGCTGATCGCCAGGTTGTCGATCGGCTGCTTGACGCTGGTGGAGAGCACGAACGCCAGGGCACCGCCCTCGCCCAGCACGGACCCGATCTCACGGCCGAGGCGTACCGCACCGAGGAACACCGAGCCGAACGCGGCGGTCCAGTCCTCGTCCGGCGTCTCCAGCAGCCGGCCCGCCGGTGGTCCGCCGACGCTGATCAGCGCGCCGTCCAGGCGGCCCCACTTGTCGCGCGCCGCCGCGATGAGCGCCGCAGGGGTGGCGGGGTCGGCGTTGTCGGCAGGTACGCCGATCGCGACGTCCTCGCCGGTCGCCTCGACGAGCGCGATCACCGTGTCGGCCAGGGCCTCGGTGTCGCGACCCGAGACGACGACCCGCGCGCCCTCGGCGACCAGCGCCTCGGCCGTGGCGCGGCCCAGGCCGCGCGAGCCGCCGGTGACGATGTAGACGCGGTCGCGGAGCTGGAGATCCATGGGGCCGAGCCTAGGGGGTTGGTTTCGACACGCGGCCCGCTGGCGCTCGCCGCTACTCGACCAACGAAGGGGCGTGGGTGACGGGTACGACGTCCGGGGCACCCTTGCGAGCTGCGTCGGCGGTGAGGTCGTCCGGCTGGCGCTGGCTCTCCCGCTCGGCCTCGATCCGCTTGACGTAGTGCTGGAGCTCGCGGGTGTGCTGGGCCGAGTCCCAGCCGAGGTGGCCGCGCACCAGGTCCGCGACGTACGGCGCCGCGGCGACCCCGCGGTCGAAGGTCTCGATGGAGATCCGGAGCCGGCGGGTGAGGACGTCGTCGAGGTGGCGGGCGCCCTCGTGGGTGACGGCGTACACCGCCTCGGCCTGGAGGTAGTCCTCGGCGCCGGGCAGCGGCTCCTTGAGGTCGGGCTCGGCGGCGATCAGGTCGAGGAGCTCGAGGGTGAGCGAGCCGTAGCGCTCCAGGAGGTGCTCGATCCGGTTGACCGCCAGCCCGGAGGTCACCGCGAGGGAGCGACGCTGGTTCCACAGCGCCTGGTAGCCGTCGGCACCGACCAGCGGCACGTCCTCGGTGACACAGGGGCCGACCGAGCGACCGAGCAGCGACTCCAGGCCGTGCACGGCCTCGTCGACGGCGTCGGCGGCCATCACGCGGTAGGTCGTGTACTTGCCGCCGGCCACCACGACCAGCCCGGGCACCGCGTGGGCGACGGCGTGCTCGCGCGACAGCTTCGACGTCGCGGCGCTCTCGCCGGAGAGCAGGGGCCGGAGACCGGCGTACACGCCCTCGACGTCGTCGCGGGTGAGCGGCACCTCGAGGTGGGCGTTGACCTGCTTGAGGAGGTAGTCGATGTCCTTGGAGCTCGCAGCCGGGTGGTCCTTGGAGAGCTCCCAGTCGGTGTCGGTGGTGCCGATGATCCAGTGGCGCTTCCACGGGATCACGAAGAGGACCGAGGTCTCGGTGCGCAGGATCAGCCCGGTCTCGCCGCGGATGCGGTCGCGCGGGACGACGAGGTGGATGCCCTTGGAGGCACGGACGTGGAACTGCCCCCGCTCACGTGCCATCGCCTGGGTCTCGTCGGTCCACACGCCCGTCGCGTTGATGACCTGCGAGGCCCGGATCTCGAACTCGCGGCCGGTCTCCAGGTCGACGACTCGGGCGCCGACGACGCGCTCGCTCTCCTTGAGCAGCTTGACGACACGGGTGCG
The DNA here is from genome assembly GCF_054782655.1 of Nocardioides montaniterrae. Classification (NCBI taxonomy): domain Bacteria; kingdom Bacillati; phylum Actinomycetota; class Actinomycetes; order Propionibacteriales; family Nocardioidaceae; genus Nocardioides; species Nocardioides montaniterrae. Next base: position 139,506 of record NZ_BAAGSB010000003.1, on the reverse strand, counting down.
CGAGGCGACGGCGGCGCCGTACGTCGCGGCGGTGCGGGCCAGGAACATGGTGTGCCGGGCGTCGTCGACCTGGGCGTCGTAGTAGCGGATCGCCCCGACCAGCGCGTCCTTGCGCAGGCTCGGGAACATCTTGCGGGCGCCGTGGCGGGTCAGGTGCTTGTGGACCGGCGTGGACTGGCCGTAGCCGCTCGCCTTGGACATGGCGTCGTAGAGCGCGACGCCGCTGCCGGCGTACCACCGCTCCCAGCCCCGGCCGGTCAGCGGGTAGAGGAACGGCACCGGCCGCACCAGATGCGGGGCGAGCCGCTGCATGAGCAGGCCGCGCTCCTTGAGCGCCTCGGCGACGAGGCGGAAGTCCATCATCTCCAGGTAGCGCAGGCCGCCGTGGATCAGCTTGGAGCTGCGCGAGGACGTGCCGGAGGCGAAGTCACGCGCCTCGACCAGGCCGACGTTGAGCCCACGGGTCGCGGCATCGAGTGCGCAGCCGCTGCCGACGACGCCACCGCCGATGACGAGCACGTCGAGGTGCTGGCTCTCGAGCTTCTTCAACGCGCTGCTGCGCGCCCGCGGTGAGAGTGCGGCAGGTTGCATGGGTTCCCCCTGGTGGTCGGGCGTGGCCGACGCGTCAGTCGATCTCGACCCAGCCGAGCGTGCGCTCGACCGCCTTCTTCCATTGTGCGTACCCCTGGGCACGCTGTACGTCGTTCCACCGAGGCTGCCACCGAGCACCCTCGGCCCAGTTGGCGCGGAGCTCGTCGGTGGAGGCCCAGAAGCCCACGCTCAGCCCCGCCGCATAGGCGGCGCCCAGCGCCGTCGTCTCCGGCACCTGCGGCCGGCTGACGTCGACGCCGAGGATGTCGGCCTGGATCTGCATGCAGAGCTCGTTGGCGGTGACTCCCCCGTCGACCTTGAGCGTCTCCAGGCGTACGCCGGAGTCGGCGCACATCGCGTCGACGACGTCCTTGCTCTGGTAGCAGATCGCCTCGAGGGTGGCCCGGGCGACGTGCGCCTTGGTGTTGAACCGGCTCAGGCCGACGATGGCCCCGCGCGCGTCGCTGCGCCAGTGGGGCGCGAACAGGCCGGAGAAAGCCGGCACGAAGCAGACGCCGCCGTTGTCCTCCACGCTCGCCGCCAGGGGCTCGGTCTCCGCCGCCTCGTGGATGATCCCGAGCTGGTCGCGCAGCCACTGGACGGCCGAGCCGGTCACCGCGATCGAGCCCTCGAGCGCGTAGACGCACGGCTCGTCGCCGAGCTGGTACGCCGGGGTCGTGAGCAGTCCGTGCGTGGACCGCACGATGCTCGTGCCCGTGTTCAGGAGCAGGAAGTTGCCGGTGCCGTAGGTGTTCTTGGCCTCGCCCGGCGCGAAGCAGACCTGGCCGACGGTCGCTGCCTGCTGGTCGCCGAGGATGCCCGTGATCGGGATCTCGCCCTCGAACGGGCCGTCCTTGCGGGTGGTCCCGAACGGCCCCCTGCTCCCGGCGGAGGACTCGCGGATCTGCGGCAGCATCGCCCGCGGGACACCGAAGATCGCGAGGAGCTCGTCGTCCCAGTCGAGCGTCTCGAGGTCCATCAGCATCGTGCGGCTGGCGTTGGTGACGTCGGTGAGGTGCACGCCCCCGTCCACCCCACCCGTGAGGTGCCAGAGCAGCCACGTGTCCGGCGTACCGAACAGCGCGTCGCCGTTCTCGGCCTTCTCGCGCACTCCGTCGACGTTCTCCAGCAGCCACTGCAGCTTGCCGCCGGAGAAGTACGGCGCGGGCGGCAGCCCGGCCTTGTGCCGGATCACGTCACCGCGGCCGTCGCGGTCGAGGGCGGCGACGATGGAGTCCGAGCGGGTGTCCTGCCAGACGATCGCTGTGTGCAGCGGGCGGCCGGTGTTGCGGTCCCACACGATCGTGGTCTCGCGCTGGTTGGTGATGCCGATGGCGGCGAGGTCGCTCGCCTGGAGCTTGGCCTTGGCCAGCGTGCTGCGGATGACCGCGACGGTCCGCTCCCAGATCTCGATCGGGTTGTGCTCCACCCACCCGGCCCTCGGCAGGATCTGCTCGTGCTCGAGCTGGTGGCGCGCCACCTCCGCGCCCGCGTGGTCGAACACCATGAAGCGGGTGCTCGTGGTCCCCTGGTCGATCGCTCCGACGTACTGCGCAGCCATAGACGGAACCTTGCCATGGCAGGCTGGGATTGTGACGTCAGTCCAGCTCGCCGCGCGCGCCCAGGGTGTCTCCAAGTCGTACGGCGGCGCCGGGGCCGAGGTGCGCGCGCTCGACGACGTCTCGCTCTCGATCGCCGCCGGTGGGTTCACCGCGATCATGGGGCCCTCGGGCTCGGGGAAGTCGACGCTGATGCACTGCCTCGCCGGCCTGGACACACCGGACGCCGGTGTCGTCGAGATCGCCGGGCGATCGCTGGCCGCGATGGGCGACAAGCAGCTGACGATGCTGCGACGCGACCAGGTCGGCTTCGTCTTCCAGTCCTTCAACCTGGTCCCGACGCTGACCGCCGAGGAGAACATCCGGCTGCCGCTGCAGCTCGCCGGGCACCGCGCCGACGGCGACTGGTTCACGACCGTCGTCTCGGCCCTGGGGATCGCGGATCGGCTCGGTCACCGGCCGGCCCAGCTCTCCGGCGGCCAGCAGCAGCGGGTCGCCTGCGCCCGGGCCCTGCTCGCCAAGCCGGCGATCGTCTTCGCCGACGAGCCGACCGGCAACCTGGACACCGCGGCCGGTGCCGAGGTCCTGGGGTTCCTGCGCCGCGCCGTCGACGAGCTCGGCCAGACGGTGGTGATGGTGACGCACGACCCCGTCGCGGCGGCGTACTGCGACCGCGTGGTGGTGCTGCGTGACGGCCGGATCGTCGACGACCTCGTCTCGCCCTCGCGCGACGAGGTCCTCGCGCACCTGGCGCGCTGAGGTCCGATGATCGCGTTCACCCTGCGCGCGCTGCGCGCACGTCCGTGGCGCCTCGCGATGAGCACGCTCGCGGTGACGCTGGCGGTCGGGTTCGTGGCCGGTGTGCTCACCTTCGGTCACGGCCTGTCGACCAGCTTCCACACGCTCGTCACGGGCTCGACACCCGACGCGGTCGTGCGCGCGGACTACGCCAAGGGGCTCACCGAGAGCGCTCAGCCGACGACCCTCGACGCCGCGCTCGTACGTCGCCTCGCGGCCCTGCCGGAGGTGGCTCGGGCCGACGGCGAGGTGCAGGCGACCGGGCTGACCGTGCTGGCCTCCGACGGCCACGCGCTCGGGGGCGCCGGTGGTCCGACGATCGCCGTCGGCCACGACGACGCCCCGAACATGGACGGTCGGCCGATGCTCGACCTCGGCTCGGGCCGCTGGCCGGCCGGGCCCCATGAGGTCGTGCTCGACGCCGACGCGACCAAGGCGGGCGGCTACCGGCTCGGCGACGCGGTGAAGGTGCTGATGCCGGGCGGCGCACAGCCCGAACGGTTGACGCTGGTCGGCACGGCCACGTTCTCCGGAGGAGGTACGGCGGGCTCGACGCTGGTCGTGCTGAGCACGCCGGCGGCCCAGCACTGGCTGTTGGGCGGCAAGCGGGTGTTCACCCGGATCGCCCTCACTGCCGCGCCGGGCGTCACCCAGTCACAGCTCGTCGCAGCCGCCTCCCCGCGGGTTCCCGCGGGCTATCTCGCCGTGTCGGGTGACACCGTCGCCCAGCAGGCCCAGGACCTGATCGGAGGCTTCCTCGATGCGATCTCGGCCTTCCTGCTGATCTTCGCGGTCATCGCCGTCGTCGTCGCGGCGTTCATCATCGCCAACGCGTTCACGATCCTGGTCGCCCAGCGCACCCGCGAGCTCGCGCTGCTGCGGGCGCTCGGCGCGTCCCGGCGCCAGGTCGTCGCGTCCGTGGAGGTCGAGGCGTCGATCGTCGGGGTGGTGGCGTCCGTCCTCGGCGTCGCGCTCGGATGGGTGCTCGCCCGCGTGCTAGCCGCGGCGTTCGCGGCACTCGGCCTGCACATCACCACGTCCACGCTGGTGCTCACGCCCGGATCGGTCGTCGCCGGGTTCGCGGTCGGCATCGGCATGACCCTGTGCGCGGCGTACGTCCCGGCCCGGAGGGCCGGCCGGATCGCACCTCTGGCCGCCATCCGGAACGAGTCGGCACCTCCCGCACGTGCCTCGATCGGCCGGAGCCTCCTCGGCGCCGGCGCCCTGCTCGCCGGGATCGGCTGTGTGGCCATCGGCTTCGCCGGCCTGCACCCGCAGCCCGGCTCACCGGCGCTGTGGGTGGGCTTCGCCGCGGTGCTGTGGCTGGTCGGCGCGGCAGCCCTGGTCCCCCTCGCCGTCGGACCGCTCCTGTGGCTCTGCCGGATCGTGTGGTCGCGCCTGTTCGGTACGCCGGGCCGGCTGGCCGCCGACAACGCCCGCCGGGACCCGCGGCGGACGGGCGCGACGGCATCGGCCCTGATGATCGGCCTCGCCCTGGTCTCCACCATCGCCGTCCTGGCCGCCTCGCTGAACGCCACCATCGCGCGCAGCGTCGACCAGCACTTCAGCTCCGACTTCCGCATCGAGGGCGCGAACCACAAGGCCTTCCCCGTCGCGGTCGGCGACCGGGTGGCCGCCGTGGCAGGGGTCGCCGTCGTCTCGCGCGAGCAGGACGTACCGGTCAACTACGTCGCCGCCGGGAAGGCCGGCTGGACCATCGGCGCCGGCGTCGACGACCACTACGACGCGACGCACGGCGTCCAGGTCCTGTCGGCGGTGCCGGTGCCGGGGCCCCTCTCCGTCCGTGTCACCGCGAGCTTCGCGCAGAGCACCCACCTGCGCGCGGGCGACGACCTGGGCCTGGTCGTCGGGTCCCACCGGGTGAAGGTGCGGATCGCCGCCGTCGTCAGCGGCCACGACGTCACCGCCCAGGTCCTGGTGCCGCTGCGGGCGATCACCGCCGCCGGCGTACCGCGTCAGGACAGCGCGCTCACCGTCGTGATGAAGCCCGGCGCCGACCCCGCGCGGGTGCGCGACGCGCTCGAAGCCGCCACGGAGGCCACGCCGTACGTCGCGGTCTTCGACAAGCACCAGTTCACCGAGCAGCTGCACAAGCGCGTCGACAACCTGATGAACATGATCTACGGCCTGCTCGCGCTGGCGATCGTGATCGCGGTGCTCGGCATCGTGAACACGCTCGGCCTCAGCATCCTGGAGCGCACCCGCGAGATCGGCCTGCTGCGGGCGGTCGGCATGACCCGCGCGCAGGTACGCCGGATGGTGACCCTCGAGTCGATCGCGATCGCGCTCGTGGGCGCACTGATCGGCATCGGGCTCGGCGTGGTCGTCGGCGTCCTGCTGCGCCAGGCCCTCGCCGACGACCTGACGGCGCTCGGGGTGCCGATCGGCGGCCTCGTCGGCTTCGCCGGCGTCGCCGTGGTCATCGGTGTGCTCGCGGCCGTCGGGCCGGCCATCCGGGCCGGCCGGATGGACCCGCTCTCAGCGGCCGCCGACGAGTGAGGACACAGGTCGGGGGATCAGCCGATCGAGGTCGGGTCGTCCAGGTTCTGGGCGTGGAAGGTGTCGCAGGCGCCGAGGTCGCCGGAGGAGTCCTGGTAGCCGGTCTGGAACCACGCCATCCGCTGCTTGGAGGTGCCGTGGGTGAAGGAATTCGGGTCGACGCTGCCACCCATCTTCTGCTCGATGTAGTCGTCGCCGACGTGCCCGGCGGCGTCGATCGCGGCCTTGATGTCGTCCTGCGTGATCTCACTGTAAAGCGCCTGTCCGTCGGCATCCTTCGTGTTCACCGCGGCGCTGGCCCACATGCCGGCATAGCAGTCGGCCTGCAGCTCGAGCCGGACCGAGTCGCTGTCGGGACCCTTCTGGGTGCGCACGTTGTTGATCGTGCCGAGCAGGTCCTGGATGTGGTGGCCGTACTCGTGGGCAACGACGTAGGCCCGGACGAAGCTCGTCGCGTCACCGGCGTCGATCCCGATCTGAGGCGCAACGGAGTTGTAGAAGTTCTCATCGAGGTAGATGTTGCCGTCGCCGGAGCAGTAGAACGGCCCGACATCTGTGGTCGCCGTTCCACACCCACCCGTGCTCACCGAACCGGAGAAGGTCACCAGCTTGTTCTCGGGCTGGAACTGCACCTTCTTCGCGAGCGACGGCTGGTGGGACCAGTAGTCGTACAGCGAGTTCTCCACAGCGACGAGCGCGCACTCGATCGAGTTGTTCGCGTCCTGTCCGGTCTGGCACTGGGCGTAGTCGCCGCTGTAGCCACCCTGCGACGACACCGTCGTCCCGTGTTGCGTCAGAGAGCTGCGCGCTACGCCTGCGCCTCCGCCGCCCCCGAACACCTGGATCGCGATCCAGATGATCGCGACGACGAGGCCGAGGCCACCGCCGATGTGAGGGAGTCCGATGCCTCCGCCACCACCACCGGGGAGGCCGGGGAAGCCGCCGCCCATGCCGCCACCACCACCGCCCCCACCGGCGTTCTGCATGCGGGACGTGTCGAGCCGAGCCTTCGGGTTGAACCGCGCCATGAGCGGCACTGTAGGGCACGTTCGCGGCCGCGGGGAGTACGCCGGTGCTCCGGGATGTGTGTCGGGCACGCTCCCCGTGGGACGATCGACCCCTCATGATCACCGTGCACCAGCTCGAGGTCCGGGTCGGTGCCCGCCTCCTCATGGAGAACGTCAGCTTCCGCGTCGGCCCCGGCGACAAGGTCGGTCTGGTGGGGCGCAACGGCGCCGGCAAGACCACTCTCACCAAGGTCCTGGCGGGCGACCTGGAGCCCGCGGGCGGAACCGTCAACAGCACCGGCGAGCTCGGCTACCTCCCGCAGGACCCGCGGGTCGGCGACCCCGAGGTGATGGTCCGCGACCGGATTCTCTCCGCGCGAGGGCTCGACGACGCCGTACGCCGGATGCGGGCGGCCGAGGAGCAGATGGCCTCCCCGGAGCCGAAGGTCCACGACAAGGGCATGCGCCGCTTCGCGCGGGCGCTGGACGAGTTCGAGGCCGGTGGCGGCTATGCCGCCGAGTCCGAGGCCAAGCAGATCGCGAACGCGCTCGGTCTTCCCGAGCGGCTCTGGGAGCAGCAGCTCAAGACCCTGTCGGGTGGTCAGCGTCGTCGTGTCGAGCTGGTCCGGATCCTGTTCAGCCAGGCCGAGATCCTGGTCCTCGACGAGCCCACCAACCACCTCGACGCCGACTCGATCGCCTGGTTGCGCGAGTGGATGAAGACCTACAGCGGCGGCTTCATCGTGATCTCCCACGACAACGCGCTGCTCGAGGAGACCGTCAACAAGGTCTTCCACCTCGACGCCAACCGAGGTGTCGTCGACATCTACAACATGGGCTGGAAGCACTACCTCAACCAGCGCGAGACCGACGAGGCGCGCCGCAAGCGCGAGTCGATGAACGCGCAGAACAAGGCCAAGACGCTCACCGACCAGGCCAACAAGATGAAGGCCCGTGCGTCGGGCGCGTCGGCCGCGCAGTCGATGCTCAAGCGCGCCGAGAAGCTGATGGTCGGCATCGAGGGCGAGCGCCAGAGCGACAAGGTCGCCGCGATCAAGTTCCCGACCCCGGCGCCGTGCGGCAAGACGCCGCTCACGGCCCACGACCTGTCCCGCTCGTACGGCGCCCTCGAGGTCTTCACCGCCGTCGACCTGGCCATCGACAAGGGCTCGCGGGTGGTCATCCTGGGCCTGAACGGTGCGGGCAAGACCACGATGCTGCGCATCCTGGCCGGCGTCGACGAGCCGGACACCGGCGAGGTCGTGGCCGGTCACGGCCTGAAGGTCGGCTACTACGCCCAGGAGCACGAGACGCTCGACGTCAAGCGCACGGTCCTGGAGAACATGCAGTCGGCGGCGCCGAACCTGACCGACACCGAGGCCCGCTCGGTCCTCGGCTCGTTCCTCTTCAGCGGCGACGACGCCCACAAGCCCGCCGGCGTGCTGTCCGGCGGTGAGAAGACCCGCCTCGCGCTGGCCTCGCTCGTCGTCTCGCAGGCGAACGTGCTGCTGCTCGACGAGCCCACCAACAACCTCGACCCGGCCTCCCGCGAGGAGGTCCTCAACGCGATCCGCCGCTACGAGGGCGCGATCATCCTGGTCACCCACGACGAGGGCGCCGTGCACGCCCTCGAGCCCGACCGGGTCCTGATCCTCCCCGACGGCGTCGAGGACCTCTGGTCCGCCGACTACGCCGAGCTGATCGAGCTCGCCTAGCCCGCGCTCCGGCGCGCGACCACGTGCTCGCGCGCATCGGGCGAGAGGACACCACCTTGTCCGACCTCACTCACTTGTGAGTGAGGTCGGACAAGGTCGTGGTCGAGGAGCTCGGCGCCGCCCTCGAGCAGCTCAGACCTTGAGCAGGGCCTCCATCAGCGGGAACGTCCGCTGCAGCGTGCGGAGGTGGGGCGCGACGGCCGGGTGGCGGTACTTCGAGGCGAGCGCGCCCTCTCCCCCGGCGACGCGGGCGAGGGCCCACTCGGCACGGGTCAGGGCGGTGTAGACGGCCACGACCTGGGCGCCGAGCACCACGTCGTCGTACGACGCGAGCCCCTTGGGCAGGCCGAGCAGGTAGGCGTCGAGCAGCGGCTCGAACTCCTCGCGGGCCGACAGCGAGAGGTAGCCGAGGTCCCCGCCGACCGGGCCCGTGCCGAGCGTCCCCCAGTCGATGGCGATGGCGTCGTCGCCCTCGCGGCCGGGCAGGTTCGCGGCGGTCGGGTCGCCGTGCTGCGGGACCTGCGGGAGCGCCTCGGCCAGGTCGAGCAGGCGCTCGCGCTGGCGCCAGAGGTGGTCGGCGACGTCGGCGACGGTCGTGCGCGCCAGCACCTGCCAGCCGCCCGCCCGAGCGACCCGGGTGAGCCGGTCGCGCAGCAGGTGGCGGGCCAGGAACATCGGACGTGGCAGGTCCGCGCCGGCGAAGCGGCCGAGGGACAGCGACAGGAACAGGCCGCTCGAGCAGGCGTCCTCGGTCCAGTCGCGGGTGATGGTGACGCCCTCGGAGTCCTCCTCGATCGACGCCGGGCCTGCCCGGAGCCCGGGCGTGCCCGAGGTCAGCCCGGTCAGCAGCACGTCGGCCTCACGCCGCCAGTAGCCGACCTGATCGGGCTCCCCCAGCTCCGCCGGGTCGCCCGCGACCGGCGCGGCGAGGCGCTTGATGACCACCGGACGGTCACCCATGGCCGCCCGCCACACACCCACGGTGGACGTTCCCGTGCCACCGGGAAGCGCCACCCACTCGGGCTCGGGCTGCCACATGACTCGGAAACTAGCGCACCGCAGGCCGGTTTCAGCCGATATCGCGCGCCCGGAAGCGCACGGATGCGATCACCAGGACGAGCCCGGCCACCGCGGTCAGCCCCAGCTCGGCCGGCCAGGACCACGACTCGGCGGGCAGCTGCGGGACGTGGCGGTACGGCGAGACCCCGAGCAGCCACCCCGGCGCCTTGAGCAGCTCACCCACCATCGTCAGCACGAAGAAGGCCGCCGGCCACACCCAGACCAGGACCACCAGCGAGGGTCGTACGGCGAGCGAGAGTGCCCCCAGCGCGGCCACCACCCAGACCGCCGGAGCCCATGCCACCGCCGCCGCGAGCAGGTTGCCGATGTCCGGACCACCTGCGACGGCGTACCCGACCCACAGGCCGACCCCGGTCACCACCAGCAGCCACAGCACGCCGATCGCCCCCACCGCGACGGACGCCGAGAACCAGGCGACACGCGAGGTGCCGGTGGCGAGCACCATCTCGGCTCTGCCGTCGTCCTCGTCGCGGCCCGCGTGGGCCAGCACCGTCGCGGCGAAGTACGCGATCAGGATCGCCACGATGGACAGGATCGCGGCGATCAGCGCGCCACCGAGCTTGTCGAGCACCTGCTGGGCCGCGACCGAGCCCAGGAAGTCGTCGAGGGCGGGCGTGATCGCCCCGAACAGCGCGCCCATCACGGCCATCGCGAGCGACCACAGCACCAGCGCGGTCGCGTGCAGCCGGAGAACCAGCGCCAGGACGTTGCGCATCCGCGCCGAGCCGTACGCCGGGCCCGGGCGGGCCGCGACGAGACCGGACCCGAGGTCGCGGCGCGACCTCAGCCCCACGGCGAGGGCGACCAGCACGAGGGACAGCACCAGGTAGCCGAGCAGCAGCCACCAGCGCGGCTCGGACCAGGCGCGCACCCGGGTGTTCCACCCGAACGGGGTGCACCAGCTCAGCCACGACGGACCCGTGTCGCCGGCCGCGCGCAGCACGAACAGCGCGCCCAGCACGCCCGCAGCCCAGGACGCGCACGTCCGCGCGCTGGCGGCGACCTGGGCGGTGACGGCGCCGACACCGATCCCGACACCGGCGACCCCGAGCCACATGAGGGCGAACGCGCAGGACCCGCCGACGGCGAGGCCCGACGCGATGTCGCCGACGGCGACCAGGGCGCAGAGGAGCACCGACCACAGGAGGCCGGCCAGGACCGCGGCGGCCAACGGGGCGTCACGGCCGACCGCGGTGCCACCGACCAGCTCGGTCCGGCCGCTCTCCTCCTCGACCCGCGTGTGCCGGCGTACGACCACGACCAGGAACACGGCGACGAAGAGCGCGTAGAGGACCGTCATCTTGGTCATCGCCACCTCGCCCGTGCTGGTCGGGTCGAGGATCGGTCCGTAGAGCGCGACGATCGCCGGGCTGCCGTTGATCGCGTCGGCGGCGCGCACCAGGTCCGCCTGGGTCTTGTAGAGCGCCGGCGTGGCAGCGGCCGAGGCGACCGTCATCATCAGCAGCACCGCGATCCAGGCCGGTGCCAGCACGCGGTCGCGGCGCAGGTCGAGCCGCAGCAGCAGCCCGGTTCCGCGCAGCGTGCTCATGGAGCGCCCCGGTAGGCATCGAGGAAGAGCTCCTCCAGGCTCGGCGGGGTCGACGTCAGCGACTCGATGCCCGCGTCGCCCAGCGCCTTCAGCACGCCGGCGAGCGCATCGGGCTCCACCGAGCACGAGACCCGGGTGCCACCGTCGACAGGTGCCGCCGACACGTCGTGCACGCCAGGTGTCCCGGCCAGCGACGGCGCAGGACCCGACACCACCGCGACGACCCGGCTGCGGTGGAGGTGGCGCAGGTCCCCCATCGATCCGGTCTCGACGACCCGGCCCTCCCGGATGATCGTCACCCGGTCGGCGAGCCGTTCGACCTCGCTGAGGATGTGGCTGGACAGCAGCACGGTCGCGCCGCGCGCAGTGTGCTCGGCGACGCACTCGTTGAAGACCTGCTCCATCAGCGGGTCGAGACCGGACGTCGGCTCGTCGAGGATCAGCAGCTCCGGCGCCGTGGCGAAGGCCGCGACGAGGGCGACCTTCTGCCGGTTGCCCTTGGAGTAGGCGCGACCCTTCTTGGTCGGGTCGAGGGCGAACCGCTCGACCATCTCGTCGCGGCGGCTCGCGTGCGGATCCGCGCCGCGCATCCTGATCAGCAGGTCGACGATCTCCCCACCGGACAGGTTCGGCCAGAGGCTCACGTCTCCGGGCACGTAGGCGAGGCGGCGGTGCAACGAGGCCGCGTCGGACCACGGGTCCCCGCCGAGCAGTCGGACGGTCCCGGCGTCCTTGCGCAGCAGGCCGAGCACCACCCGGATGGCCGTCGACTTGCCGGCCCCGTTGGGCCCGAGGAAGCCGTGCACCTCCCCCGCCCGCACCTCGAGGTACAGACCATCCAGCGCCCGGAACGGGCCGAACATCTTCACCAGGCCACTGATCTCGATCACCGCGGGCTCGGTCACGCATCCACGCTATCCGCCTCGGGGGCCGACGCGACTGGAAACAGAACTAGAACCTGTTCTAATCTGACCTCATGGCGAAGACGATGCACCCCTGCGAGCGCGTCGGGATCGACTACATCGACTCCGCGCCCTACCGCTACTCCAACAGCGTCGACCTGGCGATCACTCCGGAGCAGCTCTTCGAGGTGCTCGCCGACGCGAGTGCCTGGCCGCACTGGGCCAAGGTGATCACCCACGTCGAGTGGACCACGCCCGAGCCGCGCGGCGTCGGCACGACCCGGGACGTGACGATGCGCGGCGGGCTGGTCGGCTCCGAGGAGTTCATCGCCTGGGAGCCCCCCACGCTCCTGAGCTTCCGCTTCAACCAGGCCAGCGAGAAGTCGATCAAGGCGTTCGCCGAGAGGTACGACGTCGCACCGACCCCCGAGGGCTGCCGTCTGACCTGGACGCTGGCGCTCGACGTGACCGGACCGGGCCGGTTCTTCATGCCGATCAGCGGCCTCGCCTCCAACGCCGCGTTCCGGATGTTCCTGCGCAAGCTGCGGCGCTACACCGACACGCGCTTCGCCTGACGCACGGGAACCGATCCCGCGCGACCGGCGTCGGAGCGGACATGACAACTCGGAACCGCCGCCGCAGCGGCACCCTCATCCTCCTCCTCGCCGCCCTGGTCGGCCTCCTCGTCCCGCGGGCGAGCGCAGGCACCGACCCGATGCCGACGTACACCTGGACCGGCACGCCCTCACCGCTCTACGTCCTGCGCAACGGCGCCGACCTCCCGCTCAGCGCGTACAGCTGGTGCTGGACCGGCCCGAGCGTCAACGGCTCCCCGTCACCCGCATCGTGCGCCGACGGAGTGGTCCCGCCGGTGCGCGAGCAGCCGAAGACCTGGTCGCACGGCGACCGGCGCCTGTGGTTCGGGCGTCCCGGCTGGACGTTCCGCGCCCGGGCGCAGAACATGCACAGCTGCTTGGTCGTCAACGAGCGGCTGCGCGCCGAGCGGGTGGCGCCGCGGCGCTTCGTCCTGCACGCGCCGGCCGAGCCGGGTGACTACCGGGTCAGGATCTTCGGCACCGGCCCCGAGGGAGACGTGTCCATCGCCTTCGTCTGGCACTACCGCACCACCACGCGTCTCGCCGGCGGGTGCGGACCGGTCGACTAGCGCCGGTAGGAGACCGCGAACCGCTCGAGGACGACGGGCATGTCGGGGGCGAAGCCCCTGGCGTGCTCGGCGTTCTCGGTGAAGAACCTCTCGTGCACCGCGCGCCAGTGCTCGAGCGAGAGGTGACCCTCGCCCTCGAGACGCGCGTGCTCGGCGTCGACCGCGTCGAACGGCACGACCCGGACGTCGGTGGTGCGGACCAGCGCCCGCGGTTCACCGCCGCCGTCGACGACGATTCCGAGCTGACCCACCTCGGGCAACGGGACGTCCTCGGCCTCGTAGTCCCACGCAGCACTCGCGGTCGCGGTCTTGGTGCCGTCCAGCACCAGCCGTGCCAGCTCGTCGGCCTGCTCGGGCGTGGCGCCGAAGGACCACGACGGCGGAGGTACGGCGGCCAGCGGGTTGGGGCCCATGTAGACCGCCACCTCCTCGAGGTGGATGCGGCGCTTGGCCTCGTTCCAGAAGGCGACGATCCGCTCGTCGACCCCTGTCACGGGGTCTCGATACACGCGGTCACGGGCTCGCAAGCTCGCCCGTGCGCGCACTCGACCTCTTCGGCCCGACGCGTGCCGCTCGTACCTCGCGACACGCTGGCTTCAGACATTGAAGCCGAGAGCGCGGAGCTGCTCGCGGCCGTCGTCGGTGATCTTGTCCGGGCCCCACGGCGGCATCCAGACCCAGTTGATCGCCACGTCGTTGACCAGGCCCTCGAGGGCGGTCTCGGTCTGGTCGGTGATGACGTCGGTCAGCGGACAGGCCGCGGAGGTGAGCGTCATGTCGAGGACGACGTTGGACGCCTCGTCGAGGTGGACGTCGTAGACCAGACCCAGGTCGACGACGTTGATGCCCAGCTCGGGGTCGACGACGTCCTTCATCGCCTCGGTGACGTCCTCGACCGTGGTCGCGCCGAGCGGCGTACCGGCAGCGGGGACCTGGGGCAGGTCGGTGTTGTCGATGTCGGTCATGCCGATTCCTCCAGGGATTGGGTCGTGGCGTCCTTCCAGGCCATCCACGACAGCAGCGCGCACTTCACGCGTGCGGGGAACTTCGCGACACCGGCGAAGGCGATGCCGTCCTCGAGCACGTCCTCGTCCGGCTCGACCTTGCCCTTGCCCTGCATGAGCTCCTGGAACTTGGCGTGGATCTCCATCGCCTCGTCCACCGGCTTGCCCTTGAGCAGGTCGTAGAGCACGGACGCGGAGGCCTGCGAGATCGAGCAGCCGAGCGAGTCGTAGGAGATGTCGTCCACGACGCCGCCGGCGAGGTGCACCCGGAGGGTGATCTCGTCACCGCACGTCGGGTTGACGTGGTGCACCTCGGACTCGAAGTCTTCGCGGAGTCCCTTGCCGTGCGGGTGCTTGTAGTGGTCGAGGATGATCTCCTGGTACAGGGCATCCAGGTCGGGGGACGTCATCGCTGAACTCATCCTTAGGCCAACTTGAAGTACGAGCGGGTGTATTCCAAGCCCTCGACGAGCGCGTCGATCTCGGCCGGCGTCGTGTAGAGGTACGACGACATCCGGGTCGAGGCCTGAACGCCGAAGCGGGCGTGGGCGGGCTTGGCGCAGTGGTGACCGGCGCGTACGGCGATGCCGCGGCTGTCCAGCACCTGCGCGATGTCGTGCGGGTGGACCCCGTCGAGCTCGAAGGAGATCGCTCCCCCGCGCAGCGCGGCGTCCAGCGGGCCGAGCACCTTCAGGCCCTTGACCGAGGCGAGGCCCTCCAGCGCGTAGCCGGTGATGGCCTGCTCGTGGGCGTGGATCGCGTCGAGCCCGATGTGCGAGAGGTAGTCCACCGCGGCGCCGAGGCCGACGGCCTCGACGATCGGGGGCGTCCCGGCCTCGAACTTGTGCGGGATCCCGGCGTACGTCGACCGCTCCATGGTGACCGTGGCGATCATCTCGCCGCCGCCGAGGAACGGCGGCAGCGACTCGAGCACCTTGCGGGCACCCCACAGCACGCCGATGCCGGTCGGGCCGACGACCTTGTGACCGGTGAAGGCGAGCAGGTCGGGGCGCTCCTCGACCGCCATCGCCGCGAGGTCGATCCGCAGCTGCGGCGCGGCCTGCGAGGCGTCGACGACGACGAGCGCGCCGACGGCATGCGCCTTCTTCGCGATCTCGGCGATCGGGTTGATCGTGCCGAGCATGTTCGAGACCCAGGTCAGCGAGACGACCTTGGTCTGCTCGGTGATCAGCTCATCGATGTTCGAGAGGTCCAGCTGGCCGTCGTCGGTGATCCCGAACCAGCGCAGCTCGGCGCCCGAGCGCTGCGTAGCGAGCTGCCACGGCACGATGTTGGAGTGGTGCTCCATCTCGGTGATGACCACCCGGTCGCCCGCCGCCAGCGGGATCGTCTGGGCGGCGAGGTTGAGCGCCTCGGAGGCGTTCTTGGTGAAGATGATCTCGTCGCGCTCGGGGGCGCCGAGGAAGGCCGCGACCTTGTCGCGACCCGCCTCGAAGGCCTCGGTCGACTCCGCGCCGAGCTGGTGCATGGCGCGCGCGATGTTCGCGTTGTGCCGCTCCAGGTGGTCGACCATCGCGTCGATCACGATCTGCGGCTTCTGCGAGGTGTTCGCGCTGTCGAGGTACACCAGCGGCATCCCGCCCGCGAGCTGACGCTCGAGGATCGGGAAGTCCTTGCGGATGACCTCCAGCTCAGGCAACAAGCCCTTCATGCCCAGCTCCCTTCCGTTGGTCGAGGAGGTTGCCCAGCAACCGTCTCGAGACCCTCAGGCCTTCGCGCCGATGTACTTCTCGTAGCCGCTGGCCTCCAGCTCGTCGGCGAGCTCGGGACCACCGGACTCGGCGATGCGCCCGTCGACGAAGACGTGGACGAAGTCCGGCTTCACGTAGCGCAGGATGCGCGTGTAGTGCGTGATCAGCAGGACGCCCTTGCCGTCGCGGCCGGCGTAGTCGTTGATGCCGTCCGAGACGACCTTCAGCGCGTCGATGTCGAGACCGGAGTCGATCTCGTCGAGGATCGCGAACTTCGGGTCGAGCAGGTCGAGCTGGGCGATCTCGGCGCGCTTCTTCTCGCCGCCGGAGAAGCCCTCGTTGACCGAGCGGCCCGAGAAGGCCGGGTCGAGGTTCATCTTGTCCAGGGCGCCGTTGACGTCCTTGACCCACGTGCGGAGCTTGGGGGCCTCGCCGTCGAGGGCCGTCTTGGCGGTCCGCAGGAAGTTCGCCATCGAGACGCCGGGCACCTCGACGGGGTACTGCATGGCCAGGAAGAGACCCGCGCGGGCCCGCTCGTCGACGCTCATCTCCAGCACGTTCTCGCCGTCGAGGAGGACCTCGCCGCCGGTGATCGTGTACTTGGGGTGACCGGCGATGGAGTACGCCGTGGTCGACTTGCCGGAGCCGTTGGGGCCCATGATCGCGTGGGTCTCGCCGGACTTGATGGTCAGCGTGACCCCCTTGAGGATCTGCTTGTCGCCATCGTCGGTCGCGACCGAGACGGCCAGGTCCTTGATCTCGAGAGTGCTCATGCGGGGGTGACTCCGTTCGTGGTGGTCGTGATGTCGACGTACACGTCTCCGTCACGGATCTCTGCGGGGAAGGTGGCGACGGGCTCGGTCGCCGGGAAGGACAGGGGCTTGCCGGTGCGTACGTCGAAGCGCGAGCCGTGCAGCCAGCACTCGACGGTGCAGGCGCCGTCGACGATCGCGACCTCGCCCTCGGAGAGGGCGACCTCGGCGTGCGAGCAGAGGTCCTGCATCGCGAAGACCTCGTCGTCCTGACGGGCGATCGCGACGTCGTACCGGTCGATGGTGACCTTGAGGGCCTCGTCGGTCGGCACGTCGGCCAGCGCGCACGCGCGCTCGAAGCTCACAGCTGGACCCCGTCCAGGACGTTCTTGGCCAGCTCGGCCTCGACGGTCGCAGCGAGCTGCTCCTCGAGCTCGGGTACGCCGACCTGGCGGATCAGGTCGTTGAAGAAGCCGTGCACGACCAGGCGCTGCGCCTCCTTCTCGGAGATGCCGCGCGAGCGCAGGTAGAACAGCTGGTTGTCGTCGAACCGCGCCGTCGCGGACGCGTGTCCCGCGCCCTCGATCTCGCCGGTCTCGATCTCCAGGTTGGGGACCGAGTCCGCCTGGCACCCGTCGGTGAGGACCAGGTTGCGGTTCTCCTCGTAGGTCTCGATGCCCTCGGCGACCTTGCGGATGAGGACGTTGCCGATCCAGACGGTGTGCGCCTTCTCGCCCTGCAGCGCGCCCTTGTAGACCACGTGCGACTTGGTCTTGGGGGCCGTGTGGTCGACGAAGAGGCGGTGCTCGATGTGCTGGCCGGCGTCGGCGAAGTACAGGCCGAGCATCTCCACCGAGCCGCCGGGACCGGCGTAGTCGGTCGTGGTGTCGTGGCGGACCACGTCGCCGCCGAAGGTGATGTCGACGTGCTTGAACTGCGCGTCGCGACCCACCCGGATGTGGCGGTGGCCCACGTGCACGGCGTCGTCGGCCCAGTCATCGATCGAGACGACGGTCAGCTGGGCGCCGTCCTCGACCACGATCTCGACGTTGTCGGCCAGGGTCATCGAGCCCTCGAAGCGCAGCACGACGGTCGCCTTGCTGAACTTCTCCGCACGGATCACCGCGTGCGCCGCGGTGGCCTCCTCGGTACCGGTGCCGTTGATCGTCAGGAAGACCGCGCGATCGAGCACGGTGTCCTGCGGGATCGTGACGGCCAGCGTGCTCTTGGCCTCGGCCAGGGCCCGTGCCGAGATGCGGTCCCACGGCACCAGGCCGGAGACGCCCTTGAGCGACGGGTCCTCGACGCGCTCGACCTTGACGCCCTCGGGGGCGTCGACGGTCGGCGTGAACGACGTGCCTGCGAGCGCGGCGTCGGCGTGGATGCCGCGCAGCCGCTTGAGCGGGGTGAACCGCCAGATCTCCTCGCGCCCCGTCGGCACCGCGTGGGCGTCGACGTCGAAGGAGCCTTCGGGGTGGAGGTGCGACTCGATCTTGTCGATCTCGAGCGCGGTCTCCAGTACTTCGGCCGTCATCCGACAGCACCCTCCATCTGCAGTTCGATCAGTCGGTTGAGCTCGAGCGCGTACTCCATCGGGAGCTCCTTCGCGATCGGCTCGACGAAGCCGCGGACGATCATCGCCATGGCCTCGTCCTGCTCCATGCCTCGCGACATGAGGTAGAAGAGCTGGTCGTCGGAGACCTTCGAGACGCTCGCCTCGTGACCCATGGAGACGTCGTCCTCGCGGATGTCGACGTAGGGGTAGGTGTCCGAGCGGGAGATCTGGTCGACCAGCAGCGCGTCGCACAGGACGTTCGACTTGGAGCCGTGGGCGCCCTCGTTGATCTGGATCAGCCCGCGGTACGACGTACGACCGCCGCCACGGGCGACCGACTTGCTCAGGATGCTCGAGGACGTGTTCGGCGCCGCGTGCACCATCTTGGCGCCGGCGTCCTGGTGCTGGCCCTCGCCGGCGAACGCGATGGAGAGCGTCTCGCCCTTGGCGTGCTCGCCCATGAGGTAGACGGCCGGGTACTTCATCGTCACTTTGGAGCCGATGTTGCCGTCGACCCACTCCATGGTCGCGCCGGCCTCGCAGACGGCACGCTTGGTGACGAGGTTGTAGACGTTGTTCGACCAGTTCTGGATGGTCGTGTAGCGGCAGCGGCCGCCCTTCTTCACGATGATCTCCACGACCGCGGAGTGCAGCGAGTCGGAGGAGTAGATCGGCGCGGTGCAGCCCTCGACGTAGTGGACGTAGGCGTCCTCGTCGACGATGATCAGCGTCCGCTCGAACTGGCCCATGTTCTCGGTGTTGATCCGGAAGTAGGCCTGCAGCGGAATGTCCACGTGGACGCCCTTGGGGACGTAGATGAACGAGCCACCCGACCACACCGAGGTGTTCAGCGCGGCGAACTTGTTGTCACCGACCGGGATGACGGTGCCGAAGTACTCCTTGAAGAGCTCCGGCTGCTCGCGCAGGGCCGTGTCGGTGTCCAGGAACAGCACGCCCTGGGCCTCGAGGTCCTCGCGGATCGAGTGGTAGACGACCTCGGACTCGTACTGGGCCGCGACACCGGAGACCAGGCGCTGCTTCTCCGCCTCGGGGATGCCGAGCTTGTCGTAGGTGTTCTTGATGTCCTCGGGCAGGTCGTCCCACGTGGCCGCCTGCTTCTCGCTGGAGCGCACGAAGTACTTGATGTTGTCGAAGTCGATCGCGCTGAGGTCCGAGCCCCAGGTCGGCATCGGCTTGCGGTGGAAGAGCTTGAGGCCCTTCAGGCGCAGGTCGAGCATCCACTGGGGCTCGGACTTCTTCGCAGAGATGTCGCGCACGACGTCCTCGCTCAGGCCGCGCTTGGCCGTCGCTCCCGCGACGTCCGTGTCGGCCCAGCCGAACTCGTAGCGGCCGATCCCCTTCAGCTCGGGGTTGAGCTCCTCGATGGAGGTCATGAGACCTTCTCCTTCTCCTTCTCGGGTGCGGTGGGGATGCACGTCGTGCACACCCCATCGCCGTGGGCGATCGTCGCCAGGCGTTGGACATGGGTGCCGAGCACGCGGCTGATCGCCTCGGTCTCGGCCTCGCAGAGCTGCGGGAACTCGTGGGCCACGTGGGACACGGGGCAGTGCTGCTGGCACAGCTGCTCCCCCACGACGGGGAGCTGGCGGACACTGGCCGCGTAGCCCTCCTCGGAGAAGATCAGCGCCAGGATCTCGGCGGGCGTGGCACCCGGGTTGGCCGCAGCGACCTCGGGGAAGCGGGCCTCGATGAAGCCGGCACGGCGTACGGCGAACGCCTTGACCGCCTCGTCGCCCGCGGTCTCCCGCAGGAAGCGCAGGGCCTCAGCGGCGAGGTCGTCGTACTGCTTCTCGAAGCGGTCGCGACCGTGCTCGGTGAGCGCGAACGCCTTGGCCGGGCGGCCGCGTCCACGCTGGCCGGCGGGACGCTGGTCGCGGGTCTCGACGGCGCCCTCCTCGACGAGCTGGTCGAGGTGGCGGCGTACGGCGGCGGGCGTCAGGTCGAGCCGCTCCGCGAGCTGTACGGCGGTCTGCGGCCCGGTCTCGAGCAGGAACCGCGCGACGCGCTCACGGGTCGGCGCATCGACTGCGCTGACTCCCTGTGAGCTCCGGTCCACGAATTCCACAACACAAGTGTGGCGTTAATGCTTCCCGGTATTCAAGGCAGGTGACCCTAAGTTGGTTTCGACACGCCGCTCGCTGGCGCTCGCGGCTGCTCAACCAACGACGAGGGGCCGCGTGTGGCGCAGCCAGGCGATGCCGAGGAACGGCAGGACGAGGGGGACGTAGCCGTAGCCCTGGCCGAAGTGCGACCAGATCGTCTTGTCCGGGAAGAGGTCGGTCGCGAGGTAGCTCAGCAGGCCGATCCCGAGGACGCCGGCAGCCTCGACGACCACCGAGACCGAGGCCACCCTCCAGGCGGTGCGCCCGCCGAGGAGCAGGCAGCCGGTGGCGACGGCGTACAGGACCGCCGCGAGGGCGGAGAGCGAGTAGGCGAGCGGGGCGCGGCCGAAGTGCTCGGCGATCTGCACGCTCGAGCGGCCCGTCGCGGCGACCACGAAGACGCCGTAGGCGAAGACCAGGGCGCGGCCCCAGCCGCTGCGCATCGCCTCGTCGGGCTCAGACATGGGCACCGTTCCAGATGGACCACAGACGCGCCTGCAGGGCGGCGATGGTGACGATCGCGACCAGGAGGACCGCGGTGCCGCCGCGACTGCGCTCGGCCAGCGACCAGAACGCGCCGATGGGCGCCGCCGTGCAGATCCCGATCAGGTAGGAGAAGAACAGCGTGCCGGCGACGTCGCGGTCGGTCGAGCCGAACGCGATCGAGCCCCAGACCAGCTGAACGAGCAGCGCGACCTCGGCGCCCGCGAGCAGGATGAACATCGCGTCCTCGACCGGCTTGTCGCGAACCAGGTGGACCAGCGAGAGCACGGCGGCGGCCGCGCACAGGGCCAGGATCACACCGGACAGCACGTGGTTCACGGGTCCGAGGTTAATGCTGGGTACCGCGCCCTAGACTCCCCGGGTGCCCGCCAGCAGCTCACCAGCCGTCGTCGTCGACGGCTTGGTCATGAGGTACGCCGACAAGACGGCCGTCGACGGGTTGTCGATGACCGTCGAGCGCGGCTCGATCACCGCGGTCCTCGGACCGAACGGTGCCGGCAAGACCACGACCCTGGAGACCTGCGAGGGCTATCGCAAGCCCCAGGGCGGGACCGTGCGCGTGCTCGGCCTCGACCCCGTCCGGGACCGCCGCGAGCTACTCCCCCGGATCGGCGTCATGCTGCAGGGACAGGGCGCCTGGTCGGGGGTGAAGGCGATCGAGATGCTGCGCCACGTCGCAGCGCTGCACTCCCACCCCCTGCCCGTCGGCGAGCTGATCGAGCGGCTGTCCCTGGACGAGTGCGGCTCGACGCCGTACCGACGTCTCTCCGGTGGCCAGCAGCAGCGCCTCGGCCTGGCCATGGCGCTGGTCGGGCGCCCCGAGCTGGTCTTCGTCGACGAGCCGACCGCGGGCATGGACCCCGGCGCCCGGCGTACGACCTGGGAGCTGTTGCGCGAGCTGCGCGAGGCCGGCGTCACCGTCGTGCTGACCACGCACTACCTGGAGGAGGCCGAGCGCCTCGCCGACCAGGTCCACATCATCGACCGCGGGCGCCTGGTCGCGTCGGGCTCCCCCGACGACCTCACCCGCGGCTCGTCCGCGACCGTGCGGCTGGTCGTCGACCGCGAGCTCGGCTCCGGACCCGAGGCCGCGCTGCGCGACGCGATCCGCGCCTGGAGCGCTGAGCACGGCGTCGGCGTGGAGTCGATCAGCTTCGGCTCGCGCACCCTCGAGGACGTCTTCCTGCAGCTCACCGGGCGGGAGCTGACCGATGACTGACTTCACGCCACGGCCCGGCGGCGCGCCCCTGCTCCAGCAGATCCGCGCGCAGGCCGCCATGGAGGCGCGGCTGATGCTGCGCAACGGCGAGCAGCTGCTGATCGCCGTGGTCATCCCGGTGATCGTGCTGATCGGAGGCGTGACGGGCGGTGCCCACCTGAACCTCAAGGAGTCGCGCCCGCTGGTCGACATCTTCACGCCGGGCGTGCTCGCGCTGGCGATCATGTCGACCTCGTTCACGTCGCTGGCGATCGCGACCGGCTTCGAGCGCCGCTACGGCGTGATCAAGCGCCTGGGTGCCTCTCCCCTGCCCCGGCTCGGGCTGCTGGCCGGCAAGGTCCTCGCGCTCGTGCTGATCGAGGTGCTGCAGGTCGTGGTCATCGGCGGCGTGGGGCTCGCGTTGGGCTGGTCGCCCCAGGTCTGCCTGGCCGGCG
Organism: Nocardioides montaniterrae; assembly: GCF_054782655.1. Taxonomy (NCBI): domain Bacteria; kingdom Bacillati; phylum Actinomycetota; class Actinomycetes; order Propionibacteriales; family Nocardioidaceae; genus Nocardioides; species Nocardioides montaniterrae. The sequence goes on along the minus strand of NZ_BAAGSB010000003.1, from coordinate 117,317 downwards.
TCGTCGGGTTCTTCCTGGCGGCCGTGCTCGGCACGGCGGCGTTCGCGTCGCTGGGGCTGTTCATCGCGGGTGTCCTGCGTGCCGAGGCCACCCTCGCCGCCGCGAACCTCATCTACCTGCTGCTGATGGCCGGCGGTGCCGTCGTGCTCCCGGCGTCGTCGTACGGCGGCTTCGGGTCGGTGGCCAAGTTCCTGCCCTCCGGCGCGCTCGGCGAGAGCGTGCGGCGGGCCTTCGAGGACGGCCGGATCGACTGGCCGGCCCTGCTCGTCATGCTCATCTGGGCGGTCGTCGGATCGCTGCTGACCGCGAGGACGTTCAAGTGGGAGTGAGCCTCACCCCGATCACGCAGCACCCGCGCACCGTGGCCACCGTGGAGTGGCTGCGCGCGCACGTGGTCGGCGTCGCCATCGCCGACGTGGTCGCGAACATCCTGATCGTGGTGACCGGTGGGGTCGTGCGCCTGACCGGATCGGGCCTGGGATGCCCCACCTGGCCGCAGTGCCAGGACGGCGACCTGGTGCCCCACGGCGCGCTGAGCGTCAACAAGTTCATCGAGTTCACGAACCGCACGCTGACCTACGTCCTGGCGGCGGTCGCGATCGCCGCGGTCGTCGCGACCTGGAACCGTCCCGGCAAGGTACGCCGGATCGCGATCGGCATCGCCCTCGGCATCCCGCTGCAGGCGGTCATCGGCGGCATCAGCGTGCTGACCGAGCTCAACCCGTGGGTCGTCTCCCTGCACATGCTCGCCTCGATGGCGATGGTCTGCCTGTGCGTCTGGCTGCTGGACCTGCTCTGGTCGCCCGCTCGCGTCTCCGCATCAGGCAGGGCGAGCTGCCTGTCCGTCGCCGTCTTCGTCGTGGGGTGGGCCGTGCTCTGGCTCGGGACGGTCACCACCGGCTCGGGCCCGCACTCAGGCGACCTCGACTCGAAGCGAACCGGACTCGACCCGGCCCACCTCGCGCTGGTCCACTCCTACGCCGTCGACGTGCTGGTCGCCCTCACCCTCGCCCTGCTCGCCCTCGGATGGAGCGACCGCTACCTACGCATGGTCGTCGGCGCACTGCTGGGCGTCGAGCTGGCCCAGGGCCTCATCGGCTGGATCCAGTACGAGACCGGTCTTCCTGCCTGGGTCGTGGGCCTGCACATGCTCGGCGCCGGCCTGACCGCCGCCGGCCTGGCTCGGGTCGCCCTCGCCACCCGCCCCAAATAGCCGAGACCGCCCTCCGTCGCCGCCGAGATCGCCTTCTGTCGCCGCCGAGAACGCGATCCGTCACACGCCAGCGGCCACTTCCTGTCCACAGAGCGCACCTGGCCGCTGCTTCTCCACAGGCTGCCCGGAGGCACCTGACCGCACCACGCACTGCGTCCCATCATCCGGACATGACCCGAGTGCCGTTGCCCGATCGCCCGTTCACCCTCGCGGAAGCGAGGTCCCTCGGGCATGAACGGTGGCGACTGCACCGACTCGTCCGATCCGGCAGCCTGCGAAATCCCGTCGCAGGGGTGTACGTCGACGCGGCGGCTCCCGGCTCACACGAGTCCCTGGCAGCCGCGCTTGCGCTCGTGCTCCCCGATGGACACGTCTTCACCGACCGAACGGCCGCGCTGCTGCACGGCATCGACACCTTCACCTGGAGCGAGTGGGAGGCGGTCCCCCAGGTCGAGACCTGCGCCGTCCGGGGCTCCCGCCCCACCAAACGACGGCAGGCATTCGGCGGAACCCGCACTCTCGAGCCACGCGACATCATGCAGCTCAGCGGCACCCTGGTGACGACGCCGCTGCGCACAGCGCTGGACCTCGGATGCCGTCTCCACCAGCGCGACGCGCTGGCGGCGCTCAATGCGTTCGCCCGGCTGCACGGGATCACCCCGGCGCAGCTGACGGCAGAGCTGCCGCGCTATCGCGGGCGCCGAGGCGTCGTACAGCTGAGAGACCTCGTCCCACTGGTCGATCCACGGATCGAGTCGTTCCGCGAAAGCTGGGTCTGGTTCGAGCTGCGCACGAGCAACCTTCCTGCCCCGGTCCCGCAGTACTGCGTCACCGAGGACGGCAAGGAGATCTACCGGCTCGATTTCGCCTATCCGAGCGCCCGGGTCGCGATCGAATACGACGGCGAGGAGTTCCACTCCAGCGACGATCGGCGCCGGGCGGACGAGAAGCGCCGCGCATGGCTGCGTCGCAACGGTTGGACCGTCATCGTCGTACGCAAGGGCGACTTCACGGGCCGCAACCTCGACATCTGGATCGGCAAGGTGCGCACGGCGCTCGCCCACCCGGTCACCAACCGACGCTGGTGACGGACCGCGACCTCGGGTGCGACGGACCGCGACCTCGGGTACGACGGAGGGCGATCTCGGACGCGACAGAGAGCGATCTCGCGTGCGACGGAGGGCGGTCTCGGCTATTTGAGCAGCGGGTCGATCGCGACGGCGACGAACAGCAGGCTGAGGTAGAGGTTGCTGCTGTGGAACAGGTGCATCGGCTGGATCACCGACAGCTCCTCGGTCCCGCGGGAGCGGCCCCACATGCGGTGGGCCTGGACCAGGAACACGGCGCCGAGGACGGCGGCCGCGGACGGGTAGAACCAGCCCGTCGAGGCGATGGGCCACAGCGACAGCGAGACGGCGACCATCACCCAGGAGTAGATGACGATCTGGCCGGAGACGTTCCGTGCGGACTTCACCACGGGCAGCATCGGCACGTCGACGTTGGCGTAGTCCTCGCGGTAGCGCAGCGCCAGCGCCCAGGTGTGCGGCGGCGTCCAGAAGAACACGACCAGGAACAGGATGACCGGCGCCCAGGCGAGGTGGTTGGTGACCGCGGTCCAGCCGATGAGGGCCGGGAAGCAGCCGGCGATGCCGCCCCAGACGATGTTCTGGGTCGTACGCCGCTTCAGCAGCATCGTGTAGACGAAGACGTAGAACGCGTTCGCGCCGACCGAGAGCCCGGCCGAGAGCCAGTTCACACAGAAGCCGAGCGCCAGGGTGGAGAGGACACCCAGCACGGCGCCGAAGATCAGCGCGGCGCGGGGCGTGACGATGTGGCGCGGCAGGGCGCGACGGCGCGTACGCCGCATCTGCTCGTCGATGTCCCGGTCGTAGACGCAGTTGAACACCGAGGCGGAGCCGGCCGAAAGCGTTCCGCCGATGACGGTGGCGACGACCAGGCCCAGCGAGGGCACCCCGCGGGCGGCGAAGAACATGACCGGGACGGTCGTGAGCAGGAGCAGCTCGATGACGCGCGGCTTGGTGAGCCCGACGTACGCCATGACGACGTCGCGGACGGTCGCACGCTCGTCATCGGCGACGGCTCCGTTGACCCCGACGACCTCACTACGGTCACCCAGATCGGGGCGCGCGGGATCGACAGCAGTCACGGCACAGGAGTGTAGCCGCGTTCACCCCTGGTTCCGTCACCGAGCGCGGTGTTGGATCACACACGTCCCTGGATAGGCTCGGACCCATGATCCCGGAGCTGGACTGGACCGAACTCGACGACAAGGCGGTCGATACCGCCCGCGTGCTGGCGATGGACGCCGTGCAGAAGGTCGGCAACGGCCATCCCGGTACGGCCATGAGCCTGGCGCCGGCGGCGTACCTCCTCTTCCAGAAGGTCATGCGACACGACCCCGCCGACCCGCACTGGATCGCGCGCGACCGGTTCGTCCTTTCCTGCGGCCACAGCTCGATCACGCTCTACAACCAGCTCTACCTCGGCGGCTTCGGACTCGAGCTCGACGACATCAAGGCACTGCGCACCTGGGGCAGCAAGACCCCCGGCCACCCCGAGGTCGGCCACACCGCCGGCGTCGAGGTCACCACCGGTCCCCTGGGCCAGGGCGTCGCGAACGCCGTCGGCATGGCGATGGCGGCCCGCCGCGAGCGCGGCCTGCTCGACCCGGACGCCCCCACCGGTGAGTCGCTCTTCGACCACAACATCTACGTCCTGTGCTCCGACGGCGACCTGGAGGAGGGTGTCTCGTCCGAGGCCTCCTCGATCGCCGGCACGCAGGAGCTCGGCAACCTGACCGTCATCTACGACGCTAACCGGATCTCGATCGAGGGCGACACCCACATCGCCTTCAACGAGGACGTCGCCAAGCGCTACGAGGCCTACGGCTGGCACGTCCAACAGGTCGACTGGACCGACGGCGGCAAGTCCTACACCGGCGGCGACTACCACGAGGACGTCCCCGCGCTCCACGCCGCGATCAAGGCGGCCGACGACGTCACCGACAAGCCGTCGCTGATCATCCTGCACACCGTCATCGCGTGGCCGGCGCCGCACGCCCAGAACACCGAGGCCGCCCACGGCAGCGCGCTCGGTGACGACGAGGTCGCCGCCACCAAGAAGATCCTCGGCTTCGACCCGGAGAAGCGGTTCGAGGTCAGCGACGAGGTGCTCGCGCACACGCGCGGCCTCCTCGAGCGCGGCAAGGCCGCCGGCGACGCCTGGGACCAGCAGTACGCCGAGTGGGCGGCTGCGAACCCCGAGCGCGAGCAGCTCCTCCACCGGATGAAGGCGCGCGCGCTGCCCGAGGGCCTGGCCGAGGCGCTGCCGACCTTCGAGGCCGACGCGAAGGGCATCGCCACCCGCGCCGCCTCCGGTCAGGTGATCAACGCGATCGCCGACCTGATGCCCGAGCTCTGGGGCGGCTCGGCCGACCTCGCCGGCTCGAACAACACCACCATCAAGGGTGCCCCGTCGTTCCTGCCCAAGGACCGCTCGACCCACGAGTGGACCGCCGACCCGCTGCACGGCCGCGTGCTCCACTTCGGCATCCGCGAGCACGCCATGGGCGCGATCATGAACGGCATCGCCCTGCACGGCGGCACCCGCGTCTTCGGCGGCACCTTCCTGCAGTTCTCCGACTACATGCGCGGCGCGGTCCGCGTCGGCGCCCTGATGGGCGCCCCGGTCATCCACGTCTGGACCCACGACTCCATCGGTCTGGGCGAGGACGGCCCGACGCACCAGCCGATCGAGCACGTCGCGGCGCTGCGCGCGATGCCCGGCCTCGACGTCATCCGGCCGGCCGACGCCAACGAGACGTCCGCCGCCTGGGGCGCGGCGCTCGCCAAGTCCGACCGTCCGCACGCGCTGATCCTCAGCCGGCAGAACCTGCCGACGTTCCCCCGTGCGACCGAGGGCTTCAAGAGCACCGACGGCGTCGCCAAGGGCGGCTACGTCCTCATCGACGCCGAGGGCGGCCAGCCCGACGTCGTGCTCATCGCCACCGGCTCCGAGGTCCAGCTCGCCGTCACGGCTCGCGAGCAGCTCAAGGACGAGGGCATCAACGCCCGCGTCGTCTCGATGCCCTGCGTGGAGTGGTTCGAGGAGCAGACCCAGGCCTACCGCGACGAGGTGATCCCGCCGATCGTCAAGGCGCGCGTCAGCGTGGAGGCAGGCGTCAAGCAGGGCTGGCGCGAGTACGTCGGCGACAACGGCCGCATGGTCAGCATCGACCACTTCGGCGCCAGCGCCGACGCGGCCACCCTGTTCCGCGAGTTCGGCTTCACCCCCGAGGCGGTCGTGGCCGCCGCCAAGGACAGCATCGGGGCGGCCGCCAGGGCCTGACCCCCGGTCAGTAACCTGGATCACACCCATCGAGATCGATCTTGGAGGACTCATGAGTGACCGGCTGAAGGAACTCAGCGCCGCCGGAGTTTCCATCTGGCTCGACGACCTGTCGCGCGAGCGCATCGAGACCGGCAACCTCGCCGATCTCGTCACGAACAGCTCGGTCGTGGGCGTCACGACCAACCCCACGATCTTCCAGGGCGCGATCAGCAACGGCGAGCGCTACGACGCCCAGGTCCGTGAGCTGGTCGCGGCGGGCAAGGACGTGGACGAGGTCATCTTCGAGCTCACCACCGAGGACGTCCGCAATGCCTGCGACATCCTCGCTCCGGTCGCCGCCTCCACGAAGTCCGACGGTCGCGTCTCGATCGAGGTCGAGCCGACGCTCGCCAACGACACCGACGCCACCATCGCCTCGGCGAAGGCGCTGTGGGCCGCGGTCGACCGCCCCAACGCCTTGATCAAGATCCCGGCGACGCTCGAGGGCCTCCCGGCCATCACCGCGGTCATCGCCGAGGGCATCTCGGTCAACGTCACCCTGATCTTCTCGGTCGAGCGCCACCGCGCGGTGATGGACGCCTACCTGACCGGTCTCGAGCAGGCCGCCGCCAAGGGCATCGACCTCGCCACCATCCAGTCGGTCGCCTCCTTCTTCGTGTCCCGCGTCGACACCGAGATCGACGACCGCCTCGACAAGATCGGCACCCCCGAGGCGCTCGCCGCCCGTGGTCAGGCCGCCGTCGCCAACGCGCGCCTGGCCTACGCCGCCTTCGAGGAGGTCTGCGCCTCCGAGCGCTGGCAGGCGCTCGCCGCCAAGGGCGCCAACCCGCAGCGCCCGTTGTGGGCCTCGACCGGGGTGAAGAACCCGGCGTACTCCGACACGATGTACGTCACCGACCTCGTCGTCGCCGACACCGTCAACACGATGCCCGAGAAGACGCTCAAGGCGTACGCCGACCACGGCGACCTGGTGCCGACCAACAACGGCGACGCGGTCAGCGGCAAGAGCGCGGAGGCCCGGGCGGTCTTCGACACCATCGCCGGGCTCGGCGTCGACCTCGACGACGTCTTCACGGTCCTGGAGACCGAGGGCGTCGACAAGTTCAAGGCCTCGTGGACCGAGCTCGTCGACACGGTCCGGACGCAGATGGGTGGCTCCGCGTCGTGAGCAACCAGCCGCCGGTCGACGCGACGACCACGGCTGCCTGGAACGACCTCAGCAAGCACGCGGACGGGTTCGCCCCGGACCTGCGCGGCTGGTTCGCCGCCGACCCGGAGCGGGTGCAGCGGATGACGTTCGACGCCGCCGACCTGCACGTCGACCTGTCCAAGGGCCTGGTCACGCCGGAGATCCTGGACTCGCTGGTGGCCCTCGGCGACCAGGTCGGGCTGACCGAGCGACGCGATGCGATGTTCGCCGGCGAGCGGATCAACGTCACCGAGAACCGCGCCGTCCTCCACACCGCCCTGCGGCTGCCGGCCGACGCCACGCTGATGGTCGACGGCAAGAACGTGGTCGCCGACGTGCACGCGTCCTTGGAGCACATGTACTCCTTCGCCACCGAGATCCGCTCCGGTGAGTGGAAGGGCGTGACGGGTCGCCGCATCCGCACCGTGGTCAACATCGGCATCGGCGGCTCCGACCTCGGGCCGGCGATGGCCTACGAGGCGCTCGCGCCCTACCGCCACCGCGACCTCGAGTGCCGGTTCATCTCCAACATCGACCCGACCGACGCGGCCCGCAAGCTCGAGGACCTCGACCCCGAGTCGACGCTCTTCGTCGTGTCGAGCAAGACCTTCTCCACGCTCGAGACGCTGACCAACGCGCGGCTGTGCCGCGAGTGGCTGCTGTCGAACCTGCGTGCGCGCCGGCTCTTCCGGGGCGAGGACCGCGAGGCCGTGGCCCGCCACTTCGTGGCGGTCTCGACCGCGGTGGACAAGGTCGAGGAGTTCGGCATCGACCCGGCCAACGCGTTCGGCTTCTGGGACTGGGTCGGCGGCCGCTACTCCGTCGACTCCACCATCGGCACCTCGCTGGCGATCGCGATCGGCCACGACCGGTTCGCCGAGTTCCTCGGCGGCATGCACGCCATGGACGAGCACTTCCGCACCACGCCGATCGAGCGCAACGTGCCGGCCCTGATGGGCCTGCTGAACATCTGGTACGTCGACTTCCTGGACGCCGCCACGCATGCGGTGCTCCCCTACTCGCAGCTGCTGCACCGCTTCCCGGCGTACCTCCAGCAGCTGACGATGGAGTCCAACGGCAAGTCGGTCCGGTGGGACGGCTCCCCCGTCACCTCGCACACCGGTGAGGTCTTCTGGGGCGAGCCGGGCACCAACGGGCAGCACGCGTTCTACCAGCTGATCCACCAGGGCACCCACCTCGTGCCGGCCGACTTCATCGCGTTCGCCAACCCGGCGTACCCCCTCAAGGACGGCGACACCGACGTCCACGAGCTCTTCCTGGCCAACTTCTTCGCGCAGACGCAGGCGCTGGCCTTCGGCAAGACGCCGGCAGAGGTGCGCGCCGAGGGCACGCCCGAGCCGATCGTCGCGGCGCGCGTCTTCCCGGGCAACCGGCCGACGACGTCGATCATGGCGCCGGACCTGACGCCGTACGTCCTCGGCCAGCTGATCGCGCTCTACGAGCACATCACGTTCACCCAGGGCGTCGTGTGGGGCATCGACAGCTTCGACCAGTGGGGCGTCGAGCTCGGCAAGCAGCTGGCCAAGCAGATCATCCCCGCGATCGGCGGCGACGCCGCTGCCCTCGCCGAGCAGGACGCCTCCTCGCGCGAGCTGATCGACTACTACCACCGGCACCGGGGGAACCGATGAGCGCGGCGCCCGCGCCTCGGATCGAGGTGCAGGCGGACCCCCAGATCCTGGCCACCACCGTGGCCGGAGAGCTGGTCCGCCGCATCGCCGACGCGCAGGCCGCGGGAAGCGTGCCCGCCATCTGCCTGACCGGCGGCACCATCTCCGACGTCATCCACCGCGAGGTCGCCCGGCTCGCGCCCGAGTCCGGGGTCGACTGGGGCGCCGTGGACTTCTGGTGGGGCGACGACCGGTACGTCGACCCGGCCGACCCCGACCGCAACGCCGGCCAGGCGATGGCGGCGTTCCTGGAGCCGCTCGGCGTCCCGGCCCACCGCATCCACGCCACCCCGACGACGTCGTCGTCCTGCTCGGTCGACGAGGCCGCGAAGGCCTACGCCGCCGAGCTTCGTACCTCGGAGGCCGGCGAGTTCCTGGTGACGATGCTGGGCGTCGGTCCCGACGGCCACGTCGCCTCGTTGTTCCCGGGGTTCCCGCAGCTGGAGGCCGACGGGATCGCCGTCGGCGTCACCGGCTCCCCCAAGCCGCCGCCCAACCGCATCTCGCTCACGTTCCCCGCGCTCAACCGCTCTGCCTCGGTGTGGTTCGTCGTCACGGGCGAGGGGAAGGCGGACGCCGTACGCCGTGCGCTGGCCGACGAGGGCACCGTCACCGAGACCCCGGCACGTGGTGTCAGCGGCAGGCTCGAGACGGTCTGGTTCGTCGACCGCCAGGCCGCCTCGCTGATCTGAGGAGCCCGTCGCGCCCGGGACGCCCTAGTCTCGGAGGCATGGTGGGTCGCCGCATCGAGATCGTGCTGTTCGAGGGCTTCGAGCTCCTGGACGTCTTCGGACCGGCCGAGCTCTTCAGCAAGGTGCCCGGGCTGTCCCTGACCTACCTCGCGCCGTCGACCGACCCGGTCCGCAGCGCGCAGGGTGCGGCCGTCGTCCCCGACCGCACGTACGCCGACGCGACCGCGCCCGACATCGTGCTGGTCCCTGGCGGCATCGGCACCCGTGCCCTGCTGCGCGATCCCGCCTTCCTCGACTGGCTCACCGGCTACTGCGCGAGCGCCGAGCTCGTCGCCTCGGTCTGCACCGGAGCCGCGGTCCTCGCGGCCGCGGGCCTGCTCGACGGTCACCGAGCGACGTCGAACAAGGCGGTCTTCGACCTCGTCCTTCCGCTCGGCACCTCGATCGAGTGGGTGCCCCAGGCCCGCTGGGTCGAGGACGGGGACCGCTGGACCTCCTCCGGTGTCGCTGCCGGGATGGACATGGCCGCGGCCCTCATCGACCGTCTCGCCGGCGACGGCACCGGTCGCAGGATCGCCGATCTCATCGAGCTCGAGCTGCACACCGACCCCGACTGGGACCCGTTCGCCGCGATCCACGGACTGGCCTGACCATGGGGGCGGAATCCGCGGAGGTCTCCCTGAAGTACGCCCACCTCGAGTCCGAGCGACGCTTCCTGCTGCGGTCGTTGCCGGCTAGCGTGGCCGGCTCGATGACGATCAGCGACCTGTACGTCGACGGCACCCGGCTGCGCCTGCGCGAGGTCGTCGAGGACGGCGTCGTCGTACGCAAGCTGGGTCAGAAGATCCGGCTCGGCGACGTCACGCGGATCGCCCACACGACGCTCTACCTCGACGACGCGGAGTGGGCGCTGTTGTCGACCCTGCCCGGTCGCCGACTGACCAAGGTGCGCCACCGGACCGTCGACCCCACGGTGGCGGTGGACGTCTTCCCCGACGGCACGATCGTGGCCGAGGTCGACGGCGGCTCCGCTCTGCCCGAGGACGTCCCCGCCTGGCTGGACGTCGTGCGCGAGGTGACGTACGACGAGAGGTTCTGCGGGGGCGGGCGGGCGATCAAGTAACACGCTGTCCGTCGGTCTGCCGCCCCAAAAACAACACTTCCACGCTGTCACAACAGCGTGGAAGTGTCTCGGAAGACGTGGGAGACGGGAGAACAGCGTGTTACTTGTTCACGCCCACCCGGCCCGAAAGATGCCTCAGAAGACGACCTCGCCCGACTTGCGCCGGGAACGGAGGAGCTTGATCGCGTCGTCGAGGATGACCTCGGCCTCCTTGTCGGAGCGACGCTCCTTCACGTAGGCGAGGTGGGTCTTGTAGGGCTCGATCTTCGTCGGCGGCGGCGCGTTCTCGGAGTCGAGACCGGCCGGGAGACCGCACTTGGGGCAGTCCCACGACTCGGGGACGACAGCCTCGACGGAGAAGGAGATCACCGTGCGGTGCTCGTTGCCGCAGAAGTACGTGACGGTCTGTCGCGGGGCGGCCTCGCCACGCTCGGCCTCACCCATCGGTCCAGCGCCGACCCGACTACCTCGGATCGCGTTGCCTCCACCGGCCAAGGGACTCTCCTGTCGTTACATGCTGTGGCCGGTCCGCGGACGAGCGGACCGGTCGAGAAGTTCTGACTTACTTGTAGGCCAGCAGCAGGCCGAGTGCGATGACGCACGCGAACCAGATGAGGCCGATGCCGATCGTGAACCGGTCGAGGTTGCGCTCAGCGACCGACGAGCCACCGAGGGAGCTCGACACGCCGCCACCGAACATGTCCGAGAGTCCGCCGCCACGGCCCTTGTGCAGCAGCACCAGCATGATCATGAGAACACTGCTGATGATGAGCAGCACGGTGAGGAACGTCGACAGCACGTGGTGGATCCTACGTCAGGGCGCGTGAGGTGCGGGCACCGAGGTGCTCAGCCGAGGACCGGCATGTCGTAGAAGCGGCAGATGCCGCCGAACTCGTCCGCCTGGAGGCTCGCGCCACCGACCAGGCAGCCGTCGACGTCGTCCTTCGCCATGATGCCGGCGACGTTGCTGGCCTTCACCGAGCCGCCGTACAGGATGCGTACGGCGTCGGCGGTCTCGTCGCCGTACGACTCCCTGACCTGCCCGCGGATGGCCGCGCAGACCTCCTGCGCGTCGTCGGGGGTGGCGACCTCGCCGGTGCCGATCGCCCAGACGGGCTCGTAGGCGATGACGAGGGAGGCGACCCGCTTGGCGGTGAGGCCCGCGAGGGAGCCCTCGACCTGCGCCATCGTGAACGGCACGTGCTCACCGGCCTGGCGGACCTCGAGGCCCTCGCCCACGCACACGATCGGCGTCATGCCGGCCTTGATGGTCGCCTTGGCCTTGGCCGCGACCAGCTCGTCGGTCTCGGCGTGGAGCTGGCGGCGCTCGGAGTGCCCGACCACGACGTAGGAGCAGCCGAGCTTGGCGAGCATGCCGGCCGAGATCTCGCCGGTGTAGGCCCCCTCGGCGTGCGCGGAGACGTCCTGGGCGCCGTACTTGATGGCCGTGCGGCCGCCGTCGACGGTGGTCTGCACCGAACGGATGTCGGTGAACGGCGGGACGACCACGACCTCGGCCTTGGCGAAGTCGTGGCGCTTGTCGGCCAGCACGGTCGCGAGCTTCTGGACCAGGTGGACGGCCTCGAAGTGGTTGAGGTTCATCTTCCAGTTGCCCGCCATCAGCGGGGTGCGCTTGCTCATCAGGACTCCATCACCGTGATGCCGGGGAGCTCCTTGCCCTCCAGGTACTCCAGCGAGGCGCCACCGCCGGTGGAGATGTGCCCGAAGGCCGCCTCGTCGAACCCGAGGGTGCGTACGGCGGCCGCGGAGTCGCCGCCGCCGACGACGGAGAGTCCTGCGGTCTTGGTGAGCGCCTCGGCGACGGCACGCGTGCCCTCGGCGAACGCGGCCTGCTCGAAGACGCCCATCGGGCCGTTCCAGAAGACCGTCCGCGCATCGGCGAGCGCAGCGGCGAACGCCTTGCCGGACTCGGGGCCGATGTCCAGGCCCAGCGCATCGGCCGGGATCTCGGAGGCCGCGACGACGCGGGCGGAGGCCTCGTCGCCGAACGAGTCGGCCACGACGATGTCGGTCGGCAGGATGATCTCGACGCCGGTCTTCTCGGCGCGGGCCAGGTAGTCGAGGCAGACCGGGATCTGGTCCTCCTCGAGCAGGCTCTTGCCGACCTCGTGGCCCTGGGCCTTGAGGAAGGTGAACACCATGCCGCCACCGATCAGCAGCTTGTCGGCCTTGCCGAGCAGGTTGTCGATGACGCCGAGCTTGTCGGAGACCTTGGAGCCGCCGAGGACGACGGCGTACGGGCGCTCGGGCGTCTCGGTGAGGCGCTTGAGCACGTCGATCTCTGCCGCGACCAGGTTGCCCATGGCGTGCGGGAGCCGCTGCGCGACGTCGTACACGGAGGCCTGCTTGCGGTGGACGACACCGAAGCCGTCGGAGACGAAGGCGTCCCCGAGGGCTGCCAGCTCGTCGGCGAAGGCGCCGCGCACGGCGTCGTCCTTCGACGTCTCGCCGGCGTTGAACCGGACGTTCTCCAGCAGGGCGACCTGTCCGTCGGCCAGACCGGCGACGCCGGCCTTGGCCGACTCCCCCACCGTGTCGGTCGCGAACGCGACCTCGGCGCCGAGCAGCTCGCCGAGGCGAGCCGCGACCGGGGCGAGGGAGTAGCGCGGGTCGGGCTCACCGGTCGGGCGGCCCAGGTGGGCGGTCACGACCACGCGCGCGCCGGCGCCGGCGAGGGCCTGGATCGTCGGCACGCTGGCCCGGATCCGACCGTCGTCGGTGATCGTGCCGGCGTCGAGCGGCACGTTCAGGTCCGAACGGACCAGGACCCGCTTGCCCGAGACCGAGGCGAGGAACTCTTCGTCGAGAACGTTGTAGGTAGCCATCGCGGGTCAGCCTAGTGGTGCGCCAGAGGTGCGCCACTCAAGGCTGACGTCGAGATCAGGCGGTCAGGCCCGCGGCGACGTGCCCGACGAGGTCGGCGAGCCGGTTGGAGTAGCCCCACTCGTTGTCGTACCAGCCGGCCACCTTGACCTGGTCGCCGATCACCTTCGTCAGCGGCGCATCGAAGATGCACGAGGCCGGATCGGTGGTGATGTCGGAGGAGACCAGCGGAGCCGTCGAGTACTTCAGGATCCGGCCGTCGGCCACGGCGCGGACCGCCTCGTTGACCTCCTCGACCGAGACCTCCCGCGAGGCGCGGAACGTCAGGTCGGTCATCGAGCCCGTCGGCGTCGGCACGCGCACGGCGTACCCGTCGAGCTTGCCCTTGAGCTCGGGCAGGACCAGGCCGATGGCCTTGGCCGCGCCGGTCGACGTCGGGACCAGGTTGAGCGCGGCCGCGCGGGCACGTCGCAGGTCCTTGTGGATGTTGTCCTGGAGGTTCTGGTCGGCGGTGTAGGCGTGGATGGTGGTCATCAGGCCGCTCTCGATGCCGATCGCGTCGTTGAGCGCCTTGGCCATCGGCGCCAGGCAGTTGGTGGTGCACGAGGCGTTGGAGATGACCGTGTGCAGCTCGGGGTCGTAGATGCCCTCGTTGACGCCCATCACGATGGTGGCGTCCTCGTTGGAGGCCGGCGCGGAGATGATCACCTTCTTGGCTCCGCCACCGTCGACGTGGGCGCGCGCCTTCTGGCCGTCGGTGAAGAAGCCGGTCGACTCGATGACGACGTCGACGCCCAGGTCGGCCCACTTGAGGTGGGCGGGGTCGCGCTCGGCGCTGACCGTGATCTCCCGGTCGCCGACCAGCAGCCCGCCGGGCGTCGCCGACACGTCGGCGTCGAGGCGACCGAGGATCGAGTCGTACTTGAGCAGGTGGGCCAGCGTCGCGGGGTCACTGAGGTCGTTGACGCCGACGATCTCGATGTCGAATCCGCCGGCGCGAACCGCGCGGAAGAAGTTGCGGCCGATCCGGCCGAATCCGTTGATGCCTACGCGAACGGTCACTGTGGTGCTCCTTGTGGGGCGTTACCAGGTCAGGGCGTGAACGTGGTGTGGGTCACGCCTGACCTCCACAGTAGCGAGGCCGTTCCACTTATGCACCCCGAGTCTCATCTTTTGAGTTTCAGGAACGCATAAGGGTGTCTCGGATCAGCCCTCGGCGAGCATCTCCGGCGTCAGCGACGCCTCGGTGTCGGGTACGCCGAGCTCCTCGGCGCGCTTGTCGGCCATCGCCAGCAGCCGGCGGATGCGACCCGCGATCGCGTCCTTGGTGAGCACCGGCTCGTGCAGCTGGCCGAGCTCCTCGAGCGAGGCGTTCTTGTGCTGCAGCCGCAGCTCACCGGCCATCTTGAGGTGGTCGGGGACCTCGTCGCCGAGGATCTCCATGGCGCGCTCGACGCGGGCGCCGGCGGTGACCGCAGCGCGGGCCGAGCGACGCAGGTTGGCGTCGTCGAAGTTGGCCAGGCGGTTGGCCGTCGCGCGCACCTCGCGGCGCATGCGGCGCTCCTCCCAGGCCATCAGCGTCTCGTGGGCGCCGAGGCGCGTGAGCAGCTGGCCGATGGCGTCGCCGTCGCGGATCACGACGCGATCCACCCCACGGACCTCGCGGGCCTTGGCCTGGATGCCCAGCCGGCGCGAGACACCGACCAGGGCGAGGGCGGCCTCGGAGCCGGGGCAGGTGACCTCCAGCGAGGACGAGCGACCCGGCTCGGTCAGGGAGCCATGGGCCAGGAACGCGCCACGCCACGCAGCGACGGCGTCACAGGCGCCGCCGGAGACGACCGCCGGCGGCAGGCCGCGAACGGGACGACCGCGCTGGTCGAGCAGCCCGGTCTGACGCGCGAGCGCCTCGCCGTCACGCACCACCCGCACGATGTAGCGGCTGCCCTTGCGCAGGCCGTTGCCCTGGACCATCACGACGTCGGAGCTCTGCCCGAAGATCTCGGCGATGTCCTTGCGCAGCCGGCGAGCGGCGGAACCGGTGTCCAGCTCGGCCTCGACCACGATCCGGCCACCGACGATGTGCAGCCCACCCGCGAAGCGCAGCGTCGAGGCCACCTCCGCCTTCCGGCAGCATGCCTTCGTCACGGGGATCGCCGCGAGCTCTGCCTTCACCTGAGCGGTCATCGCCATGGCCACAACCCTCTCACGCGCGTCAACGACCCTCCGGCCCACGTCGGCGGCCTGGACTCACGGGGTGGCGAAGACCTCGGCGTACACCTCGGCGAGGAGCCGCGGGTCGTGGCGCGGGGTGCCGTCGCCGACGGCGACGTCGGCCAGGAGCAGCCTCGCGTCGTGGGCGGCGACGCAGTGCTCGAGCTCCTCGAGATGGTCACCCTCGAGGCTGCCGCGGTCGGCGATGACGGTGTGGACATGGAGGTCCGGCGCATGCTCGAGGAGTACGCCGAGGTGGTCGGCCGGTCCGAAGCCGCCGGTCTCCCCCGGCTGCTCGGCGAGGTTGAGCACCACGACCAACCGGGCGTCAGTGCGAGCCAGCGCCTCGCGCAGCTGCGGCACCAGCAGGTGCGGGATCACCGAGGTGAACCAGGAGCCCGGGCCGAGCACGATCCAGTCGGCCTCCTCGATCGCGGCGACGACCGCCGGGCTGACCTCGGGGTCGGTCGGGACGAGCGCGACCGAGTCGATCACGCCGTCGGTCGTGGCGACCTCGACCTGGCCGCGCACCGCGACCAGCGCGTCGGGATGACCCGGCACCAGGCCCCGCACCTCGGCAGTGATGTCCATCGGCTCGAGCGCCATCGGGAGCACCCGGCCCTTGGCACCGAGCAGCTTGCCGACCATGTCGAGCGCGTCGACGTGATCGCCGAGAAGGTCCCAGAGGCCGGCGATGAGGACGTTGCCGACGACGTGGCCGCCGAGGTCGCCGTCACCGGTGAAGCGGTGCTGCAGGACGCGGGCCCAGGTGTCGCCCCAGCCGTCGTCACCACAGAGGGCGGCGAGCGCCATCCGGAGGTCACCGGGAGGGAGCACGCCGAACTGGTCGCGCAGGCGCCCCGAGGAGCCACCGTTGTCGGCGACCGTCACGATCGCGGTCAGCTCGTCGACGGTGAGGTCGTCGACCAGGTGGCGCAGGGCACTGAGGGAGGCGTGCAGGCCGTGGCCGCCGCCGAGGGCGACGACCGCCTGGGCGCGATCGCCGGGCGGGATCGGGGTCACCTCACTCCCGCCCGAGGTCGCGGTGGAGCGCGCGGGCGGCGAACCCGAGATCGGTCAGCCGGCTGGCGATCTCCTCGCTCATCGCGACGCTCCGGTGCTTGCCGCCGGTGCAGCCTATGGCCACGCGCATGAACCGCTTGCCCTCGCGGGCGTAGCCCTCGGCGACGCCGGCCAGCACCGGCACGTAACCGGTCAGGAACTCCTCGGCGCCCGGCTGGGAGCGCACGAACTCCGAGACGTCGGCGTCGCGCCCGGTGTGGTTGCGCAGCTCGGGGACCCAGTGCGGGTTCGGCAGGAAGCGCATGTCGGCGACGTAGTCGGCGTCGACCGGGATGCCGTACTTGAAGCCGAAGCTGATCACCGTGACCCGCAGCCGGGTCGCGTCGGGGCTGCCGAACGCGTCAGCGATCCGCGCGGTCAGCTGGTGCACGTTGAGGCTGCTGGTGTCGATCACGAGGTCGGCCTCGGCGCGCAGGTCGGCCAGCGCGACGCGCTCGCGCTCCAGCCCGTCGAGCAGCCGGCCGCCCTGCTGGAGCGGGTGCGGGCGGCGTACGGCCTCCTGGCGGCGGACCAGGACCTCGTCGCCTGCGTCGAGGAAGAGCAACGTGGTCGCGCGTCCGGCGACGCCCTGGGCCAGCGTGTTCGCCAGCCCCTGGAAGAACGAGCCGGAACGTACGTCGACCACCACCGCGATCGGCTGGAGCGGACCCTGGTCGGCGTCGACGAGACGTACGACGTCGGGCACCAGGCTCGGCGGCAGGTTGTCGACGACGTAGAAGCCGAGGTCCTCGAGCTCCTTGGCGGCCGTGCTCCGGCCGGCACCGGTCATGCCGGTGACGACGACCAGCTGTCCCTCAGTCATGGGCGCCATTCTTGCGCGTCGCCGAGCGCTTGGCGTCGTCCAGCGCCAGCGCGTCCTTGATGGCGGTCGCCGTCGACGGGCCGATCCCGGGCACGGTGGCCAGCTCCTCGACCGACGCGGTGCGGAGCTTCTTCAGCGAGCCGAAGTGGCGCAGCAGGGTGCGTCGGCGTACCTCTCCGAGGCCGGGTACGTCGTCCAGCACGGACTCCACCATCGAGGAGGTACGCCGGTTGCGGTGGTGGGTGATCGCGAACCGGTGGGCCTCGTCGCGGACGCGCTGCAGGAGGTAGAGGCCCTCGCTGCTGCGCGGCAGGATCACGGGGTCCTCCTCGCCGGGCAGCCACACCTCCTCGAGCCGCTTGGCCAGCCCGCAGACCGGGATGTCGTCGATGCCGAGCTCGTCGAGCGCCCGCTGGGCGGCCGCGACCTGGGGCGCGCCACCGTCGACGACGACCAGCCCCGGCGCGTAGGCGAACTTGCGCGGGCGGCCGGTGTCGGGGTCGACCAGCATCGGACCCTGGGCCCCGTCGCCCGCGCGGAGCTCGGAGTTGGCCTGCTCGTCCAGGAGTCGCTTGAACCGCCGGGTGATGACCTCGTGCATGGCCTTCACGTCGTCGGAGCCCTCCTGGTCCTTGATCACGAAGCGGCGGTACTCGCCCTTGCGGGACAGGCCGTCCTCGAAGACCACCATCGAGGCGACGATCTCGGTGCCCTGGAGGTGGGAGACGTCGTAGCACTCGATCCGCAGCGGGGCCTCGTCGAGCTCGAGCGCCTCCGCGATCTCGGCCAGCGCCAGGTTGCGGGTCGTCAGGTCGCTGGCGCGCTTGGTCTTGTGCACCGCCAGGGACTCCTTGGCGTTGCGCTGGACGGTCTCCTGGAGGTTCTTCTTGTCGCCGCGCTGGGGCACCCGGATGTCGACCCGGCTCCCCCGTCGGTCGCTGAGCAGCTCCTCGAAGGTCGCCAGGTCGGGCGGCAGGGCCGGCACCAGGATCTCGCGCGGCACCGCGTCCCGGGCCTCGTCGGCCGAGACGCCGCCGTAGAGCTGGAGCAGGAACATCTCGACCAGCTCGGCCGTGCCGCCCTCGTCGGTGCGGTCGGCG
This sequence comes from Nocardioides montaniterrae, assembly GCF_054782655.1. Classification (NCBI taxonomy): domain Bacteria; kingdom Bacillati; phylum Actinomycetota; class Actinomycetes; order Propionibacteriales; family Nocardioidaceae; genus Nocardioides; species Nocardioides montaniterrae. The sequence continues at coordinate 98,998 of NZ_BAAGSB010000003.1, read as the reverse complement.
ACCCAGCCGCGCTGGCCGCGGATCCGGCCGCCCCGGACGTGGAAGACCTGGACGGCCACCTCGAGCGGGTCCTCCGCCAGGGCGATGACGTCGGCGTCGGCACCGTCACCGAGCACCACGGCCTGCTTCTCCAGCGCCTTGTGCATCGCACCGAGGTCGTCACGAAGGCGGGCCGCCTTCTCGAAGTCGAGGGCGTCGGAGGCGGCGTACATCTCCTTCTCGATGCGGCGGGTGAACGCGGTCGTGCGTCCCGCCATGAACTCGCAGAAGTCCTCGACGATCGCGCGGTGCTCCTCGGCGCTGATCTGGCCGACGCAGGGCGCCGAGCACTTGTCGATGTAGCCCAGCAGGCAGGGGCGGCCGATCTGGCCGGAGCGCTTGAAGACGCCGTTGCTGCACGAGCGCATCGGGAAGACCCGCAGCAGGATGTCGACCGTCTCGCGGATCGCCCAGGCATGGCTGTAGGGACCGAAGTAGCGAGTCCCCTTGCGCTTGGCGCCGCGTCCCACCATCACCCGCGGGAACTCCTCGCCGACCGTCACAGCGAGCCAGGGGTAGGACTTGTCGTCGCGGTACTTGACGTTGAAGCGCGGGTCGAACTCCTTGATCCAGGAGTACTCCAGCTGCAGCGCCTCGACCTCGGTCTTGACGACCGTCCACTCGACCGTCGCCGCGGTCGTCACCATCTGGGCGGTGCGGGGGTGCAGGTTGACGACGTCCTGGAAGTACGACGTCAGCCGTGCACGGAGGTTCTTCGCCTTGCCGACGTAGATCACGCGGCCGGTCTTGTCGCGCCACTTGTAGACACCCGGCTCGGTCGGGATCTCCCCGGTCCTCGGGCGGTTGATCAGTGGCACGGCCCAACCCTACGGATCGCCACCGACCATGGGCTGCGCGCGGTCAGCAGCGGCCGATGCTGCCGATCCCCACGGGCCCGCCGTTGCCGCTCTGCGACTCGTGCTCGCTGTGCACCAGCGTGAAGGCGGGGTTGCCCTTCGGGATCGACACCGAGCCGACGTCGGAGGTGTGCCCCTTGGCGATCAGGCCGGAGTCCCACACGCGCGAGGTCTCCTCGTTGTTCTTGAGCACGATCATCCCGGCGCCGACCCGTGCCTGGTTGCCGTTGACGAGCCGGTTGTAGATCCGCCAGGTCGCGCCGCTGTTCACCAGCTCCTTGCACGCCTGGTGCTTGGCGCCGCCGTACGTCGCGATCGTGGTCCAGGACCGGCCCGACGCATGGGCCGGAGCGACCATCGCTCCCACGGGTACGGCCACCAGCAGTGCGGTGGTGGCGGTCAGGGCAGCGAGGTGGCGGGGGGTGCGCATGACTCGAGTGTCCGCCTCGCATCGCCGTCGCGCGGCCGAATCGGATATCTGGCGCGCATCGCCCCCGATCGCGCGTGATCCAAAGTGCAGTCGTCTACTTTGGTTTCATGCACCCCGTCGATCGCTACGGCCTCCGGCTGTCGACGACGCCGGTGGCAGCGGCGGCGTACAACGAAGGCCTGCTGGACGTGCTGCGGCTCAAGCGCGGCGCGCTCGACCACTTCGCCGAGGCGATCGCGCACGACCCGTCCTTCGCGCTCGGGCACGCGGTGCTGGCGCTGATGGGGCACGAGTTCGGGGCGCCGGTGGACGTGGACGCACGGCTCGCGCGGGCGCGCATCCACGCGGGTCGCTGCAGCGACCGCGAGCGCTCACACATCTACGCGCTCACCCGCTACATCGAGGGCGACACCGCTCCCCTGCTCCGCCATGTCACCGAGCACCCGGCCGACTCGTTGCTGCTCTCCATCGCCGTGCCGACGATCGCCTTCGCCGGCGCGACCGAGGTCCCCGAGCAGGCCTGGGCGTTGGTCGAGCAAGCCGCTCCGGCGTACGGCGAGGACTGGTGGTACGCCGGGCTGCTCGCCTTCATGCGCCAGGAGCAGTGCCGCTTCGACGAGGCGATGAGCCTGTCGTGCGCCTCGCTCGCGATCGAGCCGGGTGCCGGGCACTCCGCGCACGCGCGGGCGCACGCGCACTACGAGACCGGCGACCACGTCGGTGGGCTGCGATGGATGTCGGAGTGGGTGCTCGCCGACGGATCGGCATCGGAGTCGCTGTCCCACTTCTCCTGGCACGCGGCCATGCACGAGCTCTCGCTCGGCGACCTCGACGCGGTGCGCACGCGCTACCACGCCCAGCTCGACCCCGCCGGCGCGCTGGGCTGCCGGTCGTTGGTCGACAGCGGCTCGCTCCTGTTCCGCTGGGCGCTCACGCCGTCGGCCGAGGCGGTCCCGGACATCGGCGACGTCATCGCCACGACCAACCCGCTGACCATCGAACGCCCGGCCACGCCGTTCCTGGCCCTGCACGTGGCGACCGCGCTCACCGCGGCCGGCGACGTCGACGAGCTCGACCGGATCACGGCGTGGGCGGCGGTCCACGCTCACCCGACGTTCCGCGAGGTCGTCGCACCCCTCGCCTCCGCGCTGGGCCGGCTCGCGCGCGGTCACGCCTCCGAGGCGGCCGACGCACTCGGACTGCTCGACGCCCACCAGTGGCGCCTCGGCGGGTCCGACGCCCAGCGGGAGATCATCGAGGAGGCGCGCATCGCCGCGCTCCTGCGCGCCGAGCGCTGGACCGAGGCACGGGACCTGCTCGACCGCCGGCTGGACCGTCGCCACGCGCCGCGCGACGTCGCGTGGCGGGAGTCGACGCTCAGGCCGTGAGGATCGAGTCGCCCTTGACCTTGATGGCGACCGCTGGAAGCGCGACCGTCGCCGGTCCCTGGAGCACCGAGCCGTCGGCGAGCGAGAACTGGCTGTGGTGACAGCCGCACTCGACGTGGTCGCCCTCGACAGCGGTGATCGGGCACTGCATGTGGGTGCAGATGTTGGAGTAGGCCTGGAACGTGCCCGCCTTCGGCTGGGTCACGATCACGTTGTGCTCGGTGACCACGATGCCGCTGCCGACGGGGACGTCTGCCTTCTTGGCCAGGAGCGTGCCGGCGGCCGGTGGGGCGGCGCTGTCCCCAGGAGAGCCCGCGCCGCCGCACGCCGCGAGGAGAGGTACGCCGGCGCCGAGCGCCGCGACGCCACAGAGGGCCTGGCGCCTGCTGATGTTCGTCATGGGCGGAGCGTAGAACGCGTGGCTGTGAACCGGCTGAGCGGGCGCGGGGTCAGGCCTTGACCCGGACCGGCCTGCTCTGCTTGGCCTCGCGGCCGTCGAGCAACGGCTTGAGGAACATGCCGGTGTAGCTCTCGGCGACCTTCGCGACCTCCTCGGGCGTGCCCTGCGCGACGACCTGGCCGCCGCGCGAGCCGCCCTCGGGGCCCATGTCGATCAGCCAGTCGGCGGTCTTGATGACGTCGAGGTTGTGCTCGATCGTCAGCACCGTGTTGCCCTTGTCGACCAGGCTCTGCAGGACCGAGAGCAGCTTGCGGATGTCCTCGAAGTGCAGCCCTGTCGTCGGCTCGTCGAGGACGTAGACCGTGCGGCCGGTCGACCGCTTCTGCAGCTCGGTGGCGAGCTTGACCCGCTGGGCCTCGCCGCCGGACAGCGTGGTCGCAGGCTGCCCGAGCCGGACGTAGCCCAGACCGACCTCGCAGAGCGTCTTCATGTGGCGGCTGATCGCGGGTACCGCGGCGAAGAACTCGGCGGCCTCCTCGATCGGCATGTCCAGCACGTCGGCGATGGTCTTGCCCTTGTAGTGCACCTCGAGCGTCTCGCGGTTGTAGCGGGCGCCGTGGCAGACCTCGCACGGGACGTAGACGTCGGGCAGGAAGTTCATCTCGATCTTGATCGTGCCGTCGCCGGAGCACGCCTCGCAGCGGCCGCCCTTGACGTTGAACGAGAAGCGTCCCTGGAGGTAGCCGCGCATCTTGGCCTCGGGCGTCTGCGCGAACAGCTTGCGGACGTGGTCGAAGACGCCGGTGTAGGTCGCCGGGTTGGACCGCGGCGTGCGGCCGATCGGGCCCTGGTCGACGTGGATCACCTTGTCGACGTGCTCGAGGCCGGTGATCTTCTGGTGGCGACCCGGGATCGTGCGGGCGCCGTAGATCTGCTTGGCCAGCGAGGTGTAGAGGATGTCGTTGACCAGCGTCGACTTGCCGGAGCCGGAGACGCCGGTGATGGCGACGAACATGCCGAGCGGGAAGGCGACGTCCACGTTCTGCAGGTTGTGCTCCTTGGCGCCGATCACCTTCAGCTCGCGGCCGATGGTGCGGGGACGGCGTACGGCGGGGACGGCGATCTCGCGCCTCCCCGACAGGTACTGCCCGGTCATCGAGTCGGGGTGCTCGAGCAGGCCCTTGACCGGCCCGGAGTGGATGACCTGGCCGCCGTGCTCGCCGGCGCCCGGGCCGATGTCGACGACCCAGTCGGCGACCTTGATGGTGTCCTCGTCGTGCTCGACGACGATGAGGGTGTTGCCGAGCTCCTTGAGCCGGACCAGGGTCTCGATCAGCTTCTGGTTGTCGCGCTGGTGCAGGCCGATGGAGGGCTCGTCGAGGACGTAGAGCACGCCGACCAGGCCTGCGCCGATCTGCGTGGCGAGCCGGATGCGCTGGGCCTCGCCGCCGGACAGGCTCCCGCTCGGTCGGTCGAGCGAGAGGTAGTCGAGGCCGACGTCGAGCAGGAAGTTGAGCCGCTCCTGGATCTCCTTGAGGACCCGCTCGCCGATCTGGCGCTCGCGCGACGACAGGTCGAGGTGGCGCAGGTAGTCGGCCGCCTCGTTGATCGGCAGCGCGCAGACCTCGGCGATGTTCTTGCCGCCCTGCTCCTTGGAGCCGAGGGTGACCGACATCGAGACGGGCTTGAGGCGGGAGCCGTTGCAGACCGGGCAGGGCACCTCGCGCATGAATCCCTCCATGCGCTCGCGGCTGACGTCGCTCTCGGCCTCACGGTGCCTCCGCTCGACGTAGCGGCGCACGCCCTCGAACTCGGCGTAGTAGGCGCGCTCGCGGCCGTAGCGGTTGCGGGTGACGACGTGGACCTTGGTCGAGTGACCGTTGAGGATCGACTTCTGCGCGTTGGCCGGGAGGTCCTGCCAGGGGGTGTCGACGTCGAAGCCGAGCTCCTCGCCGAGCGCGATCAGCAGCTTGCCGAAGTAGTCGGCGACGTGCGCGTGGCTCCACGGCTGGAGCGCGCCCTCGGCGAGCGTCGCGGTGGGGTCGGGCACGACCAGCTCCGGGTCGACCTCCATGCGGGTGCCGAGGCCGGTGCAGGTCGGGCAGGCGCCGAACGGGGAGTTGAACGAGAACGAGCGCGGCTCGAGGTCGTCGGTGTCGATGGGGTGCTCGTTGGGGCAGGCCATCTTCTCGCTGAAGCGCAGCTGCTCGCCGGAGTCGACGAAGTCGAAGAGGACCAGGCCGCCGGCCAGGCCGAGGGCGGTCTCGACGGAGTCGGTCAGGCGACGCTTGGAGGTCTCCTTCACCGCGAGGCGGTCGACGACGACCTCGATGGTGTGCTTGAGCTTCTTGTCGAGCGTGGGCGGGTCGTCGAGGCTGTGCGTCTCGCCGTCGACCCGCGCGCGGCTGAAGCCCTGCGCCTGCAGGGTGCGGAAGAGGTCGACGTACTCACCCTTGCGGCCCCGGACGACCGGGGCGAGGACCTGGAAGCGGGCCCCCTCCTCGAGCGCGAGGATCCGGTCGACGATCTGCTGCGGCGTCTGGCGCTCGATCGGAGCACCGCAGGTCGGGCAGTGGGCCCGGCCGGCGCGGGCGTAGAGCAGGCGGAGGTAGTCGTAGACCTCGGTGATGGTGCCGACCGTGGAGCGCGGGTTCTTGCTCGTGGACTTCTGGTCGATGCTCACCGCAGGGCTGAGGCCCTCGATGAAGTCGACGTCCGGCTTGTCCATCTGGCCGAGGAACTGACGGGCGTACGCCGACAGCGACTCGACGTAGCGACGCTGGCCCTCCGCGAAGATGGTGTCGAAGGCCAGGCTCGACTTGCCGGAGCCGGAGAGGCCCGTGAACACGATGAGCGAGTCGCGGGGAAGGTCGATCGAGACGTCCTTGAGGTTGTGCTCTCGGGCGCCGCGGATGATGAGCTGATCCTGCACCCGGCCAGCCTACGGAGCGCCACCGACATACCCACATCACGACTGCGGGAGAATGGGGCCGTGAACTCCGTCGAAGCCCTGCTGGACGCCACCGACCGCTATCTCGCCTCGCTCGCGGACCTGACCGACGAGCAGCTGCGCGAACCGTCGCTGCTCCCGGGCTGGACCCGCGGCCACGTCGTCGCCCACGTCGCCCTGAACGCCCACGGCCTCGCGCGGGCGCTGCGCGGCGCCCGGACGGACGCTCCGATCCCGGTCTACGACTCCCAGCAGTCGCGCAACGCCGAGGTGGAGGAGCGCTCCTCCGGGTCGGCCGACGAGCTGCGCGCGCAGAACCAGATGGCCTCGCTGCGCCTGGCCGGCGAGCTTCGCCTGATGAAGGTCGGCGTGAGCGTCGAGCGGATCCCCGGCGGGCCGGTGATGGACGCACCGACCATCGTCGAGGCCCGCTGGCGCGAGGTCGAGGTCCACCGGGTCGACCTCGGTCTCGGCTACACGCCGGCCGACTGGCCGCTCCCCTTCGCCGCCTCTGCCCTCGAGACGGCCGCGGCGGACCGCGGCGAGCAGGTCTCGCTCACGTTGCACGCCCAGGACCTGGGCCGGACCGTCCTGGTCGGCAAGGGCGGACACGGCGTGGCCGGCTCCGCCGGCGACCTCGCCTGGTGGCTGCTCGGTCGCGGCACGGGCGAAGGGCTGACGTCCACCCGCCCCCTGCCTACGCTGGGCGCATGGCGATGACCTACACCGGCGACGTGACGGTCGGCGGGCCGGCCGACGTACGCGAGCTCGCGAGGCTGACCATCACCAAGGTGGCCGTCGACGAGAAGATGGCCAACAACGCCTACCTGCTGCGCTGCAACGCGACCGGCGAGCAGCTGCTCATCGACGCTGCTGCCGAGGCCGAGACGCTGCTGCCGCTCGTCAGCGACGGCCTCGCCGCCGTGGTCACCACCCACCAGCACTGGGACCACCACCGGGCGCTCGCCGCCGTGGTCGAGGCGACCGGCGCGACGACGTACGCCGGAGCGCCGGATGCCGACGCGATCACCGAGCAGACCGGCGTACCGGTGTCGGTGCGCGTCGCGGACGGCGACACGATCTCCGTCGGCGGGTGCACGCTCGAGGTCGTCCGGATCACCGGCCACACGCCCGGCTCGATCGCGCTGGCCCACGACGACACCGCGAACGGTGGCACCTGGCACCTCTTCACCGGCGACTCGCTGTTCCCCGGAGGCTGCGGCGCGACGTTCGGCGACAAGGCGGCGTTCGCGACCCTGATCGACGACGTCGAGCACAAGGTCTTCGGCCGCTTCCCCGACGACACCTGGTTCTACCCGGGCCACGGCAAGGACGGCGTCCTGGGCGACGAGCGGCCCCACCTCGCGGAGTGGCGCGAGCGCGGATGGTGACCGGAGGCGGTGCCGGATTCGCCCCCGAGACTCCCCCGACGGCGCCGTTGGTCTGGCTGCTCCGCGGCATCTTCTACACGGTCGTCGGCCTCGGCATCACGGCCTGGGCGCGCGGCATGCGCGAGCCCGGGCACCCGACGCCGGCGATGGTGCACTTCCTGGTCGGGGTCGGCCTGTTCTCCGCGGTCCTCGGTCTGGCGTTCGTCGCCTGGGGCCTGATCCGGCTGCTGCTCGATCGGCGTCCCAGCGAGTAGCTATCCCTCGACCTATCCCTCGACGAGGTGGTGCAGCAGCGGTGCCAGCTCGGCGAGGCGCGCCTGGTCGACGGCAGGCAGGGTGCCGATGCGCCGGCGTACGTCGGAGATCCGGGCCTCCGCGCCGGCAGCGACGACCTTGCGCCCGGCCGCCGTGAGCCCGACCAGGACCGCGCGGCCGTCGTCGGGATCGGCCGACCTCTCGGCGTACCCCAGCTCGCAGACGCGGTCGACGATCCGGGTGACCGCGGCGGCACTGACCCCCTCGAACTCCGCGAGCGCGCTGGCCCGGCACGGTCCGAGACGCGAGAGCGCGTACAACGCGCTCAGGCCGCTGGCGGCGACGCCCTCCTTCGGGGCGCTGCGCCGGAGGTCGCGCAGGAGCCGGACCATCGCGACGTACAGGTCGGCGGCGACATCGCCGTCGCGCTCCTGGTCGGTGGTCACGTCACTCCTCCTCGGGGAGTGCCATGTTGACCGCGGCCTCGCCGACGACCGGCTCCTCGGCATGGACGTACTTGCCGCCGGCCAGCCACGAGGTGAGCGCGGCGAGCAGGCACATGCCGGCGGCGGCGCCGAAGACCACGATCAGGCCGTGGTGGAAGGGATCCGACATGAGCTCGGGGAAGAACTGCTTGCCGGTCAGGGTGGAGAGGTCCGGCGAACCGAGCGAGATGCCGTGCGCCTGGATCTGGTCGAGGATCGTCCGGATCGGGTTGAAGCCCAGGAACGAGGCGAACAGCGAGGCGACCGGCGGCATCTGGCCGGCCGCGTCGGCGGCCTTCGCCGCGACCCCGTGGGCAGACAGGCCGCCCGTGAGCGTCGACGGCAGCTGGGAGGCGAGGCCGGCGATCATCAGCGAGAAGAAGACGCCGATGGACAGCGACGAGCCGGCGTTGAAGAACGTCCCGCGCATGCCGGACGCAGCCCCGCGCTGGTGGGCAGGGACGGAGTTCATGATCGCGGAGGCGTTGGGGGCCGCGAAGAGTCCCATCGCCAGGCCGTTGACCAGCAGCAGCGTCGCGAAGACGCCGTAGGCGAAGTTGGCGGGGATCAGCAGGAAGCCCACGAACGTGGCGGCCGCCAGGATCATCCCGCCGGTGGCGAACAGACGGGCGCCGAAGCGGTCGGAGAGCACGCCGGACAGCGGGCCCGCGATGAGGAAGCCGACGGTCAGCGGGAGCATGTAGATGCCCGCCCAGAGCGGCGTCGACTCGTAGGAGTAGCCGTGCAGCGGCAGCCAGATGCCCTGCAGCCAGATGATCAGCATGAACTGCATGCCACCGCGGGCGATCGACGACAGCAGTCCGGCCAGGTTGCCGGCCCAGAACGGCCGGATCTTGAACAGGCTCATCGCGAACATCGGGTCGGCCGAGCGGGTCTCGATCCAGCAGAACAGCACGAGCACGACCGTCCCGCCGATCAGGCCGGTCAGGACCCACGGGTTCGTCCAGCCCATCGTGTGCGCACCGTACGGCTGGATGCCGTAGGTGATCGCGACGAGGATCGAGGTCAGGCCGACCGCGAAGGACAGGTTGCCGGGCAGGTCGAGGCTGCCGTGCCGGCGTACGCCCGTCTCGTGCAGGGACAGGTAGGACCAGATCGTGCCGACGACACCGATCGGGACCGAGACCCAGAAGACCAGGCGCCAGTCGATCTCCGACAGGACGCCACCGATGATCAGACCCAGGAACGACCCGGCGACGGCGGCGACGTTGTTGACGCCCAGCGCCATGCCCCGCTTCTCGGGCGGGAAGGCGTCGGTCAGGATCGCGGTCGAGTTGGCGAAGAGCATCGAGCCGCCGACACCCTGGAGCACGCGGCCGACGATCAGCCACATCGCTCCGTGACCGCCGGTGAACGGGTCGAGCGAGAGCAGGATCGAGGAGATCGTGAAGACGACGAAGCCGAGGTTGTAGATCTTCACCCGGCCGTACATGTCGCCGAGGCGACCGAGCATCACCACCAGGACCGCGGAGACGACCAGGAAGCCCATGATCATCCAGAGCAGGTAGCTCACGTTGCCGGCACCGAGCGGGTCGAGGTGGATGCCCTTGAAGATCGCCGGCAACGAGATCAGCACGATCGAGGAGTTGATGGTGCTGATCAGGATGCCGAGGGTGGTGTTGGACAGTGCGACCCACTTGTAGCGGGGACTGTCGACGTCGGTCCGTTTGCTCACGTCGAGCGAATTTATTTCACATCGGCTAAGTAAATCCAGCCCACGCGCCCTGTCGCTGCGAATGTGATGCGCACTACAGTCCGCGCATGGCCTTCAGCGAGAAGCAGATCGCCGCGATGCGGCTCATCGCCGACACCTTCGTCCCCGGCACGGACGACATGCCCGCCGCCAGCGAGACCCGGTCGGTCGACTTCGCGTTGAGGATGGCCGAGCGCAACCCCCGAGCGGCCGAGGTCAAGCAGCTCAAGCTGCTGCTCGCCGGCTGGAACTCACGCGGTCTCGGGCTCGCGCTCACCGGCAAGCCGCGCCGCTTCTCCGACCTCCCCACCGCCGAGCGCGAGGCCGCCCTCCGGTCGTTGCGCGACTCGAGGATAGGCGCCAAGCGTGCCCTCTTCTGTGCCCTGAAGGGTGCCTCGATCGGCCCGTACTACATGGCCGGCGGCGAGTCCGTCTGGGACGCGATCGGCTATCCCGCACCGCCCGGGGTCATCGACAACCCGCCGGCACCGACGATCACGCCCGTTCCGGTCACCGGCGACGTCACGCTCGACTGCGACGTCGTCATCGTCGGGTCCGGCGCCGGCGGTGGCACCGTCGCCGGCGTCCTGTCCGAGGCCGGCCTCGACGTCATCGTGCTCGAGGCCGGGCAGATGCACGACGAGCGCGACTTCGACGGCAGCGAGGAGCACGGCTTCGGAGAGCTGTACGCCGCCGCGCCCGCCGCGACCACCGAGGGCCAGATGATGCTGCTGGCCGGTGCAGGCCTGGGCGGAGGCACCGTCGTCAACTACTCGACGTCGTTCCGCACCCCCGATCACGTGCGCAAGGAATGGGCCGGTCACGGCGTACCCCAGTTCGACACCGACGAGTACGCCGGCGCGATGGACGCCGTCTACGACCGGCTCGGCGTCAACAGCGACAGCAGTGCCGCCTCGTCGCGCGACGCGATCATGGAGCGTGGTGCGGCCGCCCTCGACTGGCCGGCCGCGCCGATGCCTCGCAACGTCAAGGGCTGCGACCAGGGCATCGAGTGTGGCCGCTGCGGCCTCGGCTGCCGGATCGGGGCCAAGCAGTCGACTGCGAAGACCTGGCTCGCCGACGCGGCCGGGCGCGGGTCGCGCATCCTGACCGACGTCAAGGTGCGCAGCATCGACCGCTCCGGCGGACGAGCCTCGGGCGTCACGGGACGTACGTCGAACGGCCACACGGTCACCGTCCGCGCCCGCGCCGTCGTCGCGGCCGCGGGCGCGATCCAGACCCCCGCCCTCCTCCAGCGCAGCGGGCTGACCAACCCCAACATCGGCAAGAACCTGCGACTGCACCCGGCGACCGCGATCATGGGCGTGCTCGACGAGCGGGTCGAGCCGTGGACCGGCGGCATGCAGACGAGGTACGTCGACCAGCTCGCCGACCTGGACGGCGAGGGCTACGGCGTCATCTTCGAGACCGCTTCGATGACACCCGGGTTCGCCAGCTCATTCATCGGCTGGCGCAACGGCGCCGACCACCTGCAGCGCATGAAGCAGTCGGCCCACATCGCCGGCATCGGCGTGCTGCTGCGCGACAAGGACTCCGTCGGCACCGTCAAGGCCGGCAAGGACGGCGAGCCCGTGGTCCGCTACACCCTCTCCCCTGGCGACACCGACCGGATGCTGCGGGGCTTCGACGGTGCCGCGCAGATCCTGGAGGCCGCCGGCGCCCACACCATCTACTCCCCGCACCAGGCGATCGCTGAGTACTTCCCCGGCAAGCAGGGCTCGCGCCAGGCATGGGTCGCCGAGTGCCGACGCCTCGGCTTCGCGCCGGGCAAGGTCGCCGTCGGTTCGTTCCACATCCTCGGCTCCGCGCGCATGGGCGGCTCCCCCACGACGTCAGCCGTCGACCCCGACGGCCAGGCCTGGGACCTCCCCGGCCTCTACGTCATGGACGGCGCCTGCTTCCCCACCGCCTCCGGCGTGAACCCGATGATCTCGATCGAGTCGATCGCGTACATGTCGGCCAAGCGCCTCGCCGCCAAGCTCGCCTGACTCGCCTGCTGATCGCCGGTTGCCGCTGGCCGGTGCTCCGCGGCGTCGACTGGCGGCCGCGCTTATCCGACCGTCTCCCGCCGTCAAGGATCCTCGCTTCGCTCGGCCCGCTTCGCGGCGCCTACGGCGTCCTTGACCGCGGGTCCCGGACGGTCGGATGGCGGCGCGGATGGGCGGCGGCTCGCTTCGCTCGCGCCGCCGCCAAGCGGCCGCCTCCCGGCCGTTGGTTGAGTAGCCCGAGCCGCTAGGCGAGGGCGTATCGAAACCAATTCCGCCGGCAGCGAAAAGTGGCTCTGACCTGCACGTCTGGTCGAATCTTGCATTGAGGAAACGTTCGAACACATGTATGATGAAGGTACGAATCAAGCCTCATCTCTCGGGAGTCACCATGACCGCAGCATCGGTGTCAGAGCACCCGATGCTGCGTGCAGTGAACACCTCTCGCCGCGCCTTCGCCGGCGTCGCTTCAGTCGAGCCCGTCTACATGACACCGGGCGACAAGGCCACGGCGTTGCGTGGGCTGGCAGCGTTGAAAGCCCAGGTCGAAGAGGCCGAGATGCGGGTCCTCGCCGCCGCCGGCGACCTCGCCCAGGACGCCGGCGCCCGCGACGCCGGGATGTGGCTGGCCCACGAGGCCCACCTGGATCCCCAGAGCGTGCGTGCCGAGCTGAAGCTGGCGGAAGCCATCGACGAGCGGTGGCGCCAGGTCGGCGCGGGCATGCGGACCGGGTCGGTGAACCGTGCCCAGGCCCAGGTGATCGTCGCGGCGTTGGAGAAGCTCCCGCCCGAGATCGACCAGGTGACGAGGCGGCGCGCAGAGAAGCACCTCGTCGAGCTCGCCGGCCAGTTCGGACCGCGTGAGCTTCGCACCCTGGGCGACCGGATCCTGGCTGTCGTCGCGCCCGAGATCGCGGACGAGGCTGACGCCAAGGCGTTCGAACGCGAGGAACAACGCGCCCGGGTGAGGACCTCGCTCCGGTTCAAGCGCCTCGGCGACGGCCTGACGCGGATCGTGGCGTTGGTGCCGGATGCAGTCGCTGCCCGCCTGGAGACCTACCTCGACGCGTTCTCCTCCCCGCGGCAGGACGCCGAACACGCACCCCGGTCGCAGAAGCTCGGCCACGCCTTCTGCTCCCTCCTCGAGCGCCTCGACCCCAGCAAGCTCCCCGACCACGGCGGCGACACCACCACCATCATGGTCACCGTGACGCTCGAGGAACTGCGTCGCGACCTCGCCACCGCCGGCATCATCGGCTCCCTCGACAGCGACCTCCGCATCACCGCCGACGAAGCACGCCGCCTAGCGTGCACCGCGAAGATCGTCCCCGTCGTCCTCGGCGGCAAGGGCGAGATCCTCAACCTCGGCCGAGCACGACGGCTCTTCAACGCCGCCCAACGTAAAGCGCTGCGACTGCGCGACAAGCAATGCAGAGCGGAGGGATGCTCGATCCCTGCCACCTGGTGCGAGGCACATCATTCGCATCCGTGGAGTCAGGGCGGGAAGACCGACCTCGCTGGTGGCGTCCTGCTCTGCAGCCATCACCACCACGCGGCCCACGACCCCCGCATGACCCATGAAGTCATGCCGACCGGCGCCTGGCGCTTCCATCGACGGCCCTAGACATCGTGTGGATCTGGAGCCACCACGTGGCCACGAATCCACACGATGTGGCCGCATCGCGGTCGGCCGACGCCCGCGCCACCGTCACCACGCCGCCCACGACCCCGCGTCGCCCACGACCCCGAGTCGCCCACCGGCGCGTGGCGGTTCCACCGACGTCCCTAGACCAAGATCGTGGAGTCCCAGAGCCACCTGGCGACCCCAGAACTCCACAATGTCGAGCCACGGCCCAACCCACACACCGATGGGGCCGCCGAAGGCGGCCGCATCGCGTCGGCGCGAGCGAAGCGAGCCGCCGACACCCGCGCCACCAGCGCGCCGCCAGGGACCCGCAGTCAAGGACGCCGAAGGCGCCGCGCAGCGGGCCGAGCGCAGCGAGGATCCTTGACAGCGGGGAGCGGCGCGCTACGCGCGGCCGCCACAGTCGCAGAGTCGCCGCAGTCGCCGATCAGCGGCGACGCGCTCGCGCCCTCTAGCTGTAGGTGACCTTCACGGCCTCGGTCAGGGGGTGCGACTGGCAGCCGAGTCGGATCCCGTCGGCGAGGTCCTCGGCCTCCAGGACGTCGTTCTTGTCCATGCGCAGGTCACCCTCGATGAGGCGTACGGCGCACGCGGAGCACTCGCCCTCGCGACACGAGAAGGGCGCCTTCACACCCTTGCCCTCGAGGAAGTCGAGCAGCTTCACCGACGGGTCCCAGTCGTCGTAGGCGAAGGACTCGCCGTCCAGCTCGACCTCGACCGACACCGGTCCGGTCGGACCCTCCGCCACGGGGGGCTCCTCGGGCTCGAGGGCATCGGCCTGGTCGAGCTCGGCCTCGGCGCGGCGTACCTCCTCGATGTCGCCGAACGGGTTGCCGCCCAGTGACACGAACTTCTCCTGGTGGCGCTGGCTGCGGGGCAGACCGGCCTCCTTGGCGACGTCCATGACGGCCTTCATGAACGGCGCGGGACCACAGCAGAAGATGTCGAAGCTCAGGCAGGGAGCCATGAACGCGCGCAGCTGCTCGAGCGTCGGGATCCCCTGGACCGACTCCAACCAGTGGGTGACCTGGAGCCGTTCGGGGTGGGCGGCGGCGAGCTCGCGGAGCTCCCGGGCGAAGATCACCGAGGTGTCGTCGCGATTGGCGTAGAAGACGACGATCCGACCGGTGCCCTCTTCGAGGGCGGTCCGGATGATCGACATGACCGGCGTGACGCCGGATCCTCCGCCGAAGAGCAGCAGGTCCGCGTCGAGCGAGGCCGGGGTGAAGATGCCGGACGGCGGCAGCACGCGCATGGTGTCGCCGACCTCGAGGTTGTCGCAGATCCAGTTCGACGCGTAGCCCTCGGCGGTGCGCTTGACCGTCACGGTCAACGGTCCGCCGTCGTGGGGGCTCGAGGAGAGCGAGTAGCAGCGCGCGGCGATCCCGGTCCGGTCCGACGGTACGGCGAGGGTCAGGAACTGCCCGGGCTTGTACGCGAACTTCTCCTCGGCACCCGCGGGCACCGCGAAGCTGATCGACTTGGCGTCGGCGGTCTCCTCGACCACTCCGACGACATCCAGCACGAAGGACTCGATGTCCACGGGGTTCCTCTCAGTAGGACTCGTCGACGCCGACGGAGATCTCCCCGTCGCGCACGGCGGCGTCGATGCTAGCCATCATGTTCGGGCACGAGCGGTGGATGTCCCGTCGCCCGGGCGACGGATCCCGCTCGGCAAACACTTTACACACCGACAGTGATTGTAAAGTCCACTGGATCGAGGTGTGGCGCTCGCTGTTCTTGCGTACGCCGACGCAGCCCCCGCACGCCTCGCAGGTCACCTCCGCGAGGCCAGCACTGGTGTACCGGCGCTGCTCCTCGAGGGTGGCCGGGTCGCGCGGCTCGAACGAGGCCATCAGGCCTCGGCGGGCGCGGGCTCCGCCGCCCGCTTCGCGAGGTTCTCGGCGACCTCGGCGTGCCAGTACTCGTTGGCCTTGGTGGTGTCGACCTCGAACTCGAAGCGGTCGGTCATCTCCGGCTTGATGTCGGCCACGTCGACGTAGAACTGCTCGTACCAGCGACGCAGCTGGTAGACCGGGCCGTCCTCCTCGCACAGCAGCGGGTTCTGGACCGCGACCTTGTTCTCCCAGATCGCGACGTCCTGGAGGAAGCCGTCACCGAAGGACTCGGTGTACTTCTCGGCGATGTAGGCCACCGTCGCGTCGTCGAGCCCCTCGGGCTTCTTGACGCTGATGCCGTACTGCAGGGTGAACGTGTCCGGCCCGGTCGGGATGTGGCAGTTGACGAGGATGACCTCGGTGATGAAGCCCTTGTAGTCGACCTCGAGCCAGTTGATCATGTACGACGGCCCGTAGTACGTCGCCTCCGAGCGCAGCGTCGAGTCCTCCCCGCTGTAGCCGCCGTCGGACTTGTCGGGCCGACCCTTCGACTCCATGAACTGGGTCGCCGTGTGCCCCTCGAAGATGTTGCGGAAGCTCGTCGGGAACGCGAAGTGCACGTAGTAGAAGTGCGCCATGTCGGCGACGTTGTCGATCAGCTCGCGGCAGTGCGAGCCGTTGATCTCCTTCACGTGCCACGACCACGGCGTGTACTTGTCGGTCAGCACGTCCGGCAGCTCGGGCGGCAGGATGTCGTGGTCGGCGGCCGAGCCCTCCGGGTCGTTCCAGATGAACAGCTGGCCGTTGCGCAGAGCCGTCTCGTAGCGCTGCGTGCGCGCACGCATCGGCACGCGCCGCGCGTACGGGATCTGCTTGCACCTGCCGTCGCCGCCCCAGCGCCAGTCGTGGAACGGGCAGGCGATCGCGTCGCCCTTGACGGTGCCCTGGGTGAGGTCGCCGCCCATGTGCCGGCAGTAGCCGTCGAGCACGTTGAGCCCGCCCTGGGAGTCCTGCCAGACGACGAGCTTGGTGCCGAAGCCGTTGATCGCGTGCGGCTTGCCGTCGGCGAAGTCCTGTGCCAGGCCGAGGCAGTGCCAGCCTCGCGCGAAGCGCAGCGGCGTCGTCCCTTGGTCCAGCGTGCGGGTCTCACTCATGTAGAACACGTTACAGTTTTGCGGCTAGAGTGACAACGTGCACATCACCCTGGACGCGCAACAGATCGCCCTCCGCGACGAGCTCCGTGCCTACTTCGCCGACCTCGTCACCCCTGAGATCCGCGCCGGTCTCTCGTCCGCGACGGGCGAGTTCGGCGAGGCAACGGTCTACAAAGACGTCATCCGCCAGATCGGCAAGGACGGCTGGCTCGGCATCGGCTGGCCCAAGGAGTACGGCGGGCAGGCCCGCTCCATGGTCGAGCAGCTGATCTTCACCGACGTGGCCGCCGTCGCCGGCGTACCGATCCCGTACCTGACCCTCAACACGGTCGGTCCGACGATCATGCGCTTCGGCACCGAGGAGCAGAAGGAGTACTTCCTGCCCAAGATCCTGGCGGGCGAGTTGCACTTCTCGATCGGCTACTCCGAGCCCGGCTCGGGCACCGACCTCGCGTCGCTGCAGACCAAGGCGGTGCTCGACGAGTCGGCGAACGAGTGGGTGATCAACGGCCAGAAGATGTGGACCTCGCTCATCCAGTACGCCGACTGGATCTGGCTCGCGTGCCGCACCGAGCCCGACCAGCCCCGCCACAAGGGCCTGTCGATGATCCTGGTCCCGGCCGACGCGCCGGGCGTGTCCTACACCCCCGTGCACACCGTCGCCGGTGTCGGCACGAGCGCGACCTACTACTCCGACGTACGCGTTCCCGCGAGCAACCTGGTCTCCGAGCGCGGCGGCGGTTGGGCGCTGATGACCAACCAGCTCAACCACGAGCGGGTCGCGCTCACGTCCGCCGCTCCCCTGGTCCACTCGCTCGGGCTGGTCAAGGAGTGGGCGCAGCAGACCGGCGAGATCGAGAAGGAGTGGGTGCAGATCGCGCTCGGTCGCGCGCATGCCCGCGTCGAGGCGCTGTCACTGATCAACTGGAAGCTGGCCGCGGACGCCGATCACGGCGTCGCGCTCTCACCCGCCGAGGCCTCCGCCACCAAGATCTACGGCTCCGAGCTCGCGACCGAGGTCTACCGGAGCCTGATGGAGGTCGTCGGCCCGAACGCCGGCATCACCGCCGACTCCCCCGGCGCCGCGGTCGCCGGGCGCCTCGAGCGCTACTTCCGCTCCGCCCTGGTGATGACCTTCGGCGGCGGCACCAACGAGATCCAGCGCGACATCATCGGGTACGTCGGCCTCGGCCTCCCGGCCGCGAAGCGATAGAGGACGAGGACGACCATGGACTTTCTCTTCACCCCCGAGCAGGACGAGGCCGCCGAGCTGGCCGCGTCGATCCTCAAGGACAAGACCACCAACGAGCGGCTGAAGGCCGTCGAGGCGAACGGCGACCGGTTCGACCGCGAGCTCTGGAAGCTGCTCGGCGACACCTTCGACTGGGCCGAGCTGGACCTGATCACCCTCGCGCGGGTGCTGGTCGAGGTCGGCCGGCACGTCGCGCCCGTCCCGCTGGCCACCCACGCCGCGTGCGTCTCCTTCCTGACCGCGGCCGGCCGTTCCGCCGATGCGTCCTTGTACGCCGCCGCTGTGGCCGAGGAGCGCGCCCACCTGCCCGAGTCCCCGACGGTCACCGCATCCGCTGACGGCGAGCTGACCGGCACCAAGACGATCGTGCGCGCCGGCATGAGCGCCGACGCCCTCCTGGTCACCGCCACCGGCCCCGACGGGCCCGGCGTCTACCTGGTCGAGGAGCTCGACCAGCTCGGTTCCGTACGACGCGACGCGCAGCGCACCTCCGACGGCGACGTCGCCGCGCTGATCACCTTCGACGCTGCGCCGTCGGTGCGCGTCGGCGACGCCGCGGCGTTCGGTGACCTCCTGGTCGCGTTGAGCGCCGCCGAGCAGCTCGGCGCGACCGAGGGCGCGCTGCGGCTGACCGCCGACTACGCCAAGACGCGCGAGCAGTTCGGCCGGCCGATCGCGACGTTCCAGGCCGTCTCCCAGCGCCTGGCCGACGGCTTCATCGACGTGCTCGGCCAGCGGCTCACGCTCTGGCAGGCGATCTGGCGGCTCTCCGAGGGACTGCCCGCATCCACCGAGGTGGCCGTCGCCAAGCTCTGGGCGGCCGACGCCGGCCACCGCCTCGCGCACACCACGACGCACGTGCACGGCGGCGTCGGCATCGACCTCGACGGCGGGGCCCACCGCTACTTCACCTCTCCGAAGCGGTTCGAGCTCCTCTTCGGTGGTGCGACCGAGCAGGCGCTGAAGATCGGTCGCACCTTCGTCACCGCATGAGCACCCTGCGCGACCAGCTCGTCGCCCGCGCCGACGACGACCGGCCGGCGCTGCGCTGGCGCGACGGCGACGCCGTACGGGAGCTGTCGTGGCGTGAGTACGTCGCCGCCGCGACCCGGTTGGCCGCGAGCCTCGAGTCGCAGCTGGCTCCCGGCCTGCCCCCGCATGTCGGGGTGCTGCTGCCGAACGGCCCCGCGTTCGCCCTGCACCTCGCGGCGGCCGGGCTCGGCGGCCACGTCCTGGTCGGGCTGAACTCGACCCGTACGCCGGCCGCGCTCGACGCCGACGCCGCCCGCGCCGACTGCCAGCTGGTGCTCGACTCCCCCGCCATGGCCATGGCGGCGGTCTCGGCAGGCCCGACCACCGCGGCGAGCCCGTCGGTACCCCCGACCCCGGACTCGCTGTTCATGCTGATCTTCACCAGCGGGACCAGCGGCGAGCCGAAGGCGGTCCGGATCACCCACGAGAAGGTGACCTTCCCCGGCGAGATGCTGGCGGCACGGTTCGGCCTCGGTCGCGATGACGTCGTCTACGTCTCGATGCCGATGTTCCACTCCAACGCGGTGATGGCCGGGTGGGCCGTCGCGCTGGCGGCTGGGGCCACGATGGCGGTCAGCCCGTTCTCGGCGAGCGGGTTCCTGCCCGACGTACGCCGGTTCGGGGCGACGTACGCCAACTACGTCGGCAAGCCGCTGGCGTACGTCCTGACCACTCCCGAGCGTCCCGACGACGCCGACAACCCGCTCCGGGTGATGTTCGGGAACGAGGCGAACGAGAAGGACATCGCCGAGTTCGCACGACGCTTCGGCTGCACCGTCGTCGACTCCTACGGCTCCTCGGAGAACGCCGTGATCGTGCAGCGGCAGCCGGGCATGCCGGCCGGCGCACTCGGCTGGCCGCTGGACGGCGTCAAGGTGCTGCGACCCGACGGCAGCGAGACGCCCGACGCCACCTTCGATGCACGGGGACGCCTGACGAACCCCGACGAGGCGGTCGGCGAGCTGGTCAACACCACCGGGGCGGGCGCCTTCGCGGGCTACTACAACGACCCCGCCGCCGAGGCCGACCGGATGCGCGACGGCATGTACTGGTCCGGCGACCTCGCCTACCGCGACGCCGCGGGCTGGATCTACTTCGCCGGGCGCACCGGCGACTGGCTGCGCGTCGACGGGGAGAACCTGGCCACCGCCCCGATCGAGCGGATCCTCCTGCGCCACCCGGCCATCTCCGAGGCGGCCGTCCACGCCCTTCCCGACCGCGTCGGCGACATGGCGGCGTACGCCCTGGTGCTGCGCGCCCCGCTCGACCAGGCGGGCCTGCACCGCTTCCTGACCGAGCAGCCCGACCTCTCGCCGAAGGCGTACCCGCGGGTCGTCCGCGTCCTCGACGACCTGCCGCGGACCGCGACCAACAAGGTGCTCAAGCGCGCCCTGCGTGACCTCCCCGAAGACGCCGGCGCGACCTGGCGCTACAAGCCCCTGTAGGGAACCTCGGGCTGCCAGGCCGCCTCGTCCTGGGCGATCGCGGCCCGGAGGGCGACCGCGACGTTGTCCGGCGTGAACGCCCCCTCACGACCGAGCATGCCGCGCACGGTGACCGAGACGGCACGGATGCCCTCGCCCTTGAGCCTGGCGTCGATCGAGCGGACCAGGTTCTGCAGGCCGGCCTTCTGCACGCCGAGGGAGGCAGCTCCGAACCACGGCGAGTCGGCGGCCATCGAACCGGTCGCCGAGACCCGGCCACCGGAGGTCATGAAGGGGCGAGCGGCCTGGACCACCGACAGCAGTGCCCCGACCCCCAGCCGGACGTCCTCGAGCAGCTCGTCGACGCCGAGGGTGAGCGGGTCCTTCTCGCGGTACGCCGACGGGTTGAAGTGCACCACGGCGAGCGACCCGAGCTCCTGGCCCAGCTTCTCCACGGCGGCCCGGGTGGCGGTGTCGTCAGTCAGGTCGACGACGGCGGAGAGCGCCGTTCCGCCCGCCTCCTCGACCTCGGCGGCGAGCGTCGACAGCGCACCCGCCTCGGCACCGAGCAGGCCCAGGCGAGCCCCCTCGGCGGCGTACGAGCGGGCAAGCGATCCGCTCACACCCGGTCCGGCCCCGGCGATCAGCACGTTGAGCGTCATGCGCCCAATCTATGCCTGGGCGATGCCGTCCAGCCGGCGTACGGTCGTCTCGAACTCCGCGACCAGGTCGGCCATCACGTCGGCAACCGGACGGACCTCGTTCATCCGGCCGACGATCTGGCCGACCGGCATCGAGATGACGTCGGGGTTGTGCGAGGCGTTGATCCGGTTGTGCGCGTCGGCGACGAGCAGGTTCTGCAGGGGCATCGGCAGCGGCTGCGGCGCGCCGTCCTCGGCCCACGCCTCGGTCCACTTGGTCTTGAGCAGGCGGGCCGGCTTGCCGGTGTAGATGCGGGTCCGCACGGTGTCGGAGGACGTTGCGCGCAGGAAGGCGGTCTCCCAGCCCTCGTTGCTGGCGAGGTTGCGGTACTCCTCCGTGCCGAGCCAGATCGAGCCGGTCCACACGCCCTGCGAGCCGAGCGCCAGCGAGGCGGCGATCTGGCGGCCGGAGCCGATGCCGCCGGCACCGAGGACGGGTACGTCGGGCCCGACGGCGTCGACGATGTCGGGGGTGAGCACCATCGAGGCGATCTCTCCGGTGTGACCGCCGGCCTCGTAGCCCTGGGCGATGATGATGTCGACGCCGTTCTTGACGTGCGAGAGCGCGTGCTTGGGCGCGCCGGCCAGCGCGGCGACCTTCAGCCCCGCCTCGTGGCACTGCTCGATGACGTCGACGGGCGGCGAGCCCAGCGCGTTGGCGATGAGCACCGGCCGGTGCTGCAGCGCCACGTCGACGTGCGAGCGGGCCACGGAGTGCAGCCAGCCGAGGACTCCCTCGCGGCCCTCACCCTCCGGGAGCGGGGGTACGCCGAGCTTGAGCAGCGTCTCGTCGACGAACTTCTTGTGCTCCTCGGGGATCATCGAGGACACGTCCATGCCCTTGACCTCCTCGGGCACCTTCATCGGCATGACCACGTCGACGCCGTACGGCTTGCCGTCGGTGTTCTCGTCCATCCAGGTCAGGACCCGGTCGAGCTCGTCGGCGTCGTTGAAGCGGACGCAGCCCAGGACGCCCAGGCCGCCGGCGCGCGACACCGCCGCGGCGACGTGCTCGGACGGGGTGAAGGCGAAGATCGGTACGTCGATGCCGAAGGCATCGCACAGCGCGGTGCGCATGGTTCTCCTTGTTTCGGTGGTCGAGCCTGTGCAGACCCGGTGATCAGACGGTGATGCGCTCGGCGAGCGCGAGCTCCTTGGCCCGGGGGTACTGCGCCTTGCCGGTGGCGTTGCGCGGGATCTGCGCGACGACGGTCAGCGACCGCGGCAGCTTGTAGCCCGACAGGTGGGCGCGCAGGAAGTCGCGCAGGTCGGCGAGCTCGACGGTCTCGCCCGCACGCGGCTCGACGACGGCCGCCACGGCCTGGCCGTACTTGTCGTCCGGAAGGCCGACCACGAGGGCGTCGTACACCGCGGGGTGCGCCTTGATCGCCTGCTCGACCTCCTCCGGGTAGACCTTCTCGCCGCCGGTGTTGATGCAGTTGGAGCCACGGCCGAGCAGCGTGAGCCGGTTGCCCTCCTCGATCCGCGCGTTGTCGCCGGGGATCGCGTAGCGGACGCCATCGATCTCGATGAACGTCTTGGCCGACTTCTCGGGGTCCTTGTAGTAGCCGAGCGGGACGTTGCCCGAGCGGGCCGTGCGGCCGACCTTGCCGACGTCCTTGGCGGGATCGAGGATCGTGTTGTCCTCGCCGATGATCACGGTCGTCGGCGGGATCGAGACGACCGGACCGTCGGTCGACAGCGTCGACGCGTCCTGCAGGCCGGTG
This sequence comes from Nocardioides montaniterrae, assembly GCF_054782655.1. NCBI lineage: Bacteria > Bacillati > Actinomycetota > Actinomycetes > Propionibacteriales > Nocardioidaceae > Nocardioides > Nocardioides montaniterrae. The sequence goes on along the minus strand of NZ_BAAGSB010000003.1, from coordinate 76,310 downwards.
CCCTGGAAGCCGGTCTCGGACGAGCCGACCGAGTCGGTGAACACCGCGTTCGGGAAGTGCGACATCCAGCGCTCCTTCACCGACTTGGAGAAGATCGCGGCGGAGCTGGCGATCGCGAAGAGTGTCTGCCCGTCGAAGTCGCCCTCCTCGTAGGCCTCGATGAGCGGGCGCGCCATCGCGTCACCGGTCATGAACAGCATCTGGACGCCGTGCTTGTCCACCAGCTCCCAGGTGCGGACCGGGTCGAACTTCGGCTCCAGGATGGTGACCTGGCCGGCGAACAGGTGCATCAGCAGCGACGCCTGGGCGCCGCCGTGCATCAGCGGGCTGAGGGGAAGCGTGATCAGGCCGCCGTCGAGCGCCTTCTTGGACTGGTCGTACTCCTCGAGCGGCTCGCCGGTCATGAAGTCGATGCCGCCGCCGAGCACCCGCCAGAAGTCCTCGTGGCGCCACATGACGCCCTTGGGGAAGCCGGTGGTGCCGCCGGTGTAGATGATGTGCAGGTCGTCGGGGCTGCGGTCGCCGAAGTCGCGCTCGGCCGACTGCCCCGCCAGGGCGTCCTCGAGCAGCACGCCACCGAACGGCGTGACATCGGAGGCGTCGTCGGGGTCGATCGGGTCCGGCAGCACGACGAAGACCTCGAGCTGCTCGTGCTTCGGCGCGACCTCGGCGACGAGGCCGGCGTACGACCGGTCCACGACGAGGCCCTTGAGGTCGGCGTTCTCGAAGATGTAGTCGAGCTCGCCGGCGACGTAGCGGTAGTTGATGTTGATCGCGACCGCGCGCACCTTCAGGACCGCCAGCAGCGCGACGACGTGCTCGGCGCTGTTCTTGGCGTACAGGCCGACGTGGTCGCCGACGCCGATGCCCCGAGAGCTCAGGAAGTGGGCCAGCCGGTTGGCGTCGGACTCGAGCTCGGCGAAGGTCACCACCCGGTCGCCCACCTGCACGGCGGGCTTCTCGGGAACGACGTCGACAGCATGCTCGAAGAGATCAGCGATGTTCAGGACCACGCCAGCGAGACTAGAACACGTTCCAGTTTTTCGCTAGCGTGACCCACCATGAGCGATTGCATCGTCGAGCAGGACGGCCACAAGCTGATCGTCACCATGAACCGGCCCGAGCGCCGCAACGCGCTCTCCAGCGAGATGCTGCGGATCATGGAGTCGGCCTGGGACCGCGTCAACGAGGACCCCGAGATCCGCGTCTGCATCCTGACCGGCGCCGGCGGCTACTTCTGCGCAGGCATGGACCTCAAGACCGCGGACGAGAAGCCGCCGTCGGAGAGCTTCGAGTCCGGCGAGTTCGACCCGTCGGTGATCAAGGGGCTGCTGAAGGGCTTCCGCCTGACCAAGCCGCTCATCGCCGCCGTCGAGGGCCCGGCGATCGCCGGAGGCACCGAGCTTTTGCAGGGGACTGATATTCGGATTGCCGGCCAAACAGCCAAATTCGGGGTCAGTGAGGCCAGGTGGTCCTTGTATCCGATGGGCGGGTCCGCCGTACGGCTCCCCCGCCAGATCCCGTACACGGTGGCTGCCGAGCTGCTGCTGACCGGCCGCACGCTGCTCGCCCCGGAGGCCAAGGAGCTCGGCCTGATCGGCCACGTCGTTCCCGACGGCCAGGCGCTGGCCAAGGCGCACGAGCTCGCCGACATGATCGCTGCCAACGGCCCGCTGGCAGTCCAGGCGATCCTGAAGACGATGCGCGACTCCGAGGGGATGCACGAGGACGACGCCTGGGCAGCCGACGCCAAGGTGGGCGCGGCCGTCTTCTCCTCCGACGACGCCAAGGAGGGCCCGCGCGCCTTCCTCGAGAAGCGCAAGCCGGAGTTCAAGGGCCGCTGACCCCGAAGGTTTCCCTCGCCGGGCGGCGGACCAGACTGACCGGCATGCGCTTCGCGGCCCTGTTGGGTGTCTTCCAGTGCTTCGTCCTGCCGGTCGGCATCGTGGTCCTGATCGTGGTGATGATGCGGATCCAGGCGAAGCGGGCGGCCGAGCGCAAGGCCGTCTTCACGTCGTACGCCGCTCAGCGCGAGTGGGACTACCGTGCCGAGGACCCGTCCCTCACGACGCGCTTCCAGGCGCCGCCCTTCGGGCACGGCTACGGCCAGCACGCCCGCAACGTGCTGCTCGGCAGGCACGACGGGCGACCGTTCGTGGCCTTCGACTACCAGTACTCGACCAGCTCGGGCACCGGCCGGAGCCGCAGCAGCCACACCTACCGCTCCTCCGTGCTGGCCATGAACCTCGGCGTGACCGCCCCGGACCTGTCCGTCGGACCGGCCTCGATGATGGGCCGGCTGTTCAGCGGCCTGTCGAGCACCCGTGTCGAGGTCGGCGACCCCGCCTTCGACCATGACTTCCTGGTCTACTGCCCCGTGGCGGAGTTCGCGAGGGACGTGCTGACCCCCGAGGTCCGCGACGTCACCCGCCAGGCGCTCGAGACCGGCTGGCGGATCGCCGGCGACTCGCTGCTCGTCGTACGCACCGGCCAGCACACGCCGGCCGAGGTCGAGCAGAACCTGCAGCTGATGGACGCGCTCCTGGACCGCGTCCCGCCCCACGTCTGGCAGCGGCTCGGCGGCGAACCGCCCCGCTGAACCTTGGACGACATGCGTGACCTGGGCCACAACCGGCGCTAGTGTCCGACTCGTGACGAACTCACGCAGCATCAGCGTCGGCGGCCACGCCCTCGGGGGCCTGCGCGCCCTCGCCATCTTCGCCGTCGTCTGGATCCTCGGCCTGGTCGCACCGGCCGTCGTCCTGTGGGTCTACCAGGAAGCCACCTCCGGCGACTTCTGGCACGCCTGGCCCGCGATGGCTGCGATGGGGGCCTGGTGGTGCGGCGTGATGATCCTGCTCGCCGCGGGCGTGATCTGGGGCCGTCAGCACCTGACGCTGACCAAGCCCATCCGAGTCGTCCTCGGCCTGATCGTCGCGGCCACCGGTGTCGCCACGGTGATCTACTACATCGCTCTCAGCGACGGCTCGACCGGCCCCGCCATCGTCCTGTTCCTCCTGCTCGGCACCGGCGCGATCCTGCTCGGCGGCGTCGTCGACCTCTCGCTCGGCCCGTGGGAGAAGGGCTACGACTCCCGGCACGTCACCCCCTGACGCGTTTCGTACGCCGCCGCGACGGCTGTGCTGGGTTAACGTCCAGCCGTGCTCATGTACGTCTTCCTCGGGATCTTCGGGGCGCTCTGGCTCGGCCTGATGGTCTACTTCGTGCAGGGCTTCACGCGCGCCGTCCTGCGCCGCAAGCGGGACCTCCGCGAGCTCCCCGCGTGGGCCGCGGAGCACGGCTGCGAGTTCCGTGAGGAGGACGGCAAGCTTCCGCGGCAGTTCCACCTCGCGCCGTTCGACCGAGGCAGCCTGAGCGCGCAGATGGTGGTGACCAGCAGGACCGCCGAGCGGCCATGGACGGCCTTCGTGCTCCGGTCATGGAGCAGCGGCATGAGCAACAGCGCCGCCGGGTCCGCAGCCAGCAGCAGCCACACGTCGTACCACCGCGTCGTCGCCATGTGGCTCGGCAGGCCCGCTCCGACGTTCGAGGTACGACCGGCCGGCACCATCACGCACGCGTTGAGCAACCTCGCGCACGGTGGCGACATCGAGATCGGCGACCAGTCGTTCGACAGGGCCTACGTCGTGCGCGCCGACCTCCCCGAGCTGGCACCCCTGCTGCTCGATGGGACCGTGCGCGCCGAGCTGGCCAAGGACCCGAAGGTCGGCTTCCACTTCGACGGCATGTCGCTGGTGGTCGTGCGACAGGGGACGGACCTCTCCGTCGCCCAGGTCGAGGAGATGGTCCGGCTGGCCAACCTCGTGCTGGACCGCCTCCCAGCCTGATCGAGCCGATCACGTTCCTTCGCGAGGAAGCTGCGACCACACCGAACCGCCGCTCCGTCATCCCCCTTCGACGTCCTTGCTTGCATGCATGCAAGGAGGCGCCGGCGGTCACTTGCTTGCATGCATGCAAGAACGCGCCGACCGCCACTTGCTTGCATGCATGCAAGAACGCGCCGACCGCCACTTGCTTGCATGCATGCAAGTGACCGCGTGCACCCCTATCCCCGCTCCTGGACGTCCGTCCCACCGAGCCGGACCCGGCCACGCTGCGCACCCTCAGGCCAGGTGGGAGTCGAGCCAGGCGGGGAACTCCGTCAAGGTCTCGAGCACGACGTGCGTGCCCGCGTCGAGCAGCTCGTCGCGGGTGCAGCCGCCCGTCAGCACCGACACGCTCGTGACGCCGGCCGCCAGTGCGCCCTCGACGTCGTGGACATGGTCACCGACGTAGATCGACGCGCCCTCGCGGCGCAGCGCGTCGGCCTTGCCGACGCCCCACACCCAGCCCTCGAGCAGGTCGATGTCGAGACCGGTGTGGTCGACGTGCAGCTGGGCGTTCGCCGCGAACTTGCCGGTCACGACGATGACCCGGCCGCCACGGCGGCGTACGGCGGCGATGGCCTCGTGCGCGCCTGGCAGCACCGGGACCCGGGCGATCGCGTGGTCGGGGTAGAGCGCTCGGAAGCGCTCACCCGCGGCAGGGATCCGGTCGCGGGCCAGGTACGGCTCCAGCAGCATCTCCAGCGGCGGACCGAGCTTGCTCGTCATCTCGTCGACCGGAAGCTCGACGTCCAGCTCGGCACCGAGCGCGAGCAGGACGTCCCGGAACCCGGGCACCGTGTCGATGAGGGTCATGTCGAGGTCGAACCCGACGACGAGATCCGTCACGCCCCCACGCTATCCACGGCGTGCTGAGACCGGTCAGCCGACCGAGCGCTCACCCGTCCAGAACATCGCGCGCAGCGCCTTCTTGTCGGGCTTGCCGAGGCCGGTGAGGGGCAGCGCGTCGACGGCGATCACGTCCTTGGGGACGTGGACCGAGCCCTTGCGCTCCTTGACCATCGCCTGGATCTCCGCGACGGTCCCATCGGTCAGCTCGGCGCCGTCGCGCAGCACGACGACGGCCGTGACCGCCTCGCCGAACTTCTCGTGGGGCGTGCCGATCACGCCGACCTGGGCGACCACGGGGTGGGTCGCGACGACGTCCTCGACCTCGCGGGGGAAGACGTTGAAGCCACCCGTCACGATCATGTCCTTGGTGCGGTCGACGATGTACCAGAAGCCGTCCTCGTCCTCGCGTGCGACGTCGCCGGTGTGCATCCAGCCGTCGTCGCGGAAGGTCTCGGCAGTCGGCTCGGGCAGGTTCCAGTAGCCGTCGGCCAGCAGCGGTCCGGCCACGCAGATCTCCCCCGGCTCACCAGCCTTCACCGGCGTACCGGTGTCGTCGAGCAGCGCGGTCCGGAGGTACGCCGACGGCCGGCCGCAGGACGTCAACCGGTGCTCGGCGACCTCACCCGAGGGGAGCACGTGCTCGCTCTTCGGGAAGTAGGAGATCACCATCGGCGCCTCGGACTGGCCGTAGTACTGCGCGAAGATCGGGCCGAACCGCTCGATCGCCTCCTTGAGGCGGACCGGGTTGATCGCGGACGCGCCGTAGTAGACCGTCTCCAGCGAGGACAGGTCGCGCGTGCGGGAGTCCGGGTGGTCCATGAGGGCGTAGAGCATCGTCGGCACGACCATCAACGAGTTGATCCGCTTCGCCTCGATCGTGGCCAGCACCTCGGCCGGGTCGAACCGGGCCGAGACGAACAGCGTGCCGCCCTTGATGACCACGGGGACGAAGAAGGCGGCGCCGGCGTGCGAGAGCGGCGTGCACATCAAGAAGCGCGGCTCGGCCGGCCACTCCCACTCCGCCATCTGGATCTGGGCCATCGCCGAGAACGCCCGGACGGTGCCGACGACGCCTTTGGGCTTGCCGGTGGTCCCGCCGGTGTAGGTGATCGAGGTGACGTGATCCGGTTCGAGGACGGCGGCGGCGAGCGGCCCCGGCTCGAACTCGGCGGCCACGGCCGTGAGGTCGATCGCCCGCCCCTCCAGCGCCGCCGGCACCGGACCGATGGTCAGGACCTGCTGGAGGCCCGGGCACTTCTCCAGCAGCTCGACCGCACGGTCGGCGAAGTACGGGTCGACGATGAGGTAGCCGATGCCGGCGTCGTTGATGACGTACGCGTGGTCGTCGGCCGACCCGAGCGGGTGCAGCGACGTACGCCGGAAGCCCTGCGTCTGCCCCGCGCCGAGGATGAACAGCACCTCGGGTCGGTTCAACGCCAGCAGGGCGCCGGCACTGCCCGTGCCGGCGCCCACTGACTCGAAGGCCTGGATGTACTGGCTGATCCGCTCGGCGACCTCGCCACCCGTGAGGGTGACGTCGCCGAGGTGGATCACCGGGCGGTCGCGGTGCCGCTTGAGAGCGGCGACCATGAGGTGCCCGTTGTGCGTGCCGGTCCGGATGAGGTCAGTCACGCGCCAAGACTAGAACGTGTTCTACTCAGCGGCAACCGGCACGCCGTTGACGGGCTGCCCCACCTTGCGGAACGTCAGGGCGCCGTCGGCGTCCGGGTCGGGCCGCATCTGCTTGGCGTCGGCGTAGTAGCTGTCGAGCTGCTTGAACGGCGCGCGCGTGCCCTGGCGGGGCATGATCGCGTCGCCGCGCTGGATGTAGCCCGAGTTCAGCGACTCACCCATGATCGAGTGCTCGGAGTAGGCGTCCGCGTCGGCCTCGACCGTGTAGTACTCGTCGGGTCGCTTCGACATCCGCGTCACGAGCCGGCTGAAGAAGCGCGCCAGCAGATCGGCCTTGAGGGTCCAGGACGCGTTGGTGTAGCCAATGACGAACATCGCGTTCGGCACGCCGGAGAAGAGCGTGCCCTTGTAGAAGAGCCGGTCGTGCGTCTCGACGACCTCGCCGTCGACGACCATCTCCGCGCCACCGAACAGCTGGATCTGCAGCCCGGTCGCGGTGATCACGATGTCGGCCTCGATCTCCTGACCGCTCTGGAGCCTGATGCCCGTGGGCGTGAAGGACTCGATGCGGTCGGTGATGATGTCGGCCTTGTGCGACTTGAGCACCTTGAACAGGTCGCCGTCGGGCACGACGCAGAGGCGCTGGTCCCACGGGTTGTACGACGGTGAGAAGTGCTTGAGGTCGACCTTCTTGCCAAGCTGGGCCTTGATGCCGGCGAGGACCACCTTGCGGGCGGCGGCAGGACGGCTCTTGGACAGCTTGTACATGCCGCGCTGCAGGGCGACGTTGCGCGCCCGCCCGATCTTGTAGCGAGCCGCGGGCGGGACCTTGGCCTTCTCCAGCAGACCCGCGACGGGGTCCTGGGAGGGCACGGTGACGACGTACGTCGGCGACCGCTGCAGCATGGTGACGTGCTCGGCCGCGCCCGGACCGGTCGCCATCGCGGGCACCAGGGTGATGGCCGTGGCGCCGGAGCCGATGACCACGACGCGCTTGCCCGCGTAGTCAAGGTTCTCGGGCCAGAACTGGGGGTGGACGAGCTGCCCCTCGAAGGACTCCTCGCCGGGGAACGACGGCCGGAAGCCGTTGTCGTAGTCGTAGTAGCCGGTGCAACCGGACAGGAAGCGGGCGGAGTAGGTCTCGGTGCCGCCGTCCTCAGTCTGCGCGGTCACGGTCCAGCGGCCGGTCTCGGAGGAGAACTCGGCGCGGACGACGCGGCGGCCGAAGCGGATCTTGTCGGTCAGGCCGTTCTCGCGTGCCGTCTCCTCGACGTAACCGCGGATGCTCGCGCCGTCGGCCAGGACCTTCGTGCCGTGCCACGGCTTGAAGTCGTAGCCGAAGGTGTACATGTCGGAGTCCGACCGCACGCCCGGGTATCGGAACAGGTCCCACGTGCCGCCGATGGCCTGGCGACGCTCGAGGATCACGACCGACTGGTCCGCGTTGTCGCGCGCCAGGTGGGCGGCGACGCCGATTCCGGAGAGACCGGCGCCGACGACGAGGACATCGACCTCCGCGGTGAACTGGCTCATGCGACTTCTTCCTGCTGGCTGCCGCCGCGGCTGCTGCCCTGCAGCAGCACCTCGACGACGAGGGACGGGTCGTCGGGCATCGGCACGTGGCCGACGCCGGACATCATGACGTGCTCGGCGTCGGGGTACTGGAGCGCGGCACGCTTCGCCTGCGAGGGCGGCAGCACGCGGTCGTGCTGCGCCCAGGCGATCGTGACGGGGACGTGCGCGGGGATCGGTCGATCCATCACGGAGGGCTGGTTGATGATCTCCTTCAGCGCGGGCCGCGCACGCAACATGGCGCGCGCATCACCGAGGAACGCCTCGGGTGACACGTTCGAGCCGTGCGTGTGCAGCCAGGCCAGCGCGGCCTGCCGGCCGAGGTCGCTGCGGGCGATCACCGGGGTGAACCGGCTGGTCAGCTGGTTGATCCGGATCACCGTGGCGAACAGCGCCTTGGTGTAGCGGAACTGGAGACCGCCGTCCTTCCAGAAGCCCGCCGGCGACAGCGCCGTCGCGCTGGCGACCAGGTCGTCGGCTGCCGCCTCGAGGGCGATCCGTCCGCCGAGCGAGTTGCCGGCGATGTGCGGCCGGTCCAGGCCGAGCCCGTCGAAGAAGCCGACCAGCTCGTCATGGAGGACGTCGATGATGGGACGGCCGTTGGTGACCAGGTCGTGCGACTCACCGTGGCCGGGGAGATCGAACAGGACCACGGTGCGGTGCTCGGCGAGCTGCTCGGCGACCGGGTACCAACCCTGTCGTCGGTGGCTGATCCCGTGGACCAGCACCAGGGGCTCGCCGGAGCCGATGATCTCGTGCTTCAGCATGCGAGAAACCTAGTCCTGTTCAGGCGGCGATGGGGGCGGGTTCGCTGCGATAGCGCGCGGGACGGCCGTCGATCTTCAAGGCCTTCCAGAGCCGGCGGGAGGCCTTGTTCATCAGACCGGCCTCCTCGGCGAGGGTGCGCACGTCGGCGAACAGGTCGCGCTGGAGCTTGCGGCCCTCGGCGCTGTCCCAGTACATCTCGTCGATGACGCTCTTGGGGATGCCGTACGCCTTGCAGAACTCCGGCGTCGGCTTCATGATCGCGTCGCCCAGGACCCGCATCACGATCGGGAACACGACCGAGAGCAGCGCCCGGCGCCAGCGCGGCAGCTCGCCGGCGGTGCGCTTGAGGTAGGCGTGCGCGAAGGAGATGTGCCGCGCCTCCTCGGCGACGTGGATCTGCATGACGCGCACCATCAGCGGGTGCATGTCCGTCGAGGCGGCGCCGCGCAGCACGGCCTTCTGGATGTGGTCGATCGGCTCCTCGCCGGCGAGGACGCCGGTGAAGAAGATCTCCGGCAGCCAGCCACCGAAGAGCGCCGCGAGGGAGTTGAGCGCCTTGAGGCCCTTGCGCGCACCCTTGACGTCGGCGCCGATCCGGTTGACCAGCTCCTGGAACATCTGGGTGTGGTGGGTCTCCTCCGTCACCTCGTGCATGAGGTACCGGTACTCGGGGTCCTGGTTGTCCAGCTTGAAGACGTACTCCATGACGCCACGGATGAGGACGCTCTCGAACTGCAGGCCGACCTTGGCCAGCTGCGCCTGGTAGGCCATGCCGACCTCGATCTGGCGCTCACGCGGGAGCGAGGTGTACCAGGGGTGGCGTCCGATCGGCATCTCGGCCGGCAGGATCCAACGGTCGTCGTCGGGGACGACGGCGTACGCCGGGTCGTCCCACGCGATGTCGACGAAGGCCTCGAAGTTGGTGTGCACCGAGCCCTCGGAGAGGGTGCGGAGCAGCTCGCGGTAGGCAACGTCATCCTTGACGGTCACGGCGGTCATGAACGGCAGGTTACGCAGCGGTCAACTGCTTGCACAAGGGCTAGCGCTACAGCGTGTCGCAGAACACTGTCGTACGCCGCAGCTCAGTACCCATGGGCGTTGACGCGTCCCAGATCACAGGGGAACCTGCAAGCGCTACACCCTGTAGCGGGTACCGTACGCCCATGCCTCACGTCGTGACCCAGTCCTGCTGCGCCGACGCGTCCTGCGTCCTGGCCTGCCCGGTGAACTGCATCCACCCGGCGCCGGGCGAGCCCGGGTTCGGCACCGCCGAGATGCTCTACATCGACGCAGCGGTGTGCGTGGACTGCGGTGCCTGCACGACGGCGTGCCCCGTCGGCGCGATCGACCACGTCGAGCGCCTGACGCCCGACCAGCTCCCGTTCGTCGAGCTCAACACGGCGTACTTCGTCGAGGAGCCGCACGCCGACCGCACTCCCCTGGCCCTGGTGCCCAAGAAGGACTACACCGGCGTCGGCACGCTGCGGGTCGCGATCGTCGGAGCCGGGCCGGCCGGCCTGTACGCGGCCGACGAGCTGCTCAAGGTCCCCGGCATGACGGTGCACGTCTACGACCGGCTGCCCACGCCCCACGGACTGGTCCGCGCCGGCGTCGCTCCCGACCACACCCGCACCAAGCAGGCGCAGGAGCTGTTCGCGAAGATCGAGCGGGAGGCCGGGTTCGACTACCGCCTCGGCGTCGAGGTCGGCAAGGACATCACCCACGCGGAGCTGGCCTCGGCGTACGACGCCGTCCTCTACTCGGTCGGTGCCGCGACGGATCGCCGCCTCGGCGTACCCGGTGAGGACCTGACCGGCAGCGTGTCCGCCACCGACCTCGTCGCCTGGTACAACGGCCACCTCGAGCACGCCCACGACGAGGTCGACCTGTCCTCCGAGCGGGCCGTCATCATCGGCAACGGCAACGTGGCGCTGGATGTCGCGCGGGTCCTCACCGTGCCGACCGCGCACCTGGCCGGCACCGAGATCAGCGACGTCGCGCTGACGGCGCTGCGCGACTCGCGAATCAAGGAGGTCGTGGTCCTCGGGCGCCGCGGGCCCGAGCACGCCGCGTTCACGCTGCCCGAGCTCATCGGCCTCGCGGGCGAGGACGGCATCGACATCGTCGTCGAGGGCGACATGCCCGACACGACCGCGAAGACGAGGCAGCTGGCCACGCTTGCCGGGCGCGCGTCCCACGGTGGCGACAACCGCCGGATCGTCTTCCGCTTCAACGCCGAGGTCGACCGGGTGATGGGCCAGGACAAGGTGAGCGGTGTCGAGCTGAAGCAGACCGGTGAGGTCATCGACGCCGGCCTGGTCGTCCGGTCCATCGGCTACCGCGCTCGCCCGGTCGCCGACCTCCCGTTCGACGAGGAGCGGGCCGTCGTGCCCAACGACGCGGGACGCGTCGAGCCCGGCACCTACGTCGCCGGCTGGATCAAGCGCGGGCCGAACGGGTTCATCGGGACGAACAAGACCGACGCCGAGGAGACCGTCGCCTCGCTGCTCGCCGACGCCGCTGCCGGCCTGCTCACCGCGCCGACGTCCGCTCCGCCGACGGTCGACGCGATCGACCTCGCCGGCTGGCAGCGCATCGCCGCGGCGGAGCGCGCCGCGGGCCAGGCTGCGGGACGGCCGCGGGTCAAGCTGGTGGACGCCGAGAGCATCACGCGGGCAGCCGCCGAACGCTAGGTGACCCGCGCCACTACTATGTGCGCGTGTCCGACGTCTTCCCGCCCCGCCGCGCTGCGCGCTGGGACGCGCACAACGCGACCCGGCACGACCTGATCGTCGAGGCCGCGATCGCGGCGATCCAGGACGCACCCGAGGGCGTGGAGCCGAAGGTCCAGGAGATCGCCGATCGCGCGGGCCTCGTCCGCACGGTCGTCTACCGCCACTTCAACGGTCGCGAGGAGCTCAACCGCACGGTCCAGCGCCGCCTCGTCGAGCAGATGTACGACGCCATCACCGCCGGCCTGAACCTCGAGGGCACGATCCCGGACATCATCGAGCGCGGCGTCGCGGCGTACGTCGGCTGGGTCGCCGACAACCCCAAGCTCTACCTCGCGGCGACCCGCGACCTCGGCGACGGCGACATCAGCGAGGCGGCCAAGGGCATCGACCTCCTCGCCAGCCGAGTGATGGCCGTGATCCGGTTCGCCGCCGGCCTGCTGGCCAGCGAGGTCGTGATCGACCCCCAGCTCCTCGAGCCGATGGTCTACGGCGTCATCGCCCAGGCACGCGGCATGGTCGAGCACTGGGCACGCACGCCCGACGGCGTGCTGAGCCAGAAGGTCGTCGTCGCCACGCTCTCGCGCTCGATCTGGTTCCAGATCCAGGGCTTCGCCGGCGACCTGGGCATCCCGCTCGCCGAGCACACCGAGCTCCGCGAGCTCTTCGGCCCCGGCGCCGAGATCATCCCGCCCAGCGCCTGAGCCGAGCGGTCAGGCGAGCACCTCCGCCACCTGGCGCACCTCGTCGGCGCTCTGGCAGGTGATGAGCAGCGTGGTGACCCCCGTCGCCTCCCAGTCCTTGACCTTGGCACGGACCTCGTCCGCCGTACCGACGATGTGCATGTCGTCGACCAGCTCGGTCGGGATGAGCGCGGCAGCCTCCTCCTTCTGGCCGGAGAGGTAGAGGTCCTGCACTCGCGCGGCGAGGTCCTCGTAGCCCATCCGGGCGAAGACCTGGGTGTGGAAGTTCTGGTCCTTCGCCCCCATCCCGCCCATGTACAGCGCGACGAACTGCTTCATGAAGTCGAGGACGGCCTGCTTCTCGGCCTCGTCCTCGACCACCTGGAGGTGGCAGGTGGCGGCGATCTCGAAGTCGGCACGCGTACGCCGCGCGCCCGGACGGGCGAAGCCCTCGTCGAGCCACGGCTGGTACATCGCCGCGCTCCTGGGCGTGTAGAAGATCGGGATCCAGCCGTCGGCGATCTCCGCGGTCTGGGCCACGTTCTTGGGCCCCTCGGCACCGAGCCAGATCGGGATGTCCGCACGCAGCGGGTGCACGATCGGCTTGAGCGGCTTGCCGAGGCCGACAGCGCCCGGGCCGTCGTACGGCAGCGGGTGGTGCGGACCGTCGTTGGTGACCTTCTCCTCCCGCGCCAGCACCTTGCGGATGATCGAGACCACCTCGCGCGTGCGGGCCAACGGCTTCTCGAAGGGAGCGCCGTACCAGCCCTCGACGACCTGCGGCCCACTCACGCCCATGCCCAGGATCAGGCGGCCGTTGCTGAGGTGGTCCAGCGTCAGCGCATGCATCGCGATCGAGGTCGGCGCGCGGCCGGACATCTGCACGATGCTGGTCCCGAGGCGCACGCGCGAGGTCTCGCGACCCCACCAGGCCAGCGGGGTGAACGCGTCACTCCCCCACGCCTCCGCGGTGAAGATGGCGTCCCAACCGGCCTCCTCGGCCGCGGCGACGAGCTCCGCCACACCCGTCGGCGGCTGTGCGCCCCAGTAGCCGAGCTGCAGTCCGAGCTTCATCTGTTGATTCCCTTCGTCGGTCGAGGCCGTTGCACGGCAACTGTCTCGAGACCATCGGCGGTTGGTCGTTGAAACCGAATAATAGAACGTGTTCTACTTGGTGTCATGAGCCGGACCTTGTCGGCACCTGTGACGGTGTCCTTCGACTACACCCGTTCCGTCGGCCCTGTCCTCGGGCGCTTTCTTACCGGACTCCGCGAGCGCCGCATCGTCGGCGCGCGGCTGAGCGACGGGCGGGTCGTCGTCCCCCCTCCGGAGTACGACCCCGTCACCCACGCGGCGACCGCCGACTTCGTCGACCTCCCCGACACCGGTGTCGTGACCTCGTGGACCTGGGTGAGCGAGCCCGTCGCCGGGCAGCCGTTCGACCGGCCCTTCGCCTTCGCGCTGGTGACCATCGACGGCGCTGACACGCCCTGGCTGCACGCCGTCGACGTCGCTTCGGCCTCGAACATGTCGACCGGGATGCGGGTCCGTGCGCGCTGGGCGGACGAGCGGTCCGGCATGGTCACGGACCTGGTGTTCGAGCCGGATGGTGTCGATACGCCGCCTCGTTCCTCGGCGGCTACTCAACCAGCGAATTTTGCGGAGCCGGTCACGGGCATCGTCACGCCGACCAGCCTGGACTACACCTACGCCGCCTCCCCCGAGGAGTCCGCGTTCTTCCGCGGCCTGGCGGAGGGCCGGATCCTCGGTCAGCGCTGCCCGACCTGCCAGAAGGTCTACGTGCCGCCGCGGCCGGCCTGCCCGGTCGACGGCGTGGCCACCGTCGAGGAGGTCGAGCTCAGCGACACCGGCACGGTGACGACGTACTGCATCGTCAACGTGCCGTTCCTCGGGCAGAAGATCGCTCCTCCCTACGTGAGCGCCTACGTGCTGCTCGACGGCGCCGACATCGCGCTGCAGCACCTGATCCTCGACATCCCGGCCGAGGAGGTCCGGATGGGCCTGCGGGTCAAGGCGGTGTGGAAGCCCCGTGACGAGTGGGGCACCTCGATCGAGAACATCAGCCACTTCGCGCCCACCGGGGACCCGGACGCGGACTTCGACACCTACAAGCACCACCTCTGAGGGGCTGACATGCGCGACGTTGCCGTTGTGGGCTTTGCCCAGCGACAGATGCAGGACTTCGACGGGTCGCCGACCTGTGCCGAGCTGCTGATCCCGATCTTCAAGGAGTGCTACGACCAGACGGGCTGGACCAAGAAGGACATCGGCTTCTGGTGCTCCGGCTCCTCGGACTACCTGGCCGGACGGTCCTTCTCGTTCGTCTCCGCGATCGACGCGATCGGCGTGATCCCGCCGGTCAACGAGTCGCACGTCGAGATGGACGCCGCGTGGGCGCTCTACGAGGCGTGGCTCAAGATCCAGTCCGGCGAGGTCGACACGGCCCTCGTGTTCGGCTTCGGCAAGGCGTCCGCGGGCATCCTGCGCCGCACGCTGGCGCTGCAGCTCGACCCGTACACGATGACGCCGCTCTGGCCCGACACCGTCTCCATCGCCGCCCTCCAGGCACGCCTCGGCATCGACGCGGGCCTCTGGGACGAGCGCGCGATGGCCGAGGTCGTCAACCGCTCGCTCACCGACGCGGAGAAGAACGAGTACGCCGTGCGCGCCGGCGGGTCCTCGGTCGAGGACCTCCTCGCGCGGCCGATGTTCGCCGACCCGCTGCGCAAGCACGACGCCTCGCCGGTCACCGACGGCGCCGCCGCGATCGTGCTCGCCGCCGGTGACCGCGCCCGCGAGGTGCGGGAGCGGCCGGCCTGGATCACCGGGCTGGCGCACAACGCCGACGGCCTGCACCTCGGCACCCGCGACCTCACCACCTCCGGCTCCGCGACGCGGGCCGGCGCCGCGGCCGGCGGAGCGGCCGGCATCGACACCGCCGAGCTGCACGCCCCGTTCAGCCACCAGGAGCTGATCCTGCGCTCGGCGCTCGGTCTCGCGGACGACGTACGGATCAACCCGTCGGGCGGCCCCCTCGCGGCCAACCCGATGTTCACCGGCGGCGCGATCCGGATCGGCGAGGCCGCTCGCCGGATCTGGGACGGCTCGTCGGACAAGGCGCTGGCGACCGCGACCAGCGGACCGGCCCTGCAGCAGAACCTCGTGTGCGTGATGGACGGAGCAGCCCGATGAGCAAGATCCCCGCAGCAGTCATCGGTGTGGGCCAGACCCACCACCGCGCGAAGCGCGAGGACGTCTCCATGGCGGGACTCTGCCGCGAGGCGATGGACCGCGCGCTCGTCGACGCCGGCCTGACCCTCGACGACGTCGACGCGATCGTGGTCGGCAAGGCGCCCGACCTGTTCGAGGGCGTGATGATGCCCGAGCTCTACCTCGCCGAGGCGCTCGGCGCGGCCGGCAAGCCGCTGCTGCGCGTGCACACGGCCGGCTCGGTCGGCGGCTCGACCGCGATCGTGGCGGCGTCGCTCGTGCAGAGCGGTGTGCACAAGCGCGTCCTGACCGTGGCGTTCGAGAAGCAGTCGGAGTCCAACGCGATGTGGGCGCTCTCGGTGCCCGTGCCGTTCGTGATGCCGGTGCACGCCGGCGCCGGCGGCTACTTCGCGCCGCACGTCCGCTCCTACATCCGCCGCTCGGGCGCACCGCGCCACATCGGCGCGATCGTCGCGGCCAAGGACCGCAACAACGCGCTCAAGAACCCCTACGCCCACCTCCACAACGAGGGCACCACGGTCGAGTCGGTGATGGCCTCGCAGATGCTGTGGGACCCGATCCGGTACGACGAGACCTGCCCCTCCTCCGACGGCGCCTGCGCGCTCGTCATCGCCGCCGAGGACGTCGTCGGCGGCGAGCACACGCCGGCCTGGATCCACGGCACCGTCATGCGGTCCGAGCCCACCTCCGCGGCCGAGCGCGACCAGGTCAACCCGCAGGCGGGTCGCGACGCCGCGGCGTACCTCTGGAAGCAGACCGGCATCACCAACCCGCTCGAGGAGATCGACGCGGCCGAGATCTACGTGCCGTTCTCGTGGTTCGAGCCGATGTGGATCGAGAACCTCGGCTTCACCCCCGAGGGCGAGGGCTGGAAGCTCACCGAGGCCGGCGAGACCGCGATGACCGGCAAGCTGCCGATCAACTGCTCGGGCGGCGTGCTCTCCTCCAACCCGATCGGCGCCTCGGGGATGCTCCGCTTCGGCGAGGCCGCCCTGCAGGTGCGCGGCATGGCGGGCGAGCACCAGGTGGACGGCGTACGCCGGGCGCTCGGCCATGCCTACGGCGGCGGCTCGCAGTTCTTCTCCATGTGGGTGGTCGGCGCCGAGAAGCCGAGCAACTGATGCCGGACGGCGAGTTCGTCCTCGTCGAGAAGCGCGAGGACGTCGCCGTCGTCACGCTCAACCGCCCCGAGCGGATGAACTCGATGGCGTTCGACGTGATGGTGCCGCTGCGCGAGCGGCTGCAGGCCCTTGGCGACGACAACAGCGTGCGCGCGATCGTGCTCACCGGCGCCGGTGGCGCCTTCTGCTCGGGCGCCGACCAGAGCGGCGAGCGAGGGCGCATGCCGAACATCGGCGGGCTGACCGCCGTGTCGGTGGCGCTGCGGGCCATGGAGATCCTGGACGACCTCATCCTGACGCTGCGCCGGCTGCACCAGCCGGTCATCGCCGCCGTCAACGGCCCGGCCATCGGC
This sequence comes from Nocardioides montaniterrae, assembly GCF_054782655.1. NCBI lineage: Bacteria > Bacillati > Actinomycetota > Actinomycetes > Propionibacteriales > Nocardioidaceae > Nocardioides > Nocardioides montaniterrae. The sequence continues at coordinate 59,461 of NZ_BAAGSB010000003.1, read as the reverse complement.
GGCGGGCTCTGCCTCGCGCTGGCCTGTGACGTGCGGGTCGCGGCGGAGTCGGCGTACTTCCGCGCAGCGGGGATCAACAACGGCCTGACCGCCTCCGAGCTGGGGCTGTCCTACCTGCTCCCCCGCGCCATCGGTCACTCGCGGGCCGCCGAGATCATGCTGACCGGACGCGACGTCCACGCCGACGAGGCCGACCGGATCGGGCTGGTGTCGCGCGTCGTGGACGGCGGGAAGGCCGTCGAGGCGGCCCTCGAGGTCGCGGCGTCGATCACCCGGTGGAGCCGGCCCGGTGTCGAGCTCACCAAGAAGACCCTGTGGGGCTCGCTGGACGCCAGCAGCCTCGAGCAGCACATGCAGGCCGAGGGCAGCGGGCAGCTGCTCGTGCGGCTGATGACGCGCAACTTCGAGGAGGCCGTCGCCGCGCGCAAGGAGAAGCGGACCCCGGTCTTCGAGGACTGACCCGTGCCTGTGCCGGCGGCGCTGTCCCAGCTGTCCCTGCCCGTCCTCGCGGCGCCGATGTTCCTGGCCTCGGGACCGGACCTGGTTCGACGGGCCGCTGGTGCTCGGAGGGGCGATCGCGCACGGCTCGTCGATCCTGGCCGCGCAGGCGGCCGGCGCCGACCTGGCGTACGTCGGCAGCGCGTTCCTCTCGACCGACGAGGCCGTCGCACCCGCGGCGTACAAGGACATGGTGGTGGCGGCGGGTGCGAGCGACGTGGTCGCGAGCGACTGGTTCAGCGGCATCACCGCCAACTACCTGCGCGGCAGCATCGCCGCCGTCGGCCTGGACCCCGATGCGCTGCCCCGCCACGAGCCCGGGACGCCGGCGTTCGCGCGCCCGGCCGGTGTCGACGAGCCGAGCTGGCGGGCCTGGCACGACATCTGGGGCTGCGGGCAGGGCGTCGGCGCCATCGGCGTACGCCGTTGCGTGGCCGACCTCGTCTCCCACCTGCGCAGCGAGTACGACGACGCGGTCGCCGACCTGCTGCCCCGTCTCGGTCCCAGCGCGCCGCGACCGTAGGCTTGCGGACGTGATCGAGCTCCGTACCCCGACCCAGATCGAAGAGATGCGTCCCGCCGGGCGCTTCGTCGCCTCGGTGATCAGCGCCCTGCGTGACAAGGCCGCGGTCGGCGTGAACCTGCTCGAGCTCGACGAGCTCGCCCACCAGATGATCAAGGACGCGGGTGCGGAGTCCTGCTACATCGACTACCACCCGTCCTTCGGCGCCAGCCCGTTCGGCAAGGTGCTGTGCACCTCGGTCAACGACGCGGTGCTGCACGGACTCCCCCACGACTACGTCCTCCAGGACGGTGACCTGCTCTCGGTCGACTTCGCGGCATCGCTCAACGGCTGGGTCTCCGACTCGGCGCTGTCGGTGATCGTCGGCACCGTCGACCCCCGGGACCAGGCGCTCATCGACACCACGCAGCGCGCGCTCGACGCGGGCATCGCAGCCGCGACGGTCGGCAACAAGATCGGCGACATCTCGTTCGCGATCGGATCGGTCGCTGCGGAGGCCGGTCTCAAGGTCAACCTGCAGTTCGGCGGCCACGGCGTGGGCCGGACCATGCACGGCGAGCCTCACGTGCCCAACGACGGCCGCGCGGGCCGCGGGCTGCGGCTCAAGCCGGGCCTGGTCATCGCGATCGAGCCGTGGTTCCTGCATTCCACCGACGAGATCACCTTCGACCCCGACGGCTGGACCATCCGCTCGGCCGACGGGTCGCGCGGCGCCCACACCGAGCACACCATCGCGATCACGCCCGACGGCCCGCTCGTCCTCACCGCCCGGGACTGACCTCGTGGCTGCTCGGGTGGTCGCGGTCCATCGCTCGCCCGAGCACGAGTTCAGCAAGGTCGCTGCCGATGTCGTGCGGCTGGTCGAGGGGCTCGGCGTCGAGGGCGATGCCCACTTCGGCGCGACGGTCCAGCACCGCTCGCGGGTCGCGGCCGACCCGAGCCAGCCGAACCTGCGCCAGGTCCACCTGATCCACGGCGAGCTGTTCGAGTCGCTCGCCTCTGCGGGCTTCTCCGTGGCTCCGGGCCAGCTGGGCGAGAACATCACCACGTCGGGTCTCGACCTGCTCGCGCTGCCCGTCGGCGCCCGGCTGAGCATCGGCTCGGCGGTCGTGACGCTGATGGGGCTGCGCAACCCCTGCGTCCAGATCGACATGTTCCGGCCCGGCCTGCTGAAGCGGCTCGTGCACACCGACGCTTCCGGCGCCGTCGTACGGCTGGCCGGCGTGATGGGGATCGTCAGCCGCGGTGGCGACGTACGCCCTGGCGACGTGATCGCCGTCGACCTTCCGCCCGCGCCGCACCTCCCGCTGACGCGGGTCTGAGGGTCCCACCGGTCACATCAGTCACCAGCTCTCACCAGTTCCTGCACTTCCACCCCGTTGCATTGGGGTGGAAGTGCAGGAATCACCGGTGAACCGGTGATTCCCACACGCGTCCGAACGACCCTCAGGCCCCGTAGCTGACCTGCAGGTCCTTGATCCCGTGGATCCAGCCGTGGCGCAGGCGACGCGGCTCGGCGAGCTTGGTGATGTCCGGGACGTGGTCGGCCAGCGCGTTGAAGATGAACTTGATCTCCTTGCGGGCGAGGTTGGCGCCGATGCAGTAGTGCGCGCCGTGGCCGCCGAAGGAGAGGTGCGGGTTGCTCTCCCGGGTGATGTCGAAGGTGAAGGGGTCCTCGAAGACCTCCTCGTCGAAGTTGCCGGCGGCGTAGAAGATGCCGACGCGCTCGCCCTTCTTGATCGCCTGGCCACCGACCTCGGTGTCCTCCATCGCGGTGCGCTGGAAGCAGAGGACCGGCGTGGCCCAGCGGATGATCTCGTCGACCGCCGTGTCGGGGCGCTCCTTCTTGAACAGCTCCCACTGGCCGGGGTTGTCGAGGAAGGCGTTCATGCCGTGGGTGATGGCGTTGCGGGTGGTCTCGTTGCCGGCGACGGCCAGCATGATCACGAAGTAGCCGAACTCGTCGTCGCTCAGGCCGCGGCCCTCGTGGTCGGCCGTGATCAGCTTGGTGATGATGTCGTCCTGCGGGTTCTCCTTGCGCTCGGCGGCCAGCCCCATCGCGTAGCCCAGGATCTCGGCAGCGGCGACGTCCGGCTCACCAGGGACCTCCGGGTCGTCGTAGGACATCATCTGGTTGGACCAGTCGAACAGCTTGTGCCGGTCCTCCTGCGGTACGCCGATGAAGTCGGCGATCGCCTGCAGCGGGAGCTCCGCGGCGACCTCGTCGACGAAGTTGCCGGTGCCCTTGGCCTTCGCGGCCAGCACGATGTCGTTGGCCCGCTTCTCCATCATCTCGTCGAGCGCGCCGATGGCGCGCGGGGTGAAGCCACGGCTGATGATGCGGCGGAAGAAGGTGTGCTCCGGGTCGTCCTGGTTGATCAGCATGACCCGCTGCAGCTCGACCTGCTCGCGCTCCATGCCCTCAGCGAAGCGGATGATCGCGCCGTTCTCCATGTTGGAGAAGACCTTGGAGTTCTTCGAGATCGCCGAGACGTCGGCGTGCTTGGTGATCGCCCAGTAGCCGTTGCCGGCCTCCGGGTTCATGCCGTCGCGGGAGCCCTGGGGCTGCTCGACCCAGTGCACCGGGTCGCTCTGGCGCACGGCCTTGAACTCCTCGTGCGGGATGCCCCCGCGCTCGATCAGGTCGGGCAGGGTGAAGTCGAACCCGGTCGGGAGGATCTCGACAGCAGTCACGTCGGCGGTGCCTTTCGGTCGCGGGCGCGGAGACCCGACTAGAACACGTTTCTGTGACCGAGGCTACAGAGCATCGGAGAAATACGAAAGGCTTTCGTAAGTGTTCGTCGAAGAAAATGAGAACACGTTCTAGTTCGGTGTACATTTGCCCGCATGGGCAACCCTGTGATCGTCGAAGCCGTCCGCACCCCGCTGGGCAAGCGCAACGGTGCGCTGGCCGGCGTACACCCCGCGAACCTGCTGGGTTTCGTGCAGTCCGAGGTCCTCCGCCGGGCCGGCGTCGACTCCGCGCTGGTCGAGCAGGTCATCGGCGGCATCGTGTCGCAGGTCGGCGAGCAGTCCAACGACACCGTGCGGCGGGCCTGGCTGCACGCCGGGCTGGCACAGCACACCGGCGGTACGACGCTCGATGCCCAGTGCGGCTCCGGCCAGCAGGCCTCGCACCTGATCAACGACCTCGTCGCGGCCGGCTCCATCGCCGCGGGCGTGGCCTGCGGTGTCGAGTCGATGTCGCGGATGCCGCTGGGTTCCAACGTGCCCGAGGGCATGGGCGACCCGCGTCCCGGCGACTGGTCGATCGACATGCCCAACCAGTTCGAGGGCGCCGACCGGATCGCCAAGAACCGCGGCATCACCCGGGCCGACCTCGAGGAGCTCGGCCTCGCCTCCCAGCAGAAGGCGCGCATCGCGGTCGACGAGGGCAGGTTCAAGCGCGAGATCGCGGCGTACGGCGACGTCGACACCGATCAGGGTCTGCGCGAGACCACGCTCGAGGGCCTCGCCGGCCTGCGCACGGTGCTCGAGGGCGGCATGCACACCGCCGGCACCTCCTCGCAGATCTCCGACGGCGCCGCCGCCCTGCTGATCATGGACGAGGACAAGGCCCGCGAGCTGGGCCTCAAGCCGCGAGCACGCATCGCCTACCACTGCCTGGTCGGCTCCGACCCGTACTACCACCTCGACGGCCCGGTCGACGCCACCCAGCGGGTGCTCGACCGCACCGGCATGAGCATGTCCGACTTCGACCTGTTCGAGGTCAACGAGGCGTTCGCCGCGGTCGTGCTGTCCTGGGCACGCGTGCACGGCGCCGACATGGACAAGCTGAACGTCAACGGCGGCGCCATCGCGTTGGGACACCCGGTCGGCGCGACCGGCGTACGCCTGATCACCACGGCGCTGCACGAGCTCGAGCGCCGGGACGCCTCGACCGCCCTGATCTCGATGTGCGCGGGCGGCGCGATGGCGACCGGGACGGTCATCGAGCGGATGTGATCCCCGGGAGCGTTGCGCTTCTGGAACACTCGCGCCCATGAGCTCCCCGCGTCACCAGGTCGTCATCATCGGATCCGGCTTCGGAGGCCTGTTCTCCACCAAGGCCCTCAAGCGTGCCGACGTCGACGTCACGCTGATCTCGAAGACCAACCACCACCTGTTCCAGCCGCTGCTCTACCAGGTGGCGACCGGCATCCTGAGCCAGGGCGAGATCGCGCCGCCGACCCGCGAGATCCTGAAGAACCAGGACAACGCGCGCGTCGTGCTCGGCGAGGTCACCGGCATCGACCTGGCCAACCGCACGGTCACCTCCGACATCCAGGGCCGGCTCACGGTCACGCCGTACGACTCCCTGATCGTCGCCGCCGGTGCCGGCCAGTCCTACTTCGGCAACGACCACTTCGCCGACTTCGCGCCCGGCATGAAGTCCATCGACGACGCCCTCGAGCTGCGCGGCCGCATCTTCGGCGCGTTCGAGCTCGCGGAGCTGGCGCACACCGAGGCCGAGCTCGAGCGCTACCTGACCTTCGTCGTCGTAGGCGCCGGGCCGACCGGCGTCGAGATGGCCGGCCAGATCGCCGAGCTCGCGCACCACACGCTCAAGAAGGACTTCCGCTCCTTCGACTCGACCAAGGCGCGCGTCGTCATGGTCGACGCGGCACCCCAGGTGCTGCCGCCGTTCGGCGCCAAGCTGGGCGCTCACACGCAGAAGTCGCTGGAGGCCCGCGGCGTCGAGGTGATGCTCGGCGGCATGGTGACCAACGTCGACGAGCGCGGGATCGACGTACAGGCCAAGGACGGCACCGTCACGCACATCGAGTCCGCCACGAAGGTGTGGGCCGCCGGCGTCGCGGCGTCACCGCTGGGCAAGATGCTCGCCGAGCAGACCGGCTCGCCGCTCGACCGCGCCGGCCGGATCGCCGTCAACCCCGACCTCACCCTGACCGGCTACCCCGAGGTGTTCGTGGTCGGCGACATGATGGCGCTGGACAACCTCCCCGGTGTCGCGCAGGTCGCGATCCAGGGCGGCAAGTACGCCGCGAAGACGATCGAGGGCCGGATCCGCGGCAAGAAGCCGCTCAAGCCGTTCTCGTACTTCGACAAGGGCTCGATGGCGACCATCTCCCGCTTCTCCGCGGTCGCGCTGGTCGGCCGGATCCGGGTCACCGGCCTCATCGCCTGGTTCATGTGGCTGGCCGTGCACCTGATGTACATGACCGGCTTCAAGAACCGGTTCTCCGCGCTGCTGCACTGGATGAACACGTTCATCAGCAACAACCGGTCCGAGCGCACCATCACCGCGCAGCAGATCTATGCCCGCCGGGCGATCGGCAAGCTGGAGGGAGGTACGGCGTCCGTCGCCTCCTCCTCCGACGAGTGGAACGCCGCCCGGGCCGAGCTCGAGGCGCGCGCCGCCGAGGAGGCTCGCCTGACCGACTCCCACCAGCGGGGCGTCACCGAGTCGGCCTGACCGTCGTACCGGCATGCTCGTCGACCTGCTGGCGATCGCAGTCTTCGGCGTCTCGGGCGCGCTGACCGCGGTCGCCGCGCGGCTCGACGTCGTCGGCGTGGTGGTGCTGGGCGTGGTCACCGGTCTCGGCGGCGGGCTGATCCGCGACGTCCTGATCGGCGACACTCCCCCGCCCACGCTGACGGACTGGCACTACCTGGCCGTCGCGATCGGCGTCGGCCTGGCGACGTTCGTGTGGCACCCGCAGATCGGCCGGCTGGGCCGGCCGATCAACGTCATGGACGCGTTCGGGCTCGGGCTGTTCAGCGTCGCGGGCGCCCTGAAGGCGGCCGACTACGGCGTGTCGCCGGTCGGCGCCGTCGTGCTCGGCGTGGTCACCGGGGTCGGCGGCAGCATCTTGCGCGACCTGCTGGTGGGCCAGGTCCCGCTGCTCCTGCGCAAGAGCGAGCTGTACGCCATCCCGGCGACGGTCGGGGCCGCGCTCGCCGTGGCCGGCGACCACCGCGGCCTGCCGTCACCCCTCGTGGTCACCGTGTCGGCCGGCGTGATCATCGCGTTCCGGCTGGTCGCGATCTGGCGCGGCTGGACCGCGCCCGAGTCCGGTGAGCCGTTGGTGCGGCGGGCGCGTCGAGCCGACAAGTAACACGTCGTTCGCCGGTCTACTGCCCCGCTTTTCGCACTTCCACGCCGTCACGACAGCGTGGAAGTGCAGATTTCGGGGCGGTAGACGGCCGAACGACGTGTTACTCCAGCCGTATGCCGACGCCCGAACGACGTGTTACTCCACCGGTACGCCGACGGCGGACTCAGGCCCCGTAGACCGGCTCCGGGTCCGGGGCGATCGCGATCAGCTGGCGGAGGTGCTCGCCGACGTCGGCGGCGTCCCAACGGCCGTCGGCCACGGCCGAGGGCCCGTGGGCCCAGGCGTTCTCGACGGTCAGCCGGGAGCCGTCGACCTCGAGGACCCGGCCGGTGACGTCGCCGGACTCCTCCGAGGCGAGCCAGGCCACGATCGGGGAGTTGTCCTCGGGCAGCGCCATCGCGGAGGTGTCGAAAGCGCCCTCGGTCATCCGGGTCCGGGCGACCGGTGCGATCGCGTTCACCGTCACCCCGATCCGGCCGAGCTCGGCAGCCGCCACGAGGGTCATGGTCGCGATGCCGCCCTTGGCGGCGGAGTAGACGACCTGGCCGATGGAGCCCTGCAGCCCGGCACCCGAGGTGGTGTTGATGACCCGCGCGACCCGTTGCCGGCCGGCCTTGGACTCGGCCCGCCAGTAGGCGGCCGCGTGACGCAACGGCGCGAAGTGTCCCTTGAGGTGCACCCGCATGACCGCGTCGAACTCCTCCTCGGTGGCGTTCACCAGCATCCGGTCGCGCACGAAGCCGGCGTTGTTGACGAGGACGTCGAGGCCGCCGTACGTGTCGATCGCCTGCTGCACCATCGCCGCGGCTTGGTCGAAGTCGGCCACGTCGGCGCCGTTGACCACGGCCTCGCCGCCCATCGCCTCGATCTCGGCGACGACGTCGTGGGCCGGCGAGTCGGTCTTCTCACCGTTGTTCGAGACGCCGTAGTCGTTGACGACGACCTTGGCGCCGTGCCGGGCGAGCTCGAGCGCGTGCGCGCGGCCGATGCCGCGACCCGCTCCGGTGACGATCGCGACGCGACCTTCCAACAACCTGCTCACTGGTGCTCCTTCTGGGCGATGTGGAGGAAGACGGGCTGCTCGCCGCCGCCGTGGCAGGCGATGCGGGCGCCCGAGACGTACGACGCCAGGTCGCTGGCCAGAAACGCCACCAACCGGCCGATCTCGGCGACGTCGGCCATCCGGCCGGCGGGGATGGTGGCCTCGATCGCGGCCACGGTCGCGTCGCCGCCGTAGTGGTCGGCGGTGTCGGCGGTCCGCACCAGCCCGACGTCGACCGCGTTGACCCGCACCGTCGGGCCCCACTCCATCGCCAGGCTGCCGGTCAGCGAGTCGAGGCCCGCCTTGGCGGCGCCGTACGCCGCGGTGCCGGGACTCGGTCGCGTCGCGGAGACCGAGGAGATGTTGACGATCACTCCCCCGCGCTCCTGCGCCTGCATGGCCCGGTTGGCGGCCTGGCTCACGGTGAGCGCGGCGGTGAGGTTGAGGCCGAGGATCTTGTCGTGGAACCGCGGGCTCGCGGTGGCCGCGTCGGCGTACGGCGCTCCCCCGGCGTTGTTGACGACGATGTCGAGGCCGCCGAGGTCGGCGACGATGCCGTCGACGAGGGCGCCGACCGCCTCGGGATCGCGTACGTCGCACCGGCGGTGCGTCGCGCCCGCCGGCGGCTCCGCCTCGGAGCGCCCGCAGGTCACGACCGTCGCGCCGGCCTCGAGCAGCACCTCGGTGATGCCGCGGCCGATGCCGCGGGCGCCCCCGGTGACCAGGGCGACGCGACCGGACAGGTCGATGCTCAGCGACATGGCTGCACCATACCAAGCAAATGCTTGGTAGGTTGGTGGCATGACTTCAGGAAGCGTCAGCAGCGAGCTGCGCGACGACGGGATCCGGGTGATCACGATGGCCGCTCCCCCGGTCAACGCGCTGACCGTGCAGGGATGGTTCGACGTCGCGAGCGCCCTCGACGAGGCCTCGGCCGACCGCGCCACCAAGGTGGTGATCCTGCGGGCCGAGGGCAAGGGCTTCAACGCCGGGGTCGACATCAAGGAGATGCAGAGCACCACCGGCTTCGACGCGCTGCTCGGCGCCAACAAGGGCTGCTTCGCGGCCTTCAAGGCCGTCTACGAGTGCAGCGTCCCGGTGATCGCCGCGGTCAACGGCTTCTGCGTCGGCGGCGGCGTCGGCCTGGTCGGCAACGCCGACATCGTCGTCGCCTCGGACGACGCCTACTTCGGCGTGCCCGAGGTCAACCAGGGCGCCCTCGGCGCCGCCACCCACATGGCGCGCCTGGTCCCGCAGCACATGATGCGCACCCTCTACTTCACCGCCCGCACGATCCCGGCGCGCGACCTCGTGCAGTTCGGGTCGGTGCTCGAGGTCGTGCCGCGCGAGCAGCTGCTCGACGCCGCGCTCAAGGTGGCGGGCGAGATCGCTGCGAAGCACACCTCGGTGATCCGGGCCGCCAAGGAGGCGCTCAACGGGATCGAGCGGATCAACGGGGTCGACGTCAACGCGTCCTACCGCTGGGAGCAGGGATTCACCTTCGAGCTCAACCTCATGGGCGTCAGCGACGAGCTCCGCGACGACTTCGCGGGAACGGAGAAGAGCAAGTGAAGCCACGCGACAAGCGGATGACGATCGAGGACGTCGTCGGCAGCCTCGAGAGCGGCATGACGATCGGCATCGGCGGCTGGGGTCCTCGGCGCAAGCCGATGGCGCTCGTGCGCGCGATCTACCGCTCGGACCTCACCGACCTGCACATCGTGAGCTGGGGCGGCGCCGACGTCGGCCTGCTCGCGCGGGCGGGCAAGATCCGCCGGCTCACCTACGCCTTCGTCTCCCTCGACACCGTGCCGCTCGAGCCGAACTTCCAGCGCGCACGCCAGGAGGCGACGATCCCCCAGATCTGCGAGCTCGACGAGGGCATGTTCCAGACCGGCCTGCGCGCGGCCGCACAGCGCCTGCCGTTCCTGCCGATGCGCGCGGGGCTCGGCTCCGACGTGCTCGTCAACAACCCGGACCTGCGCACCATCACCAGCCCGTACGCCGACGGCGAGGAGCTCGTGGCCGTACCCGCCCTCGAGCTCGACGCCGCGCTGGTCCACCTCAACCGCGCCGACCAGCACGGCAACGCGACGTACCTCGGGCCGGACCCGTACTTCGACGACCTCTTCGCGATGGCCGCCGACAAGACCTACCTCAGCGTCGAGCAGGTCGTCGACACGGCTGGGCTCACGGCCGGCCCTTCGCCTGTGCCCGTCCAACGACTGCTGCTCAGCCGGATGATGGTCAGCGGCGTCGTCGAGACCCCGAACGGCGCGCACTTCACCAGCTGCGTGCCGGACTACGAGCGCGACGAGCCCTTCCAACGGGCGTACGCCGCAGCCGCGGGGGGCTCCGACGAGGAGTGGCAGGCGTTCCACGACCGGTTCCTCGCCGGCGACGAGGCGAGCTACCAGGCGGCGGTCGCCGCCTTCGCAGAGGAGAGCAGCAAATGAGCGCCACCCGAGCAGACGTCTGCGCCGCCGCGATCGCGGACGCGTTCAAGGACGACGGAGAGATCTTCGCCAGCCCGATGGGCCTGCTGCCCACGGTCGGCGTACGCCTCGCACGGCTGACGTCCAACCCGGACCTGGTGATCAGCGACGGCGAGTCGGTCTTCCTGGCCGGGACTCCCCCGCTGGGCGGCAAGGACGTCGTCGAGGGATGGATCCCGTTCCGCAAGGTCTTCGACGTCGTCGCCTACGGCAAGCGCCACGTGATGATGGGCGCCACCCAGGTCGACCGCCACGGCAACCAGAACATCTCCGCGATCGGCGACTTCGCCCAGCCGCGGCGCCAGCTGCTCGGCAGCCGCGGCGCCCCGGGCAACACCGTCAACAACCGCACCTCCTACTGGGTGCCCCGGCACTCCAACCGCGTCTTCGTCGAGCAGGTCGACGTCGTCTCCGGCGTGGGCCCCGCCCGCGCGAAGGCGGCCGGACCGGCAGCCGAGCGGTTCAACGACATCCACCGGATCGTCACCAATCTCGCGGTCCTCGACGTGGCGGGCGAGGGCGGGACCGTTCGCCTGGTCAGCATCCACCCCGGGGTCACCCTCGACGAGGTGGTCGACGCGACCGGCTTCACCCTCGAGATCCCCGCCGACGTCGCGCGAACGCGCGAGCCCACGGCCGAGGAGCTCACCCTCATCGAGAACGTCATCGACCCGAAGGGCCTGCGGTTCAAGGAGGTGCCGAATGCGTGAGCAGGTGATCCGCACGCCGTTCACCGACCTGGTCGGCGTACGTCATCCCGTCGTGCAGACCGGCATGGGCTGGGTCTCCGGCCCGCGGCTCGTCGCCGGCACCGCCAACGCGGGCGGTCTGGGCATCCTCGCCTCGGCCACCATGACGTTCGCCGAGCTGGAGCAGGCGATCATCTCGGTCAAGCAGCGCACCGACCAGCCGTTCGGCGTGAACATGCGCGCCGACGCGGGCGACGCCAAGGACCGGTGCCGGCTGCTGATCGACCACGGCGTCAAGGTCGCCTCGTTCGCCCTGGCCCCCAAGCCCGAGCTGATCGCGCTGCTCAAGGAGAACGACATCGTCGTGATGCCGTCGATCGGCGCCGCCAAGCACGCGGTCAAGGTCGCCGCCTGGGGCGCGGACGCCGTGATGGTGCAGGGCGGCGAGGGTGGGGGCCACACCGGCCCCGTGCCGACGACGCTGCTGCTCCCGACCGTGCTCGACGCGGTCGACATCCCGGTCATCGCGGCCGGCGGGTTCTTCGACGGCCGCGGCCTCGCCGCCGCCCTCAGCTATGGCGCCGCCGGTATCGGCATGGGCACCCGCTTCCTGCTGACCCAGGACTCCGCCGTTCCCCAGGCCGTCAAGGACCTCTACCTGTCCAAGTCGCTCACCGACACCGTCGTGACCGCCAAGGTCGACGGCATGCCCCACCGCATGCTGCGCACCGACCTGGTCGAGGAGCTCGAGGGGACCAGCGCCGTACGCCGCCTCGCCCCGACGCTCCGCCGCACCCTGGAGTTCAAGCGCGAGTCAGGCATGACCTGGACCCAGCTGGCCAAGGACGGCCGCTCCATGAAGAAGGAGCAGGGCCGCACGCTCGCCCAGATGAGCCTGGCCGCGAACACGCCGATGATGCTCAAGGCCGGCCTGGTCGAGGGCGACACCTCCGCCGGCGTCCTGGCCAGCGGCCAGGTCGTCGGCGTCATCGACGACCTGCCCACCTGCGAGGAGCTCATCGACCGCATCGTCGAGCAGGCCGCCGTCGAGCTGCGCCGGGCCTCGTCGTACGTCGTCAGGCCGCAGGGCTGAAGGATCGGGTGGCTGAACGGAGCGTTTCCGCTCCGCCCAGCCACCCGACCGTCGTCGCCGGGGGTCAGCCCAGGTTCAGCGAGGTGTCATCCACGATGAAGCTGGTCTGCAGCGAGCTGTCCTCGGTGCCCGAGAAGCTGATCGTGACCGTCTGGCCCGCCAGCGAGGACACGTCGAACGACTTAAGCACGTAGCCCGAGCCCTTGTTCAGGTTCGAGTACGTCGCCAAGGTGGTCGAGCCCGCCTTCACCGTCAGCTTGTCGTACGCCGACGAGGTGGTCGTCTCGGCGGAGTCGACCCACAGGTAGAAGCTGAGCGTGGCCTTGCAGCCCGACGGGATCGTGACCGACTGGCTGAGCGTGTCGGTGTGGGTGGTGCCGTAGCCGTCCATCCAGGCCTTCCACGTGCCCGCGTGGGCGGCCGCGCCGGAGTCGTTCGTGATCACGCCGCTCGACGCGGTCCATCCGATCGCTCCCGACTCGAAGCCGGGGTTGGCCAGCTTCTGACCGGAGCACGACGTGCCGCCGGATCCCGAGATCGTCCAGGTGAACGAGGCCGACCCCGAGGCGCCCGTGGCGTCCTTGGCCGTGACGGTGGTCGAGTAGGTGGCCGCCGTGGTCGGCGTACCGGAGATCAGGCCGGTCGAGGCGTTGATCGACAGGCCGGCCGGGAGACCCGTGGCCGAGTAGGTGAGCGTCTGACCCGACGCCGAGTCGGAGGCCGAGACCTGCAGGCTGGTCGCCGTGCCGACGGTGCCCGAACGGCTGCCGGGGTTGGTGACGGTGACCGTGTTGCCGCTCGTGGTCGAGCAGGTCGGGTCACCGGTCTGCGCCGGGACGCTGACGGCGTTCCACGCCGCCTTGACCGCGTTGAACTCGGTGCACGAACCCGGGTAGAGGTTCTTGGCCGCGGTGAGCGTCCAGGTGCGGTACTTCAGGTACGACGAGGACGAGGTCTTCATCAGCATCGCGTTGTACATGATGTTCTCGGCCTTCTGGATGCCGATGCCCGTGATCGAGGTGCTGTTGCACGTCGGGCTCGTCGGCTGGCCGTTGGTCGGGTTGGTGCCCTCGGCCAGCAGGTAGAACCAGTGGTTGCCGGGGCCGGCGGCCGCGTGGACCTCGGCGGTCGGAGTGGAGGAGGAGTAGCAGTTGGAGTCCCCCGCCAGCGACGGGTTGTACATGTAGCGGATCGGGCCGCTGCCGACCAGGTCCACCTGCTCGCCGACGGTGAAGTCGGGGGTGTCGACCGGGTTGTTGGCGTACCACTCGGTCGCCGCGCCGAACGTGTCGGCGACGAACTCCTGGGTGCCGTTGCCGGACAGGCCGCCGGGCGTGTGGTCGTCGACGCCGTGGCCGAACTCGTGGGCGACGACGTCGATCGAGCCGATCCACCTGCCACCGCTCTGGGAGTGGCCGACCTGCACTTGGGTGCCGTCGTAGTAGGCGTTCACGTCGTTGAGCCCCACCCGGATCGGGACCCAGCCGCCGGAGCCGTCCATGCCGTTGCGGCCGTCCCAGGCCGAGAGCATCTTGCGCTCCTGCTCGGCGGCGTAGAACGAGTCCACGCAGCCGGTCTCGCGGCTGGTCGCGTCGCCGTTGCCCCAGCTGTCGTCGGTGCCGCTGAAGGTGGTGTTCGTCGCCGCGTCCTGGCACACCAGGGTCGAGGCGTTGCTGTTCTTCATCGAGTACGTCGACCCCGACAGCGTGGTCGGGATGCTCACGCTGCCGTCGTACGCCGAGTTCCCGGACCCCTCGGCCACGTGCTCGACGGTGTCGAGGACACCGCCGGTGTGCGCGTCGACGTACACGGTCAGCCGGGAGGCGTCGCCGTTGCGGGTGCCGGTGACCGTGGTCTCCCAGGCGAGCGCGGAGTGCGCGCGCTGGAGGACGACGAGCCGGCTGGCACCGTCGTAGGCGCCGTGGCCGACCTGGTCGAGCGACGTACGCCGGGCGGCCGCGCGCGTCACGCTCGGACTGATCGAGTCGAGCGAGACGTCCGAGGTCTGGGCCACGCTGGTGTCGAGCAGGCGACCGGCGCCGTCGGTGACGACCACGAAGTCGCCGCCGATGACCGGCAGGCCGCGGTAGGTGCGGTCGTAGGGGACGTACTGGATGCCGTGCGAGGCCACCACGGCGTGGGCCTGGAAGGCGTCGTGGGCGGAGGCGTGGAGCAGGCCGGGTGGGGTGGCCACCAGCTTGCGCGCGGTGGCGAGGGCGTGGTCCTTGGACGGGCCATGGGTGGCGACGGTCTTGACGGGCGGGGCACCCGGCGTGGTCGAGGCCTGTGCGCCGGAGGGCGCGGTGGCGAGGGCCAACGCCGAGACGAGGGCTGTGGTGAAGCCCCCTGCGACGAGTCGTTTCACTGACACTCCTTGAGAGGGGGTCCGGGTAGGACCCGTGGTGATGAAGTGACCCGACGCCTCGAGGACCTGGGTGCGTCCCCCACAGACGCGAGCCTCACGCACTGTCGTCCCGCCGCAAACCCAGCGTCAACGAACGCAGTGGATCAGAAAGATGCACTGCAGGTTCATGAACCACCGGAGACCTTCCTGCGAACCACGGCGCGCTGGCAGAAGATCTGTCATCGAGCGGAGCGACGGGGCGGACGTGGCGGATCCCACCCACCGTCAGCCGCCGTTCCGGGGGTACGCCGGCCCGCGGGCCGATATCGTGAATACGTGAACCAGCCGACGACCGCCCCGCGCCGCAAGCACCTGATGGACCCCAACGCGCCGCGCAAGCAGGTCGACCCCGAGGCCGTGAAGAAGCTCGAGACCACTCAGCGCCGGGTCGTCTCGGCGGTCGTGATGACGATCATCTTCCACCTCACCGCGGCGCTGATCGTCTCGGCGGTCTTCGACGTGGCGGGCGACAAGGCGGCCTCGAAGGTCGGGCTGGTCGTGATCGGTGCCCTCTTCTGGAACGTCGGCATCGCCGCGGTCCGCGCCCTCAACGGCAAGAAGCCGCTGTCGCTCTGGCACCTGACCAGCCTGGTGCCGCTCGGCATCGGCCTCTGGCTCGCCTTCACCTTCGGCTGAGTCGTTCGGCGTCGCGCGATCTCAGAGGCGCTCGATGATGGTGACGTTGGCCTGACCGCCGCCCTCGCACATCGTCTGCAGGCCGAAGCGGCCGCCGGTGCGCTCGAGCTCGTTGAGCAGGGTGGTCATCAGGCGGGTGCCGGTGGCTCCGATCGGGTGGCCGAGCGCGATGCCACCGCCGTTGACGTTGACCTTCTCGTGGGGCGCGCCGGTCTCCTTCATCCACGCCAGGACGACCGAGGCGAACGCCTCGTTGCACTCGAACAGGTCGATGTCGTCGATCGTCATCCCCGCCCGGGCCAGCGCGTGCTTGGTCGCCTCGATCGGTCCGGTGAGCATCCAGATCGGGTCGTCGCCGCGGACCGAGAGGTGGTGGATCCGGGCGCGCGGCGTGAGGCCGTGCTCCTCGACCGCACGCGACGAGGCGATCAACATCGCCGAGGACGCGTCGCAGATCTGCGAGGCGACGCCGGCGGTGATCCGGCCGCCCTCCTGCAGCGGAGCGAGCGACGCCATCTTCTCCAGGGAGGTGTCTCGCGGGCACTCATCGGTCGAGACCACCTCGCCGGAGGGCAGCACGAACGGAACGATCTCGTTGGCGAAGCGGCCCTCGGCGATCGCCGTACGTGCTCGCTGGTGGGAGGCGAGGGCGAACGCCTCCATCTCCTCGCGGGTGACGTCCCACTTCTCGGCGATCATCTCGGCCGAGTTGAACTGCGACACCTCGACGTCGCCGTAGCGCGCGGCCCAGCCGGGCGACTCGGCGAACGGTGTGGTGAAGCCGTAGGGCTGCGCGACGAGCATCGCCGCGGAGATCGGGATCGCGCTCATGTTCTGCACACCACCGGCGATCACCAGGTCCTGTGTGCCGGACATGACACCCTGGGCGGCGAAGTGGACGGCCTGCTGCGACGAGCCGCACTGACGATCGATCGTCACGCCGGGCACGTGGTCGGGCAGACCGGCCACGAGCCAGGCCGTCCGAGCGACGTCGCCCGCCTGCGACCCGATGGTGTCGCAGCAGCCGAGGATCACGTCGTCGACGAGGCCGGCGTCGATGCCGGTCCGCTCGACGAGCGCCCGCAGGGAGTGAGCGGCCAGGTCGGCCGAGTGCACCCCGGCCAGGGAGCCCCGGCGTCGCGCTACCGGCGTACGGACGGCGTCGATGATGTAGGCCTCAGGCATGGGTGATCCCGTCCAGGAGAATGCGGATGTACTGGTCGGCGACCTCCGTGTGGGTGAGTCCGCCGCCGGGTCGGTACCAGCGGACGGCGACCCACACGGTGTCGCGGATGAAGCGGTAGGTGAGCGTGATGTCCAGGTCCTCGCGGAGCACCCCGGACGCGACACCCTCCTCGAGCAGCGTGATCCAGACCTGGCGGGACTGGGCGTTGCGATCGGCGAGGTAGCCGAAGCCCTCGAGCCGGCCCAGGTGCGCGGCGTCGTTCTGGAAGATCGCCACCTCGTGGGGGTGGTTCTCGATGGCCTCGAAGCTCACCCGGACGGCCCGCTCGAGCTTGGTGCGGGCGTCGTCGGAGCTCGCGAGGATCTCGTCGTACTGCCCGAAGAGCTCGGTCTGGAACTCACGCATGAGCTCGTCGGCCATCGACTCCTTGCTCGGGAAGTGGTGGTAGAGGCTGCCGGACAGGATGCCGGCGGCGTCCGCGATGTCGCGGACCGTGGTGTTCTTGAAGCCCTTGGTGGCGAACTTCTCCCCCGCGATCCGGAGGAGCTCCGCTCGCCGGTTAGGCGTGCTGGCTGCTGACACTGATCACCTCTCCGGTCAGGTACGACGAGTAGCCGCTGGCGAGGAACACCATCACGTTGGCGACCTCCCAGGGCGCGGCGGCCCGGCCGAAGGCCTCGCGCTGCTTGAGCTCGACGAGCAGCTCGGGCGAGGTCACCTTCTCCAGGAACGGGTGCATCGCCAACGACGGCGAGACCGCGTTGACCCGGATGCCGTGCGGCGCGAGGTCGAGGGCGGCACAGCGGGTCAGCGCCATCACACCGGCCTTGGCGGCGGCGTAGTGGGCCTGGCCCTCCTGCGCGCGCCAGCCGATGACGGAGGCGTTGTTGATGATCACGCCCTTCTTGCCCTGCGCGACGAAGCGCGCTCCGGCGGCGCGGACGCAGCGCATGGTGCCGGTCAGGGTGATGTCGATGACCCGGCCCCAGGACTCATCACTCATCTCCAGGATCGGGTCGGTCCCGCCGAGCCCGGCGTTGTTGATCATCACGTCGACCCCACCGAGCTCGTCGGCCGCGTCGAGCAGGGCCTGGACGTCGGCCTCCTGGGTCACGTCGCAGACGAGCTGTCGCACGCGGTCGCCACCGAACTCGTCGGCCAGCTGCTGCTCGGCCTCCGCGAGACGGCGCGCGTGGGTGTCGGAGAAGACGACCGCCTTGGCGCCCTCCTCCAGCGCCCGGCGTACGACGGCCGCGCCGATGCCGGCGCCCGCGGCGGCCGTCACGACGACGACCTTGCCGTTGAGCAGGTCGTGGCCGGGGACGTAGTCGGGCGTGGGCTGCTCGGGTCTGGTCACGGTCATGCGCGGGCCTCTCGGGGCAGGCCGAGCACGCGCTCGGCGAGGATGTTGCGTTGGATCTCGTCGCTGCCGCCGTAGATCGTGTCGGCACGCGAGAAGAGGAAGAGGCGCTGGTGGGCGTCGAGCTCGTACGCCGCGCCCTTGGTCAGCAGGCCGTCGGCTCCGGCCACGGCCATCGCGGCCTCGCCGAGACGCTTGTGCCAGTCGGCCCAGGCCAGCTTGAAGATGCTGCCGGCTCCCCCGCCGGCGGCGGAGTCCGAGCCTCCCTCGACGTTGCTCAGCGCCCGCAGCGCGAAGGCGCGGATGGCCACCAGCTCGGCGTTGAGGCCGGCGAGGCGGTCGCGGACCACGGGGTCCTCGATCGAGCCGTTGGCGCGAGCGCGGGCCGCGACGTCGTCGAGCTCGCGGGCGAAGCCGACGGTCTGGCCCAGCGTCGACACCCCGCGCTCGAAGCCGAGCAGGCCCATCGCCACGCCCCAGCCGGCGCCGGGCGCGCCGACGATGTTGTCGGCCGCGGTGCGCGCGCCGGTGAAGAAGACCTCGTTGAACTCCGACCCGCTGGTCAGCTGCTCGATCGGCCGGATCTCGACACCGTCCTGCTTCAGCGGGACCAGCAGGAAGCTCAGCCCGTGGTGGCGCTGCGAGCCCGGCTCGGTGCGCGCGACCACGAAGCACCAGTCGGCCACGTGCGCCATCGAGGTCCACACCTTCTGGCCGTCGATCACCCACTCGTCGGTGGTCGAGCCTGCCGAGTCCCGACGCGCCTTGGTCTGCACGTTGGCGAGGTCCGAGCCGGCGCCGGGCTCGGAGTAGCCCTGCGCCCACAGCTCCTCGACCTTGACGATCGCAGGGAGGAAGCGCGCCTTCTGCTCGTCGGTGCCGAACGCGATCAGCGTCGGCCCGAGCAGCTGCTCGCCGAGGTGGTTGACGCCGTGCGGCGCGTCGGAGCGGGCGTACTCCTCGTGGAAGATCACCTGCTGCCACAGGCTCAGCCCGCGGCCGCCGTGCTCCTTCGGCCAGCCGACGCAGGTCCAGCCGGCCGCCGCGAGGTGGCGGTTCCAGGCGAGGCGCTCGTCGTGGGCCTCGTGCTCGCGACCCGGGCCGCCCAGACCCTTCAGGCGGCCCCACTCGCCGGCGAGGTTGTCCTCGAGCCACGCGCGGATCTCCGCGCGGAAGGCACGGTCCTCGGGGCTCTCGGTCAGGTCCACAGGATCACCCTACCAAGCATTTGCTTGGTCAGCTCCGGGTGCGGCGCCTTCCGGTCACCACGACGTCGGTCTCGGCGACGTCGTGCCCGTCCTCGCAGCGCAGGACCGCATGGACCTCGGCGCCGCAATCGGCGTGCGAGAGCGAAGGGCCGCCGGAGCCTGCGGGCAGGTAGGTACGGCCCCACTCGACCAGTCCGAGCACCACGGGCGCGAGCGCCTCGCCGGCCTCGGTCAGGACGTACTCGTGACGCGTGCGCTGACCCGGTTCCCGGTAGGGCTGCTTGGCCAGCACCCCGGCACCCACGAGCTCGCGCAGTCGCTGGGAGGCGACCGCCTCGGTGACGCCGACGCGGCGCACGAGCTGCTCGAAGCGGCGCGCGCCGTAGAACGCCTCGCGGATCAGCAGCATCGCGGTGCGGTTGCCGATCACGGCGTAGGCACGGTCGATGGGGCACGCGTCACCGAGAGGTACGTCGCCCCGCTGGGCCAGCCGCCCCGCCACCTGTACTCCCATGACGCTGATCATAACCCGGCTGGGTTGTGCATTCCATAGTCAGGGTTCTAGATTGCTGGCTATGTCCCAGCAAAGTCAGACGTCGCGGCCCGGACTGGTCACCGCGCTGCTCACCGGCGCCACCTTCCTGGCCGGTCTCGACCTCTTCATCGTGAACGTCGCCTTCGACGACATCGGCCGCGACTTCGCCAGCCACGGCAGCGCACCGAGCCTGAGCCAGCTGAGCTGGGTCCTCAACGGGTACGCCGTCGTGTTCGCCGCCCTCCTCATCCCGATGGGCCGGCTGACCGATCGCTACGGCCGCAAGGCCGGCTTCATCTCCGGCATCGCGGTGTTCGCGGCGGCCAGCCTCGCCTGCGGCCTGGCCGACAACGTCTGGATGCTTGTCGCGTTCCGCGTCCTCCAGGCGATCGGAGCGGCGGCGATGACGCCGAGCAGCCTCGGCCTGCTGCTCGGGTCGCTGCCTCCCGAGCGTCGCGCCGCCGGCGCGCGCATCTGGGCGCTCGCCAGCGCTGTCGCCGCCGCGCTCGGCCCGGCCGCCGGCGGCGTGCTGGTGCAGATCTCGTGGCACTGGGCGTTCTGGATCAACGTGCCGATCGGCGTGCTGCTGGTGATCGCCGCGGTGCGGTTCGTGCCCGACGTACGCCACAACGACGGCGCCCCGCGCCCCGACCTCCTCGGCGCCACGCTCATCGCCGGCGCGATCGGCGCGCTGATCCTCGGCATCGTCCAGGGCAATGACTGGGGCTGGCACTCCCCCGGCGTGATCGGCTCGTTCGTCGCCGCGGTCGCCCTGGTCGCCGCGTTCGCGCTGACCAGCGCGCGCCACCCCGCCCCGGTCATCGACCCGGCCCTGCTGCGGATCCGCCAGGTCCGCTGGGCCAACCTCGCAGCCATCGCGTTCAACACCGCTTTCGGCTCCTCGCTGCTGCTCGGCATCCTGTGGATGCAGCAGGCGTGGGACTACTCGGCCCTGCGCACCGGCGTCGCCGTCGCCGCCGGCCCGCTGATGGTGCCGCCGGCATCGATCCTCGCGTCTCGCCTGTTCCCCCGCGTGCGACCGGGCCGGCTGATCGCCGTCGGCAGCGGGCTGTTCGCGCTCTCCGCGCTGTGGCAGACGCTCGTCATCTCGGCCTCCCCCGCCTACGCGACGACGTTCCTGCCCGGCTGGCTCCTCGGTGGTGTCGGCGTCGGACTCGCCATGCCCAACCTCGTCGCCGCCGCGACCGCCGGACTCCCGCCCGAGCAGGCCTCGACGGGCAGCGGCGTCAACAGCATGGCGCGCCAGGTCGGCATGGCCCTCGGCGTGAGCATCCTGGTGGGCATCCTCGGCTCCGGCGCCGGCTCGCTCGACACCGTCCGCGCCGGGTGGATCTTCATCGGCGCGGCAGCACTCGTCGGCGTGGTCGCCGCCCTCACCATCGAAGGCGTACGTCGCCCCGTCGCGGAGCCGGTCGCCGTCGAGGTCGCCTGACCCGCACCCGCTCCCTACCAAGCATTTGCTTGGTAGGGTGGCGGCGTGGACACCATCCCCGCGCTCCTCCGCCACGCAGCGGCGACGTACGGCGACAAGCAGGCGTACGTCGAGGGCGACCGCACCGTCTCGTACGCCGACCTACTGCACCTCGTCGAGGCCACCGCCGAGCTCACGGTGAACAACGGTGTCTGCTGCGGCGACAAGGTCGTTCTCTGGGGCCCGAACAGCATCGACTGGGTCGTCGCAGCCCTGGCGGTGACATACGCCGGCGGCGTGCTCGTCCCGGCGAACTCCCGCTATCTGGGAGCCGAGGTGGCAGAGCTCGCGCAGCGAACGAACGCGGGAGCCGTCATCGTTCATGACGGGTTCCTCGGGCGCGACCAGGTCGCCGAGCTCCGTTCCGCCGGCGTCAGCGAGCGCGACATCTGGCCATTGGCTTCGCTGACCGCCCGCGCTGCCGAGATCGACGGCACCGGCTTCCGACACGAGGATGTCTCCCCCGACGACGTCGCCGACATCCTCTTCACGTCCGGCACGACCGGGAAGCCGAAGGGCGCGATGAGCGCGCACCGGCAGTCGATAGGGGTGGCGCGGGCGTGGGCCGAGCTGGGCGGCGTGACGAGCGACGACCGCTACCTCGTCGTCAACCCGCTCTTCCACTCCTTCGGCTACAAGATCGGCATCCTGGTCGGCCTGCTGACCGGCGCGACGCTCTACCCGATGGCGACGTTCGACGTCGACGCCACCATGCGGCTGATCGCCGACGAGCAGATCTCCGTGCTGCCCGGCGCTCCGACGATCTACCAGTCGATCCTGGCCGCACCCACCCGCAAGGACCACAACCTCAGCTCACTGCGACTCGCGGTGACCGGCGCGGCCGTCGTGCCCGTCGTCCTGATCGAGCGGATGCGCGAGGAGCTGCAGATCGACCACGTCGTCACCGCGTTCGGCATGACGGAGGCCGTGGTCGTCACCATGTGCCGTGAGGACGACGACGCCGAGACCGTGGCCACCACCTGCGGCCGCGCGATCCCGGGCATGGAGACGCGCATCGACGACACCGGCGAGCTGCTGGTCCGGGGCGAGTTCGTGATGCTCGGCTACCTCGACGACCCCGCTGCCACCGCGGAGGCGATCGACGAGGACGGTTGGCTGCACACCGGCGACATCGGCATCATCGACGAGCGCGGCAACCTGCGGATCACCGACCGCCTCAAGGACATGTACATCTCGGGCGGCTTCAACGTCTATCCCGCCGAGGTCGAGCAGACCCTGCTGCGGATGGGCGGCATCAGCGACGTCGCCGTCATCGGTGTTCCCGACGAGCGGCTGGGCGAGGTGGGCAAGGTCTTCGTCGTGGGCGAGGCCTCCGAGGCCGACGTCCTCGCCTTCGCCAAGGAACGCCTGGCCAACTTCAAGGTGCCGCGGTACGTCGAGGTCGTCGACGCACTCCCGCGCAACCTTTCCGGCAAAGTCCTGAAGAACGAGCTGAGGGGTTTCGGTACGCCGCCTCGTCCCTCGGCGACTACTCAACCACCGAAAGATGCCTGACATGGATCTGGATCTCTCCGCATCCGAGCTGGCCTTCCGCGACGAGGCACGCGCCTGGCTGGCGGCCAACGTGCCCGACGTACGACTGCCGTCGCTGGACACCCCTGAGGGCTTCGAGGCCCACCGCGAGTGGGAGGGCACGCTCTCGGACGCGCGCTGGTCGGTGGTCTCGTGGCCGAAGGAGTACGGCGGCCGGGAGGCCTCGCTCGTGGAGTGGGTGCTCTTCGAGGAGGAGTACTACCGCGCCGACGCTCCGCTGCGGGTCGGCCAGAACGGCATCTTCCTGCTCTCGCCGATCCTGTTCGAGCACGGCACGAAGGAGCAGCAGGACCGCTTCCTGCCGTCGATGGCGACCGGGGAGAAGGTCTGGGCGCAGTGCTGGAGCGAGCCCGAGGCCGGCTCCGACCTCGCCTCGCTCAAGTCGACCGCGCGCCGGTCCGAGGGCGGCTGGGTGCTCAACGGCCAGAAGACCTGGTCGTCGCGAGCCGCGCTGGCGCACTGGGGCTTCGGGCTGTTCCGCTCCGACCCCGAGGCCGAGCGCCACCACGGCCTGACCTACTTCCTCTTCCCCCTCGACGCGCCCGGCATCACCGTCCGTCCGATCGCCCAGCTCGACGGCGAGGCCGGCTTCGCCGAGGTCTTCTTCGACGACGTCTTCGTGCCCGACTCCGACGTCCTGGGCGCGCCCGGCGACGGCTGGCGGGTCGCCATGAGCACCGCCGGCAACGAGCGCGGGCTCTCGCTGCGCTCCCCCGGCCGGTTCACCGCCGCCGCCGATCGCCTCCTCGACCTGTACGCCGCCACGCCCGACGGCCCCGACAAGGCGGCTGCCGGGCAGGGCGTGGTGGACGCCTGGATCGGCGCCGAGGCCTACCGCCTCTACACCTGGGGCACCGTCACCCAGCTCAAGGGAGGCGGCGACATCGGCGCCGCTGGCTCGGTCAACAAGGTCTGGTGGTCCGAGCTCGACGTGGCCCTGCACGAGACGGCCCTCGGCCTGCTCGGCGCCGACGCGGCCGAGGAGTCGCGCTGGCTCGACGGCTACATCTTCAGCCTCTCCGGCCCGATCTACGCCGGCACCAACGAGATCCAACGCAACATCGTCGCCGAGCGCATCCTCGGCCTGCCCCGCGAGCCGAAGGGGGCCCAGCGATGAGGTTCACGCTCACCGACGAGCAGGTCGCGCTCCGCGATGCGCTCGACAGGCTGGTCTCCTCCGCCGCTCCCGACGCTCTCTGGCAGCGACTCGACGAGCTCGGCATCAACGACCTGGCCAACGACGCCACCCCGGTCGAGGTCGTCGTCGCCTTCGAGGTCCTCGGGAGGTACGCCGTCCCCGACGCCCTCGCCTCCGTCGCCGGTGTCGCCGACGACACCGAGCTGGCCACGCTGGCGACCGCGGCGTACCTCCTGGGAGCCGGCGAGCGGGTCCTCGCCGATTCCGTCGCCTACGTCAAGCAGCGCCGCCAGTTCGGCCGCGAGATCGGCTCGTACCAGGCGATCAAGCACAAGCTCGCCGACGTGCGCATCGCGCTCGACTTCGCGAGGCCACTGGTCCTCGGTGCAGCCCTGGCGTCGGGCGAGTCCGCCCCGACCAGCCAGCGCGCCATCTCGGCCGCCAAGGTGTCGGCCGGCGACGCGGCGTACCTCGCCTCCCGCGTGGGCCTCCAGGTCCACGGCGCCATCGGCTACACCCGCGAGTTGGAGCTGAGCACCTTCATCACCGTGATCCGCGAGCTGCAGCCGGCGTACGGGACTCCTGCCTTCCACCGCGCACGGATCCTCGACTCGCTGCTGGCCGATCGGACGGCGTGATGGACTTCGCGCTGAGCCCCGAGCAGGAGGAGCTCGTCCGAACGGTCCGCAGCCTGGTCGCCAAGCGGGCCTCGCCGCGGGTCGACGACCTGTCGGTCTGGTCCGCGCTGGCCGGTGAGATCGGGGTTGCCGCGCTGGCGATCCCTGAGGAGCACGAGGGCGTCGGCGCGTCCTTCTTCGAGACCGCGCTGGTCCTCGAGGAGCTCGGTCGCAGCCTCACACCGACCCCGATGCTGGCGACCGCGCTGGCGACCGAGGCCCTCCTCGCGGGTGGCACGGACCAGGCCAAGGAGCGCTTGCTCCCCCGGATCGCGGAGGGCGCCGTCGCGACGCTCGTCCTCGACGCCGACCGACCCGTCCTCGACGCCGACCGGGCCGACATCGTGCTCGCGCTCGTCGACGACGAGCTGGTCGAGGTCACCGACGCCCGAGCGACATGGGCCGAGTCGATGGACCAGACCCTGCACCTCGCACACGTCGCGAGCACGACCGGCGACGTCATCGGGTCCGGCGCACCGGCCCGCGAGCGCGCCGAGACCGTCGCAGCCGCCGGGGTGGCCGCGCTGGCCGCCGGCCTGTGCCGCCGGGCGCTCGACATGACCGTGGCGTACACCAAGGACCGCGAGCAGTTCGGCCGGCCGATCGGGTCCTTCCAGGCGCTCAAGCACCGGATGGCCGACATGCTGCTGCGCACCGAGCTGGCGCGGTCGACGGCATGGGCGGCCGCGTACGCCGTCGCCGCGAACGCCGACGATGCTCCCCACCAGGCGGCGGCCGCGGCGGCGTACACCCTCGAGGCGGCAGCCCACCTCGCCGGCGAGTGCATCCAGCTGCACGGCGGGATCGCGATCACCTGGGAGCACGACGCACACCTGGTCCTCAAGCGCGCCCACGCGCTCGGTCAGCTCTTCGGCAGCGCCGCCGACCACCGGCGCGCGGTCCGGATCTGACGCCACCCGTCAACCACGGCGTCTCGAATAGGCAAAGAATTTGCCATAACGGGTTTCAAACCGGGCCGTTTCCTTGATGATGGGAACCATGCGCACCGAGGACTCCGAGCTGCTGCGGTCGGTCGACCCCGCCGAGCTCGGCGCTCGCGTGCGCGCAGCCCGTGTCCAGCGTGGCCTGACCCAGACCGATCTCGGCGGCGACGGCGTGTCCACCGGGTACGTGTCGCGGATCGAGAGCGGCGCACGCCGCCCGACACTCGCCGTGCTCGCGCACATCGCCGAGCGGCTGGACACCACCCCCGAGCAGCTGCTCCGCGGAGTGCCGCGCGACGAGTGCGAGGAGATCCGGCTCCTGCTGAACTACGCCGAGCTCGCGCTCGAGACCGGTGAGGTCCGCGAGGCCGAGACCCAGGCCCGCGCGGGCCTGCAGCGCGCGGTCACGGCCGGCCAGAGCGACCTGCGCCGTCGCGCGACGTACCTCCTCGGACGCGCCGTCGAGGCGCAGGGCCGGGTGCACGAGGCGATCGCGATCTACGAGGAGCTCGCCCCGGACCTCCACGGCCTGGCGCTCGCCGAGTGCGGCATCGCGCTCACCCGCTGCCACCGCGACGTCGGCGACGTCTCGCTCGCCATCGACACCGGCGAGCGCATCGCCGCACGGCTCAGCGAGGCCGGCCTGCTCGCCACCGACGAGTCCGTCCGGCTCACCATCACCCTCGCCTCGGCGTACGCCGCCCGCGGCGACCTGCACCACGCCGAGCAGGTCTGCCGGCAGCTGCTGGAGACCGCCGAGCGCATCGACTCCCCCGCGACCAGGGCGTCCGCGCTGTGGAACGCCAGCCACGCCCGTGCCGAGGCCGGCGCCACCGACGACGCGATCGTGCTCGCCGAGCGGGCGCTCGCGCTGCTCGGCGAGGGCAACGACGCGCGCAACCTCGCGCGTCTTCGCGCACAGCTCGGACGGCTCCTGCTGCGCGTCGAGACCGGCGACCCGGCCGCCGCGCTGGCGCACCTGACCCGTGCCCGCGAGGAGCTGACGGCGAGCTCGGCCAGCGCCGCGCACGTCGCGATGGCCGATCTCGGCCTCGCGCAGGCGCACCTCGCCAGCGACGCCCCGGAGGCCGCCGAGGCGGCCGCCGAGCAGGCCCTGCTGAACACCCCCGACGAGATGCCTGAGCTGCGCGCCGAGATCCTCGTGGCCCTCGCCCAGGCGCGGCTGATGAACGACAGCGTCGACGGGACCCGCGCCACGCTCGACGAGGCGCGCTCCGTGCTGCAGGCCTGCGGCGGCTCACGCGCCGCGGCGGCGGTGTGGACCCAGCTGGCCGTGCAGCTCGAGGAGATCGGCGACACCGCCGGTGCGCTGCTCGCCTACCGCACCGCGACGACCGACGTGGGGCTGACGGCCCAGTCCCCCGTCGTACGCCGACGGGCCGACCAGCGCCGCTGAGCGATCAGCAGCAGGAGTCGTTGACCTGCGGCGCGAGGGTGTGGGTGGCCGCATCCGCCGGCACGACCGTCGACACCGTCGCGACCAGAACGAGCACCGCGGTCGCTGCCATCTTGAGCATCTTGTCCATGGGTTGATCCTCCCGGGAAGTTCAGGCGCGTCTCGCCTCCCAAGATCCTGTCACATTTCGGCGAATCCGCTAGGCAAATCGGTGCTAGTGTCTGCGATGTCGGGGCGGGCGACAACCAGCTCCACGGCCCAGCTTCAGCCAAGACCCCCAGTGACTGGAGCCCGGTCCACGGAGCGTCTCCCACGCCGACACTCTCGGGTCGCAGACCCGTTGTGTGGCCCCTCGTTGGTCGGCGCTGGCGAGGGGCCACTGCACTTTTGGGGCGCGAGCTCGTCGCCGCTTTCGGCGCCTTGCCTCACTTAGGCGCTTCGGCTCCTCCGGTCGCTCGTTCCTCGCTCCCTCCGTCGCCTCATCGCCTGCGCTCGGCAACCGGCGCCGGCGGCGCCGCGCTGCCGCGCTCGCGGTCGGCCGCCGCCGCGGTCCCTCGCCGTTGGCGGCCTACGGCCGGCACCGACGGACACTCCCCGCGGGCCGGGAAGCGCTACCCGTTGGCCCTCTGGATCAGCGTGCGGAGCGACCAGGTGAACGGGTGCGCCAGGAGCTCGCTCGGACCGGAGACCGTGCCCCGGGAGGTGACGGCGAAGATCGTGCCGATGTTCGCGGTGCGGTTCTTCGCCAGGATCCACGGCCCACCGCTGGAGCCCTGGGTCATCGAGCACGCGATGCGGGCGTCGCCGACGTTGTCGGAGTCGTCGCGGACCGTCGTACCGTCGCAGCGCCAGGCGCTCTCTCCGTCGTACGGCGACGCCGCGGGCCACCCCCAGATCCGGACGTGACCCTGGTTGGCCGACGCGCCGTAGGCGACGCGGTTGCCACCGGTGACGTCGACGATCCGCTTCCCGTTGTGCGCGCCCAGGGCGAGGATGGCCTGGTCCTGGTCGAAGTTCTCGCTGTTGATCCAGCCGCTCGCGACGAACCGGTTCGTGGCGACCCACTTGCCGAGCGGGGTGCGACCGTCGAGGTAGCGCGGGGCGTACATCCAGTTCGCGAAGTAGTGCGGCGTGCCACCCAGCAGGCCGCCGAGCAGGCCGTCGTCCGGGTGCGGACCCGTGTGCACGCAGTGGCCCGCGGTGACGATCTGGTTGCGGCTCCTCGTCGCGATCGTCGACGCCGAGCAGACGTAGTCGACGCTGCCGTCGGTGAAGAACAGCTTGCCGACCGTCTTCGGGACGTACGCCGAGGAGCCCGACTCGATCGCCTGGCCGGTGGTCGTCCGCGGCGCGAGGCGCGTCGAGGTCGACCCGCCGGATGCCTCCGCGCCCATCGGGGTCGCGTCGAGCATGCGGTCGCGCGTCCAGTAGGCGCGCACCTGGGCCGCACGGCTCAGCGCCGTGAGGACCGGGGCCGAGGGGTCCGAGGCGGCCGACGAGGTCGACGCGGACGTGAGGAGACCGGCGCCCGCGAGCGCGGTGACGGCGAGGGCGGCGAGGGAGCGGCGATGTTTCATCAGGTGCACAACGCGCGACACCCTCCCGGGTGACGGGCGCCACACGCCGAGAAGATCAGCTGTCGGTCGTGCGGTAGCGACCGCGGAAGTAGAGCAGGGGCTCGGTCTGCTCGACGTCGACGTGCTGCTCGAGATGCTCGACGCGGCCGATGACGACGAAGTGGTCGCCGCCCTCGTAGACCGCGTGGATGGTGCAGTCGAGGTGTGCCAGCGATCCGGTGATCACCGGCGAGCCGGTCGCGGGACCGGGCGTCCAGTCGATGCCGGCGAACTTGTCGACGCCACGGCTCGCCATCTGCGCCGAGACGTGCTCCTGATCGGCCGAGAGCACGTTCACGCAGAACCGTCCGGCGCGGTGGATCATCGGCCAGGCCCGCGACGTACGCGCGGGGATGAACATGACCAGCGGCGGGTCGAGGGAGACGCTGGAGAACGACTGGCAGGTCATGCCGACCGGCTCGTCGCCGCTCATCGTGGTGATCACGGTGATGCCGGAGGCGAAGCAGCCCAGCACGTCGCGGAAGCTGCGCGCCGCGGCCTTCGCCTCGGGGTCGTCGTGGACGACGACGTCCTCGCCGGGCCGGAACTCGAAGTCGACGTCGGCGTCGCCGAGGAAGTCCCCGATCAGCGAGGGGTGCGGCCAGGTCTCGCGGGCGTCGTCGCTCATGCCCTCGGGAAGCCCGTTCCTCTGCCCGTCCGTCTGCTCCACCACAGTCTTCACGGTATCGACCTAGTTGTTCCCACCGAAGTTGTGGCCCCAGTACGAGACCGCGGTGGACTCACGCGCCACCCACCGCTCGCCGTCGACGCGCAGGCCCTCGGTGCCGAACTCGATGTCGAAGCCGCCGGGCGACCTGACGTAGAAGGAGACCATCTCGTCGTTCATGTGCCGCCCGAGCGTGGCCGACAGCGGAGCCTTGTGCTTCTTGACCCGCTCGAGCGCACGACCGACGTCGTCGAGCGTGTCGACCTCGAGCATGATGTGGACGCACCTGCTCGGGTTGGGCATCGGCAGGAACGCCAGCGAGTGGTGCCGCGGGTTGACGCCCAGGAAGCGCAGCCAGACCTTCGATCCGGGCTCCTTGCCGACGAACTCCCCCGGCATGCTCATCGAGTCGCGCAGCTGGAAGCCGAGCACGTCGCGGTAGAACCGCAGCGCCTCGACGTCGTCGAGCACCGGCACCACGATGTGGCCCATGCCCTGGTCGCCGGTGACGAACTTGGCGGCGTACGGCGTGACGACGGGCCGGCTCTCGTAGGTGATGCCGTGGAAGAGCTCGAAGACGTTGTCCCACGGGTCGCTGAAGCGGACGAGCTCCTGCACGCGACGGTCGGCGAGCTCCTCGGGCGTGCCCTCCTCGAAGGCGACACCGGCCTTCTGGAGGTGCTCGCGGGCGGCCTGCAACGCGGCGTGGTCGGCGAGCTCCCAGCCGGTGGCGGCGAGCTCGTCCGTGTCGGAAGGTACGACGACGAGCCGCGCGCTGACCTCGTCGATGCGCCAGTACTGGTGGTCGGGGTTCGGGCCGCGGCCCGCGGCCAGGCCGAGCACCTTGCCCGCGAAGGTCTCCCAGGCGGACAGGTCGGTGCTGTTGACCCGGACGTAGCCCATGGACTTGATGTCGATGCTCACGATGAAGCCTCCGGTGATCGAGCCTGTCGAGATTCGACGTGAGCGGCCAGGAACGTCGTGCACACGGCGGCGAACTCCTCGGCAGCCTCGATCTGCGCCCAGTGGCCGCAGTTGGGGAAGACGTGCAGCTGGGCCTTGGGCATCTGCTTGAGCGCGACGAGCGCGCCGTCGAGCGGGTTGACGCGGTCGTCGCGGCCCCAGGTGAGCAGGGTGTGCTTGCGGATCCGGTGGACCTCGCGCCAGAGCATGCCGTCCTCGGCCCACTCGGGGTTCCAGAAGGAGGCGCCCATGGAGCGCATGGCCTCCATCGAGCCGGGGGCGGTCGCGTCGGCGTACCGCTCCTCGACGAGCTCGTCGGTGACGAGTGCCTGGTTGACGACCATGCTGGAGATGAAGGCCCGCAGCCGCTCACGCGTGGGGTCCATGGAGAACTCCATCAGGCGCTGCACGCCCTCGGTGGGGTCGGCATGGAACAGGTTGAGGCTCAGCCCGCCGGGACCCATCAGCACCAGGCGACCGACGCGATCGGGGTAGGACAGCGCGAAGCGGGTCGCCGTACCGCCGCCGAGCGAGTTGCCGAGGAGGTGGACCTTCTCGATCTGCAGCTCGTCGAGCAGCTTGAGGAGATGGTCGGCGGAGTGGCGGAAGTAGTTGGCGGTCACCGGCGGCTTGTCGGACTGGCCGAAGCCGGGCTGGTCGACGAGCAGCGTGCGGAAGCTCTGCGCGAAGCGCGGCAGAGCGGCGCCGAAGTTGCTCCACGCCGACGCGCCCGGCCCGCCGCCGTGCAGCAGCACGAAGGGCAGACCAGCGCCGAGGTCGGTCGACTCACCGGCCTCGTAGTAGTTGAGGGTGATGTCGCCGGCCTTCGCGGACCGGCGTACGTCCTCCTTGTCGAGCGGAGCGGGCGTCATCAGTACATCCCGGGGTCGACCTTGTGGCCGAACTGGTGGGCGCCGTACATCTGCAGGGCACGCTCGGGGTCGTTGGCCGCGTGGACGCGTCCGGCGTGCGAGTCGCGCCAGGCGCGCTGGAGGTACGTGCCCTCGGCCAGCGCACGGCCACCGGACGCCTCGAACAGCGCATCGATCGCCTCGATCGAGCGGGCGGTGCCGAGCACCTGGTCACGGCGCACGCGCAGGCGCAGCTCGAGCGGGATCGTCTCGCCCTTGGCCACGATCGCCTGCTCCTCGCGGATGTTGGCCATCAACAGCGCCCAGGCAGCGTCGATCTCGGAGGACGCACGGGCGATCCGGACGGCCGCGAACGGGTCGAGCGAGGCCTTCTCACCGAGGTACGCCGCCCGCACGCGCTTCTGCTGCATGTCGACGTGCTCGGCGTACGCGCCCTTGGCCATGCCGACGATCGGGGTGGCGATGGTGGTGGTGAAGATCGAGTGGAACGGCAGCTTGTAGAGGTCGCTGGTGTTGACCGCCTGGCCGGGGCCCTTGCACGCGCCGGTCTCGCCCATGGAGAGCGTGAACGCCTCGGGGACGAACACCTCGTCCACGACGATGTCGTTGGAGCCGGTGCCGCGCAGGCCGACGACGTTCCAGACGTCGAGGATCTGGTACTTCTCGCGGGGCACCATGAAGGTGCGGAAGTCGACGACCTGGCCGTCGGTGTTGAACACCAGGCCACCGAGCAGGACCCACGAGCAGTGGTCGCAGCCGGAGGAGAAGCTCCACTTGCCGCTGAGGGTGAAGCCGCCCTCGGTCTGGATCGCCTTGCCGGTCGGGGCGTAGCTGGAGCTCAGCCGCGTGGAGGTGTCGCTCCCCCAGACCGCCTGCTGCGCCTCGTCGGCGAACAGCGCGACCTGCCACGGGTGGACGCCCACGACGCTGGAGACCCAGCCGGTCGCACCGTCGGCGCTCGCGATGTCGCGGACCGCGGAGTAGAACGCGACCGGGTCGGCCTCGAGGCCGTCGTACCGCTTCGGCTGGAGCAGCCGGAAGAAGCCGGTCTGCTCGAGCTCCTTGATGGAGGCATCCGGCACGACGCGCAGGCGCTCGCCCTCCTCCGCGCGATCACGGAACGTCGGCAGAAGATCGCGTACGCCGTCCAGGACGGCCTGCACCTCAGGAGCGAAGTCGGTCATGCCGGCAATACTAGAACACGTTCTCGTTTTGTGCGAGAACCTGTTCTAGATCGGAGTCGCCGTGTCACCAGGGCTGCGGCTGGTTGA
The DNA here is from genome assembly GCF_054782655.1 of Nocardioides montaniterrae. NCBI lineage: Bacteria > Bacillati > Actinomycetota > Actinomycetes > Propionibacteriales > Nocardioidaceae > Nocardioides > Nocardioides montaniterrae. The sequence continues at coordinate 27,101 of NZ_BAAGSB010000003.1, read as the reverse complement.
AGAAGCCGTGGGGGTCATAGGTCCGGCGTACGTCGGAGAGCCGGGCGGAGTTGGCGCCGAAGTAGGCCTGTCGATACTCGGTCAGCGACGCGTCGGCGTAGTTGACGTAGGCGTGCTCGCCCCAGTGGGGCAGCATCGCGGCGCGCATCGTGTGGACGGCGTGGTCGGCACCGCGCGCGGTGCCGCTCGGGAACGTGGCGGTGTACTGGACGGTGGCGAGCGCCTCGCGGTGGACGAACGCGGTCGCGTCCGGCGCCTGCTCCCCCACGGTCCCGCCGAGGGCGTCGATCGAGGCGCCGACCTCCTTGAGGCCGGTCGTCGACGCCTGCTCGACGGCGTGGACCAGGTCGGCGATGGCGGAGGAGTCGAGGCGGTCGTAGGCGACGTGGGAGGTCGCCGCGAACGCCTCGCGGCCGGGCGCGCCGGCGTACGCCCGCATCGCGTCGAGGTAGGAGCGTGTGTGCCGGGTGTCGGCGCTGGGGGCCGGGAGGTGGTTGGTGAGGCCGTCGAGCCTCGCCTGGAGACCGGACGTCGGGCCGATCCACGTCCCCGAGACGAAGACCGTCGGTCCGTCGGGGTGGGTCGCACCGCCGAGGAGCTTGAGGGTCGACCAGAGCCGGTCGTCGGCCGAGGGCGCCCACTGCTGCCAGGCGTCCACCACGTCACGGGCGCCCGACCACGGCCAGGCGAGGTAGAAGCTGTTGATCGTCGGCGCCGCATGCGTCTGCATCTCGAACGACGTGACGACGCCGGCATGCCCGCCTCCGCCGCCACGAAGTGCCCAGAACAGGTCGGGGGCCGTGTGGGCGGCAGCGGTGCGGACCCGGCCGTCGGCGGTGACCACCTCGATCGAGCGCACCGCGTCGGAGGTGAGTCCGAGCGCCCGGGTGAGCACACCGACGCCGCCACCCATGGTCAGGCCGGCCACGCCGACCGTCGGGCACGAGCCGCCCGGGATCGCGCGGCCGCGACCGCCGACCTCGTCGTAGAGGTGCGCGAGGGCGGCGCCGGCACCGACGTTCGCCACCTCACCCGACCAGGTCACCTGCGCCATCGGGCGTACGTCGATGACCAACGCACCTGCTCCGGCCGACCAGCCCGGATAGCTGTGACCGCCGGAGCGCACCGCGATCGGGATCCCCCGATCCTGGGCGAAGCGGAGGCCGACGGCGACGTCCTGCGCGCTCGCAGCCGAGAGGACCGCGAGCGGACGCAGGTCGTCGTACCGCGGGTTCGGCGTCAACCGCAGGCGGTCGTACGCCGCCTCGCCGGGTCGCGCCAGCCCACCGGAGAGGTGACGGCGCAGCTGGGCCCAGCCGGCGCGGGGGACCGGCGGTGCGGTCGTCGAGGGCGCGACGACCGGTCGCGCCGTCGGCGCGCCGCACGCGGACAGGGCACCGACGGCGCCCACCCCGAGGACCGCGCGGCGACTCAGCCCAGGCATGTGGTCACGGGACCGACGGTCATGGTGCCGTCACGACCTCGAGCTCGCCGTCGGCGTACTGCTGACGGAGGACCTTCTTGTCGAACTTGCCGACCGACGTCTTCGGTACGGCGGTGATGAACGCCCACGAGTCGGGCAGCTGCCACTTGGCGAACGTCCGGCCGAGGAAGTCGCGCAGCTCGGCGGCCGTGGCGGTGCTCCCCTCCTTGAGGACCACCGAGGCGAGCGGGCGCTCGTCCCACTTCTCGTCGGGGATGCCGACGACGGCGGCCTCGAGGACGGCGGGGTGGGCCATGAGGGCGTTCTCGAGGTCCACCGAGGAGATCCACTCGCCGCCGGACTTGATGACGTCCTTGGCGCGATCGGTCAGCGTGATGTAGCCGAGCGGGTCGATCCGGCCGACGTCGCCGGTGCGCAACCAGCCGTCGTGGAACTTGGTCGCGACGTCGGGGTCGTCGCTCTCGTAGTAGGCGCCGGTGATCCACGGCCCCCGGACCTCGACCTCGCCGACCTCCTCGCCGTCGCTGGGCAGGACGGTGCCGTCGTCGGCCGTGATGCGGCCCTCGACGCCGCAGACCAGGCGTCCCTGCCCGCCGCGGTAGGTCCACTCGTCCTCACCACTCACCCCGAGAGGTACGCCGGCCGCGCTGGCCACCGGCGACGTCTCGGTCATCCCCCAGGCCTGCCGGATCTCCAGGCCGTGCCGCTCCTTGAGCGCCCGCTGCAGGGCGACCGGCACCGCGGATCCGCCGCACAGGATGCGACGGATCGAGTCGAGCCGGATGTCGGGGTGGGCGTCGAGGTGCTGGAGGACGTCGTTCCAGATCGTCGGGACGGCGCCGCTCAGGGTGGGCCGGCTGTGCTGGATGAAGCGCACCAGCGGCTCGGCCTGCAGCCAGCGATCGGGCATGCAGAGACTCGCTCCGCTCATCAGCGCGGCGTAGACCAGACCCCAGGCGTTGGCGTGGAACATCGGCACGATCGGGAGGATCCGGTCCTCCCAGGTCAGGCCAGCGACGTTCCCGGTGCTGACCATCTGGGAGTGCAGCCACGCGGACCGGTGGCTGTAGACCACGCCCTTGGGGTTGCCGGTCGTGCCGCTGGTGTAGCACATCGCCGCGGCGTCGCGCTCGTCCACCGACGGCCACGCGAACTCGGGCTCGTGGGCGGCCAGGAGCTCGTCGTAAAGGTGGACCTGCTTGCCGGTCGAGCCCAGGGAGTCGAGGTCGGCGTCGGCCGCGTCGGGGCCGGCGACGACGACGTGCTCGACCGTCGTGAGGTGCTGCAGCTGGGGCGCCAGCAGCCCGACGAGCGAGTCGTCGACGATGACGACCTTGTCCTCGGCGTGGTTGGCGACGTACACCAGCTGCTCGGGGAACAGCCGGATGTTGAGCGTGTGCAGGACCGCCCCCATCGACGGGATGGCGAGGTACGCCGCGAGGTGCTCGGTGTTGTTCCACTGGAACGTGCCGACCCGCTGGTCGCCGGTGATGCCGAGGCTGCGCAGGCCGTTGGCCAGCCGTGCGGCCTGGCCGCGCACGTCGGCGTACGACGTCGTGCGGCCGCCGTCCGGCGTCGCTGTGACGACCTCGGAGTCGCCGTGCACGCGGGTGCCGTGGTCGAGGATCGAGCCGATGGTGAGCTGGGCTTCCTGCATCGTCGAGCGCATGACGCAGATGATCCCGCGAGAGCCAGGTCACGTCGAGGGGCGCGGCGCGCTCCCGTCTAATCTCGCCCCATGAGCACTCCTCGGGAACCGGTGCCGTTCGAGATCTACCAGGAAGGCGTCTTCCTGCACGGCACGAAGGCCGCCCTCGCCGTGGGCGACCTGCTGGTGCCGGGGCGCGGGTCCAACTTCGAGGAGGGTCGGGTGATGAACCACATCTACTTCACCGCCACTCTCGACGCAGCGACCTGGGGCGCCGAGCTGGCGGCCGGTGAGGGTCGCGGCCGGATCTACCTTGTCGAGCCGACGGGCGAGTACGAGGACGACCCGAACGTCACCGACAAGCGGTTCCCCGGCAACCCGACGCTGTCCTACCGCAGCCGGTCACCGCTGAAGGTCGTCGGCGAGCTCGCCGACTGGATCGGTCACTCCCCCGAGGCCGTGCAGACCCTGCGCGACAACGTCGCCGCCGCGATGGCACGCGGCGAGGCGCCGATCTACGACTGAAACGGGATCCTCAGAGCTTCGACGCCGCCGACAACGCGGCCAGCGCCGGCTTCGGCGTGAGGGACCGCCAGAAGAGACCCAGGCCGTTGCCCCACGCGTTGCTGTCGGTCCCGTCGACGTCTCGGTACCAGAAGATCGGACCGACGTACCGATAGCGCTGGCGCACCAGCGCCACGGCCTGCTCGAGGTAGCGAGCCTGCACCTGCGGCGTGACGCCCTGGTCCCACGGATCGGGATCGTCCGAGACGCCGGTGGACCAGCCGATCTCGGTCATCCAGATCTTCTTGTCGGCGTCGCCGAAGTCGGTCATGACCTTGCGGACGGCCGGCGTGTGGGTCAGCCGCCACACCCCGATGTCCGGAGCGTCCGGAGGCACGTCGGCAGGGGCGACGTACGGGTGCGTGCCGACGGCGTTGAAGCACCTGCGCGCGCCGTTGAGGTACATGCCCCGCAGGAAGCGCGCGTCGTTGTACTGCAGGCCGCCGGTGACGACCGGCGAGGAGTCGTACTCCTTGACCGCCGGGTACGCCGCACACAGCAGGCGGGTGTACTTGATCGGCGAGGTGTCGATCAGGTAGTCGGGGTGGTTCGGTTCGTTCCAGATCTCCCAGGCGTCGACGCGGCTCGCCCAACGTCGGGAGGCCCACCGCAACGCGTCCCCGTAGTCGGCGACCCGCGTCGGCATCGCGCGGATGCCCGCATCGCCGTTGGCCCAACCGGGCGTGAGCCAGAACATCGCGAGCACCTTCAGGCCGTGCCGGTGTGCGTCGGCGAGGATTCCGTCGACCAGCTTGGCGTACCACCCGGCGAAGTGGCCGCGGGTCGGCTCGAGCGTCACCCAGCCGATGTCCATCCGAATCCACCGTGCCCCGGCATCTGCGATCCGGGTCATCACGTAACGGCGCCGCGTCGCGCTCATCCAGGTCGCCGGGGAGATGTTGACCCCAAGGGGCTTGGGTCGCGCCGTGGCCGCTGCCCGAGGGGCGAGGGGGGCCGCGGGGGTCGCGGTCTGCGGGACGGTGACCAGACCCACCGCCAGAACCATCGCGACGAGCGCGCGCCTCATCCACAACGTTCCCCACCCCATGACGCACGACCGTAGGGCCTGCACACCACGGCCGGAACTCTGCGCAGGGTGTTCAGCCCGATCGATTCTCCGACATGGTCATTCGGGACCAGAGGCGTTCTCCGAACGGCCCGCCCCTACCGGCTGGCGACGCTCAGGAACCGCCGTCCCGCAGCATCAGCGCGATGTCGATGAGCTGGTCCTCCTGGCCACCGATCAGCTTGCGGCGACCGGCCTCGAGCAGGATCTGGGCACCCGAGACGCCGTACCGCTCGGCGGCGTTGCCGGCGTGCTTGAGGAACGACGAGTAGACGCCGGCGTACCCCATCATCAGGGTCATCCGGTCGAGCTGGCACTCCTCGGGCATCGCGGGCTTGATGACGTCCTCGGAGGCGTCGACGATCTTGAGGAAGTCGACGCCGGTGGTCCAGCCGAGCTTGTCGGCGACACCGACGAACGCCTCGAGCGGGGTGTTGCCCGCGCCGGCGCCGAAGCGGCGTACGGAGCCGTCGATCTGGGTCGCGCCCGCGCGGGCCGCGATGACGGTGTTGGCGACACCGAGGCCGAGGTTCTCGTGGCCGTGGAAGCCGACGTCGGCGTCGCGGCCGATCTCGGCGACGACGGCGGAGACGCGGTCGGCGGTCTGCTCCATGATCAGCGCGCCGGCCGAGTCGACGACGTACACGCACTGGCAGCCGGCGTCGACCATGATCCGTGCCTGCTTGGCCAGGACCTCGGGCGGCTGGGTGTGGCTCATCATCAGGAAGCCGACGGTCTCCAGCCCGAGCTCGCGGGCCAGGCCGAAGTGCTGGATCGAGACGTCCGCCTCGGTGCAGTGCGTGGCGACGCGGCAGATCTGGCCGCCGTTGTCCTGCGCGGCACGGATGTCGTCCTTGGTGCCGAGGCCCGGCAGCATCAGGAAGGCGATCTTGGCGCGCCGCGCGGTCTTGGCCGCGATCGCGATGAGCTCCTGCTCGGGCGTCTTGGAGAAGCCGTAGTTGAAGCTCGAGCCGCCGAGGCCGTCGCCGTGGGTCACCTCGATCACCGGGACGCCGGACTCGTCGAGCGCGCGGACGATGTCCTCGACCTCCTGCGCGGTGAACTGGTGGCGCTTGTGGTGCGAGCCGTCGCGCAGGCAGGTGTCGGTCAGGCGCAGGTCGAGCTTGCCGAACGGCTCGTCGCCGTGGATCCCCGACCAGGTGCGGGTGAGTGCGTTGAGGTCCATCTCAGACTCCCAGGATCGAGCGGGCGATGTTCTCGCCGACACGGGCAGCGGCGGCGGTCATGATGTCGAGGTTCCCGGCGTACGGCGGAAGGAAGTCGCCCGCGCCCTCGACCTCCACGAAGATCGACACCCGGCGCATGCCGCGGGTGAAGTCGGACGGGCCGTCGAACTGCGGCTCCTGGAGCAGGCGGTAGCCCGGGACGTAGTCCTGGACCGCCTCCTCCATCTCCAGGATGGACGCGGTGATCGCGTCCGTGTCCGCATCCGGCGAGACCGCGCAGAAGATCGTGTCGCGCATGATCATCGGCGGCTCGGCCGGGTTGAGGATGATGATCGCCTTGCCGCGCTCGGCACCGCCGATCGACTCCACGCCGGCCGACGTCGTGCGCGTGAACTCGTCGATGTTGGCGCGGGTGCCCGGTCCGGCGGACGCGGACGAGACCGAGGCGACGATCTCGGCGTACGGCACGGCGGTGACCCGCGAGACCGCGTTCACCATCGGGATGGTGGCCTGGCCGCCGCAGGTGATCATGTTGACGTTCATCGCGCCCACGTGCTCGGACCCGTTGACCGGCGGGATGACTGCCGGACCGACCGCGGCGGGGGTCAGGTCGATCGCGCGGATGCCGGCCTCGGCGTACCTCGGGGCGTACTCGCGGTGGACGTACGCCGAGGTCGCCTCGAACAGCAGGTCGGGCAGCTCGTCCTGCTTGAGCAGCCAGTCGACGCCCTCGTGGCTGGCCTCCAGCCCCTTGTCGGCGGCGAGTCGCAGACCCTCGGACGAGGGGTCGACGCCGATCATCCACCGCGGCTCGATCACGTCGGATCGCAGCAGCTTGTAGAGAAGGTCGGTCCCGATGTTGCCCGGGCCGACGATCGCGGCCGTCAGCTTGCTCATGCGTCCTCCTTGAAGTTGGCGACCAGCGGCGCGAAGCCGCTGATGTGGGCCTCGACCCGGTCGCCGGCCGCGAACGGCACGAACGGCCCGAGGGCACCGGAAAGGATCAGGTGGCCGGCACGCAGCGGGTCACCGAATCGATAGGCCTGCACGGCCAACCAGCGCAGCGCCTCGAGCGGGTCGCCCAGGCAGGCGGCGCCCGTCCCGGACGAGCGCTCCTCGCCGTTGATGGTCAGCGACATGGTCACGTCACGCGGCTCGACCTCGCTGAGCGGCAGCGCATCGGCGCCGATCACGAACAGCCCGCTGGAGGCGTTGTCGGCGACGGTGTCGGTGAAGGTGATGTCCCAGTCGCCGATGCGCGAGTCCACGATCTCCAGCGCGGGCAGAGCCACCTCGACGGCGTCGCGCACGAGCGCCAGGGTGATCTCGTCCTCGCTCGCGGGGTCGATGTCCTTGCCCAGGCGGAACGCGACCTCGGCCTCGACCCGCGGCTGCACCAGCGTGCTCATCGAGATCGGCTCGCCACCACCGATGCCCGCGGTCGGCGAGGCATCCATGTCGGAGAGCAGGTAGCCGAAGTCCGGCTGGTCCACGCCGAGCTGGTCCTGCACCGCCTTGGACGTCGCACCGATCTTGCGGCCGACCACGGTCACTCCCGCGGCCAGTCGCCGCTGCACGAGCCCCTGCTGGACGGCGTACGCCGCATCGAGGTCGTCGGTGCCGATGAGGTCGCGTACGGCGGCGCACGGGACCCGGGTGGCCTGGGCAGCCGCCAGCCGCTCGACGGCGGCCGCGATCGCTTCTGTGGACGTCACGAGAGCAATACTAGAACCTGTTACAGTTTTGTGCCATGACGGGTCTCGACAAGCTCGACCACCGAACCCTCCCTGAGGAAGTCGATGTGGTCGTCGTGGGCGCCGGTGGCGCCGGCATGAGTGCTGCGCTGGCGGCGGGCCGCAAGGGCCTGGAGACAGTGCTCCTCGAGAAGAGCGCCTACTTCGGCGGCTCGACCGCGCGAAGCGGCGGCGGGGTCTGGATCCCCGGCAACTACGCGCTGAAGGAGGCCGGCCAGGTCGACGACGGTGACGCCGAGGCGGCCCGGCTCTACCTCGACTCGATCGTGGGCGAGGCCGTGCCGAAGGTACGCCGCGACACCTACCTCGCGCGCGGCCCCGAGGTCATGGACTTCATCCGGGACAACACGCGCGTGCGGTTCCAGTGGGTCCCCGAGTACGCCGACTACCTGCCCGAGCAGCCCGGCGGGCGCGCCCGCGGCCGCAGCGTCGAGCCGGTGCCGATGGACGCCCGGTTCCTCGGCGAAGAGCTCGCGCGGCTGCACCCGGCGTACACCAAGGCACCGGCGAACCTGATCGTCACGCAGGCCGACTTCCGCAAGATCAGCCTGGGGCTGCGGACCTGGAAGGGTCCGGTCACGATCGCCAAGGTGATGGTCAAGCGGATGATCGCGATGCTGACCGGCAAGAAGATGTACGCGATGGGCAACGCCATCGCGATCGGCCTGCGCCAAGGCCTCGCGGACGCCGGCGTGCCCGTCCACTACGAGACCTCGCTCGCCGACCTCATCGTCGAGGACGGCCGCGTGGTCGGCGTCGTGGTGGAGGTCCCGACCGGCTCGATCGACGGCGAGACGGTACGCCGCGAGGTCCGCGCGCGCCGCGGCGTGATCCTCGGCTCGGGCGGGTTCGAGCACAGCCAGGAGCTGCGTGAGAAGTTCCTCCCCCACCCGACCCTGCACGAGTGGTCGACCGGCGCGGCGTCCAACACCGGCGCGGGCCTGCTCGCGGGCACCGGCGTCGGCGCGGCGACCGACCTGCTCGACGACGCCTGGTGGGGCCCGACGATCCCGCTCCCGGGTCGCGCCTGGTTCTGCCTGGCCGAGCGCAACCTGCCGGGCTCGATCATCGTCAACAGCGCCGGTGAGCGCTACATGAACGAGGCGCTGCCGTACGTCGAGGCGACCCACGAGATCTACAAGGGCGAGGCCACCGGCGTCGGCCATGTGCCGAGCCAGATGGTCTTCGACCAGACCTACCGCAACCGCTACCTGTTCGCGGGCATCGCGGGTCGCCAACCGTTCCCGGGCCGTTGGTACAAGGAGGGCGTGGTCAGGCGGGCCGACACCCTCGAGGAGCTCGCCGCGAAGATCGGCGTACCGGCCGCGTCGCTGACCGCGACCGTCGAGCGCTTCAACGGCTTCGCCCGCAACGGCGTCGACGAGGACTTCCACCGGGGCGAGTCGGCGTACGACAAGTACTACTCCGACCCCACGGTGAAGCCGAACTGCTCGCTCGCTCCGATCGAGAAGGGCCCGTTCTACGCGGTGACCATCGTCCCCGGCGACCTCGGCACCAAGGGTGGTCTCGTCACCGACGAGCGCGCCCGCGTGCTGCGCGAGGACGGTCAGGTCATCCCCGGCCTGTACGCCGCCGGCAACGTCTCGTCCGCGGTCATGGGCAACACCTACCCCGGACCCGGCGGCACCATCGGGCCCGCCCTCGTGTTCGGCTACCTCGCAGCGGAGGACATCAGCAATGCCCATTGATCCGAACAAGGCCATCGGCGCCGACCTCGGCGCCCGCTCGTTCGCCTGGACCGAGAGCGACGTCCTGCTCTACAACCTGGCCGTCGGCGCGCACCGTCTCGACCAGACGCTGGAGACCGCAGGCCTCCAGGTCCTGCCGAGCTTCGGCGTCGTGGCGCCGACGTTCCACGAGACCGACCCGCCGCCGCTGGACCTGCCCGGCTGCGACATCAACCTGTCCCAGGTCGTGCACGGGTCGCAGGCGATCTCGATGACCGGCACGCTCCCGACCTCGGGTTCGGCGACGGTCCGCACCACCCTCACCGACGTGTGGGACAAGACCAAGGCCGCCGTCATCTGGCAGGAAGGCGTGGCCACCTCCGACGACACCGGCGAGGAGCTCTGGCGCGTCCGGTCCTCGATCTTCGTCAAGGGCGAGGGCGGCTGGGGCGGCTCGCGCGGCTCATCCTCCGCGGTCGAGGTGCCGGACCGGCCGGCCGACCTCACCACGACGTACGACGTCGCGCCGACCCAGGCGCTCCTCTACCGCCTCTGCGGCGACCGCAACCCGCTGCACGCCGACCCGGACTTCGCGAAGGCCGCCGGCTTCCCGGCGCCGATCCTGCACGGCCTGTGCACCTGGGGCATCGTCCTCCGCGAGCTCACCGACGGGCTGCTCGACGGCGACACCACCCGCGTCGCGTCGTACGCCGCCCGCTTCGCCGGCGTCGTGTTCCCCGGCGAGAAGCTGACCATCAACGCCTGGCAGACCGACGCCGGGATCGTGGCCGACGCCACCGTCGGCGACGGTCGTCCGGCGCTCGCGGACTGCCTGCTCACCACTCGCTGACCGGTCGCTGATCGACCGCTGACAGACTGCAGCCATGGGTCAGGTCTCCGCACGCACCACGATCATCATCCACGCGCCCGCCGCCGACGTCATGGCAGCGCTGAGCGACTACACCACGGTCCGGCCGTCGCTGCTCCCCGAGCAGTACACGGACTACGAGATCCTCGAGGGCGGCGTCGGCACCGGCACCGTCGTCACCTGGCAGCTGCACGCCACCGAGAAGCGGGTGCGGCACGTGGTCGCCGACGTGATCGTCGAGGGCGAGTACCTCACCGAGAAGGACCGCAACTCATCCATGGTGACCGTCTTCCACGTCGAGCCGCTCGACCCGATGGACACCGCGGTCATCCTCACCACCACGTGGGACGGCGCCACGGGCATCGGCGGCTTCTTCGAGCGCACCTTCGCCCCCAAGGGCCTCAACCACATCCACGACGCGCTGCTCAACACGCTCGCCGCGCGGCTCGACAGCTGACGCTCGTGCTCGGCGCGGCGAAGCCGGCGGTCCGTTGGGGGCTGTGGCACGCACTCCCCCGTACGGCGCTGCGCCGGTTCGCCCGCGACGGAGACATCCAGGCCCGACTGGTCATGGAGACCGCCGGTACGCGACCGGCCGAGCTGCACGCGCTGCTCGACCAGGTTCGCGCCACCGGGGACCGCGTCGTCCACGGGCGGTTCGCCTCGATGACGGTGGACCACGCCGCCGTACGACAGATCCTGGCCAGCGACGACTTCACCTCCTCCTTCCCGGCGCCGCCGAACCCGGTGGTCCGCAAGCTGGCCGACTGGTCGTTGTTCCCCTACGTCCACCCGATCCAGCCGCCGTCGCTGCTCGCGGTCGACCCGCCCGACCACACGCGCTACCGCAAGCTCGTCACGCGCGTCTTCACCAACCGCGCCGTCGCCCGGCTGCGCGACCGGACCGAGCAGATCGCCGCATCGCTGCTCGACGAGCTCGATGCCGCGCAACCGGTCGACCTCGTCGCGGCGTACTGCGCACAGCTGCCGGTCACCGTGATCTGCGAGATCCTCGGCGTCCCCGCGGCGGACACCGACCTGATCCTGTCGTACGGCGCCGCCGCGGCCCCCAGCCTCGACATCGGCCTGCGGTGGGGCACGTTCCGCGAGGTCGAGCACGGTCTCCGTGAGTTCGACCGGTGGCTCGACAGCCACATCGCACGGCTGCGTGCGAACCCGCAGGACGACCTGCTGAGCGAGCTCGTCACGGCTCGTGAGGACGGCGTGGGGCTGACCGACCTCGAGCTCAAGTCGACGGCCGGTCTGGTGCTCGCGGCCGGCTTCGAGACGACCGTCAACCTGCTCGGCAACGGGATCGCCCTGCTCGCCGACCACCCGGCGGAGCGGGCCCGTCTGACCGCGGACCCGTCGCTGTGGCCGAACGCGGTCGACGAGGTGCTCCGCTTCGACCCACCGGTCCTGCTGACCGGGCGGGCGGCGCTGCGCGGCGTACCGATCGCGGACACCACCGTCCGGGCCGGGCGCGTCGTCACCGGTGTCGTCGCCGGGGCGAACCGCGACCCCGCGGTCTTCACCGACCCCGACACCTTCGACGTGGCGCGTCCGAACGCCCGCGAGCACCTGTCCTTCGGCCACGGCCGGCACCACTGCCTCGGCGCCTCGCTGGCGCGGATGGAGGGCGAGGTGGGCCTGCGGGCGATCTTCGACCGCTTCCCGGACCTCCGGCTGCTCGACGGCGCCACCCGCCGGCCGACCCGCATCCTGCGGGGCTACGAGAAGCTGCCCGCCCTCCTGGGCTGACAGGGTTGGTGCCGCGCCCTAGCGTGAGCAGGGACCGATCCCCCTCTCGTTAGGCGACCCCATGCCCACTCGCACCGCACGCACCGCCTGGAACGGCGGCCTCCAGGACGGCAGCGGCCAGGTCGAGCTCAGCTCGTCCGGCGCCGGCACCTTCGACGTCGATTTCCCCAAGCGCGCCTCCGACGACGCCCAGGGCGCGACCAGCCCCGAGGAGCTCATCGCGGCCGCTCACTCGGCCTGCTACGCGATGTCGCTGTCCAACGAGATCGCCAAGGCCGGCGGCACGCCCCAGGCGCTCGACGTCTCCGCCGACGTGACCCTCGGCCAGGTCGACGGCCGTCCGACGATCACGACCATCAAGATCACCGTGCGCGGCGAGGTCGAGGGCATGGACGCCGCCGGCTTCTCCGCCGCTGCCGCCGCCGCCAAGGCCGGCTGTCCCGTCAGCCGGGCGCTCGCCGGTGTGACCGAGATCAGCCTGGACGCTGCCCTGGAGGAATGAGCTCGGGTGGCGCCTTGGCGAGCCAGCCCTCCGTGAGGACCTCGGTCAGCTCGGGCTCGTCGACGTCGGCGAGGCAGACCAGCACGGCGGCGTACCCGTGGAAGTGCTCGATCGTGAACACCGCGGACGAGGTGGTGGCGAGCAGCGCCTCCTTCTCGGCGAGGCCGGCGGTGCGTACGCCGACCAGCGGCTCGGGCGGGTAGGGCGCCGAGCCGAAGCGCTTGATGTCCGCCTTCGTGTACGGCCGCTCCCACGCGAACACCTGCCCGGCCACCGTCCAGGTGAGGCTGCCGCGCCGCTCGCCCTGCTCCACGGCGGGCAACGTCGCGGCGATGCGGGCCACGTCGTCGATATCCACCTGCCCACCGTAATCCGAGCCGACCAGGGTGGTGGTCGACGACAGCATCACCGAGCGGTGAGGATGGAGCCATGAGCGGTCCGCACATCGTCGCCGTGCAGGGCGACATCACCACCCTCGCCGTCGACGCGATCGTCAACGCCGCCAACGCACGCGTGCGGGGCGGTGGCGGGGTCGACGGCGCGATCCACGCCGCCGGCGGGCGGGCGATCCTCGACGACTGCGTGGCCCGCTTCCCCGACGGGCTGGCGACCGGCGACGCCGGCGCGACGGTGGCGGGCGACCTGCCGTGCCGCTGGGTGATCCACGCCGTCGGCCCCAACCGGCACGCCGGCCAGGACGACCCGGCGCTGCTCGAGTCGGCGTACCGCCGCAGCTTCGAGGTCGCCGAGGAGATCGGCGCGGGCACCGTCGCCAGCTCGCTGATCGGCGCGGGCGTCTACGGCTGGAGCGTCGCGGAGTCCGTGAGCGCCGCACTCCGCGCGCTCGAGCACGCCGGCCAGGGACTGGAGGAGGTCCAGCTGGTCGGGTTCAGCAGGACGGCGTACGACGAGGTGGCCGGCCTGCTGGCAGCGCGCTAGCCGTCCGGCCCTTCGCGACGTGGAGCGCGACGACGGTGGGCGTCACGCGGCTCCCCGCGCGGCGAGGATCTGCTCGCGCAGGATGTCGCCGTGACCGGCGTGCCGGGCGAGCTCCTCGATCATGTGGGCGTACATCCAGCGCACGCTGACCGGCCCGTGGCGCGCGTGCTCGCCGGTGTCGCCGAGGTCGTGGCCGAGGGCGATCCGGTCGGACTCCTCGCACACGTTCCGGAAGCGCTCGCTCACCGACGCGATGGTGTCCTCGGGCGCGAGTCGGAAGCTGTCGTCGATCTCGGTCGGCACGCCGAGCTCGGCCCGGGTGCGGCCGGCCAGGGTCACGTGGAACCACACCTGCTCGGCGAAGGCGGCGTGCTTGACCAGCCCGAGCAGCGTCGTCAGCGACGGCACCAGGCTGCGCCTGGCCTCCTCCTCGGAGAGCCCGTCGAGCAGCTCGAGGATCTCCGCGCGGTTGGCGGCCAGGACGTCGACCAGGGTCTTCCGCTCGTCAGCGGTGAAGTCGGGGTGATCACTCACCCGCCCAGGCTACGAGGAGCCGAGGACCAGCCCCGACGTCGGTACACCGGTCCCGGCCGTCACGACGAGGTGCTCGACACCGGCGACCGGGTTGACCGACGTACCGCGGATCTGGCGAACACCTTCGGCGATGCCGTTCATGCCGTGGATGTAGGCCTCGCCGAGCTGACCGCCATGGGTGTTGATCGGCAGCCGGCCGCCGACCTCCAGGGCGCCGTCGCGCACGAAGTCGGGCGCCTCGCCGCGTCCGCAGAAGCCGAGCTCCTCGAGCTGCATCAGGACGTACGGCGTGAAGTGGTCGTAGAGGATCGCCATCGGCATGTCCGCCGCGGTCAACCCGGACTGGCGCCACAGCTCGCGGCCGACGACGCCCATCTCGGGGATGCCGATGTCGTCGCGGTAGTACGACGTCATCACGAACTGGTCGCGCCCGCTCCCCTGGGCCGCCGCCTTGATCAGCGCCGGCGTCTGCTTCAGGTCGCGTGCCCGCTCGGCCGAGGTGATGACGAGCGCGACCGCTCCGTCGGACTCCTGGCAGCAGTCGAGCAGGTGCAGCGGGTCGGCGATCATCCGCGAGGCCTGGTGCTCCTCGAGCGTGATCGGCTTGCCGTAGAAGAACGCCTTCGGGTTGGTCGCGGCATGGCGGCGATCGGCGACCGCCACGCGACCGAAGTCGGCGGAGGTGGCGCCGTACTCGTGCAGGTAGCGCCGCGCCTGCATCGCGACCGTGGCCGCCGGGGTCGACAGCCCCAAGGGGTAGGTCCAGGCGTTGTCGAGGCCGTTGGTGTTGACCTGGCTCGCGGCGCCCACGGAGACCTGGCCGAAGCGGTCACCGGAGCGCTCGTTGAAGCCGCGGTAGGCGACCACCACGTCCGCGACACCGGTCGCCACGGCCATCGCCGCCTGCTGCACCGTGGCGCAGGCCGCGCCTCCGCCGAAGTTGATCCGGCTGAAGAACCGCAGCTCCGGTACGCCGAGCTCCCGGGCGACCGCGATCTCCGAGGAGCTGTCCATCGTGAAGGTGGTGAAGCCGTCGACGTCGGCCGGCGTCAGGCCGCAGTCGTCGAGCGCGTGGCGGACGGCCTCGACGCTGAGCTGGAGCTCGGAGCGCCCGGACTCCTTGGAGAACTTGGTCGCGCCGATGCCGACGATGGCGGCCTTGCCGCTCAGGGTCCTCACGCGGCCACCTTCACGGTGCCGATGACGTGGTCGCCGAGGCTGACTGCGCCGACCACCTTGATGGTCGCCACGCCGTCCTCGATCTCGGTCACCTCACCGCTGAACGTGAACGTGTCGTACGGGTACGCCGGCGCGCCCAGCCGGATCGCGATGGCCTTGATCTGCACGTCCGGGCCCGCCCACTCGGTGACGTAGCGCTCGCAGAGCGCGGTCGAGGTCAGGATGTTGACGAAGATGTCCTTGGAGCCCGCGGCCTGCGCGATGTCGCGGTCGTGGTGGACGTCCTGGAAGTCGCGGGTCGCGATCGCCGTGGAGACCACCAGGGTCGGGGTGATGGGCAGGCTCCACTCGGGGAGCTTGTCGCCGACGTTCATTGGACCTCCGGTCGTCGAGTAGCCGAGGAACGAGGCGTATCGAGACGCCAGATAGGGAGCGTGAGCTCGTCGTCGATCGTGTTCCAGCCGACGGCCACCCGGTCGCCGATCTCGACCGGCCCGGTCATCTCGGCGACCATCCGCACGCCCTCGTCGAGGTCGACGAGCGCGATCACCAGCGGCAGCTCCTTGCCCGGCACCTGCGGGGCGTGGTGGACGAGGTAGGAGAACACCGTGCCGGTGCCGGCGGCGACCACGTGGCCGCGGTCGAACGCACCGCAGTCGGGGCACGCCGGGCCGGGTGGGTGGCGCAGCACGCCGCACGCGTTGCACTTCTGGATCCGCAGCTCGTGGGCACGGGTGCCGTCGAAGAAGTAGGCGTTGTCCCGGTTGACCACCGGGCGGAGCGGCCCGCTCACGACGTCGCCCTGGGCACGAACTTCAGCACCCGGAAGAGCATGGTCGCGACGCGTTCGTCGCCGACGTACCAGGTGTTGCGCGAGGTGACGAAGTAGCCGACGCCCATGCCGGTGGCCTTCGGGCCGACGACGGAGTCGAGCGCGGTCGTGACGCGGACCCGCTCGCCGACGCGCAGGTAGCGGTCGTAGGACTGCTCGCAGTTGGTGCCGAGCACGGCGGTGAAGCCGGCGTCGGTCAGCACACGCATCATGGAGTGCAGCGGGTCGTCGTCCGAGGGCTTGCCGCCCAGGCCGTACATCGTCCACACCTGCGCCATCGACGGCGGCGCCTCGCCCGCTCCCCCGTCCTCGAAGCGCGGGTTGACCAACCCCATGGCCTCGAGCCAGTTGTTGATCGTCGGCTGGTTGACCTCGTCGCGCGCGACCCGCTCGGCCGCCTCTCCCCAGGCCTTGATCCGCTCGGCCTCGGCCATCACGTGGTCGTGCACCTCGGGTGCGACGTCGCTCATCGGGGAACCCGGGGCAGACCCAGCCCGAACATCGCGATCAGCTCGCGCTGCACTTCCTGCACTCCGCCTCCGAAGGTGAGGACCAGGTTCCGCTTGGCCTGGGCGTCGAGGTAGTCGAGGAGCTCCAAGGTGTCGGGCTCCCCCGGGTCGCCGTACCGGTGGATCAGGGCGATCAGGTCGGCGTTGAGGTGCTGGACGGCGTCCGCGGCGAACACCTTGGTCGACGAGGCGTCCGCCACCGAGATGGCACCTGCCGCGGCGGCGCGGGCGACCTCCCAGTTGAGCAGCTCGTTGACGCGGACGATCGCGGTCGCCTCGCCGAGCAGCGCCCTCACGTCGGGCCGGTCGCCGACCCCGGCGGTCTCGGCCCAGCGAGCGACACGGTCGCGCAGGCCCTCGATCCGGCCGGCCGGGCCGAGCATGACCCGCTCATGGTTGAGCTGCGTGGTGATCAGCTTCCAGCCCTGGTTCTCCTCGCCGACCAGCATGTCGACGGGCACGCGGACGTCGTTGAAGTACGTCGCGTTGACGTGGTGCGAGCCGTCCGCGGTGATGATCGGCGTCCAGCTGTAGCCCGGGTCGGTGGTGTCGACGATGAGGATCGAGATGCCCTTGTGCTTGGGGGCGTCCGGGTCGGTGCGCACCGCCAGCCACAGGTAGTCGGCCTGGTGACCGCCGGTCGTCCACATCTTCTGTCCGTTGACGACGTAGTGGTCGCCGTCGAGCCTGGCCGTCGTCCTCAGCGACGCGAGGTCGGTGCCCGCCTCCGGCTCGGAGTAGCCGATCGCGAAGTGCACGTCCCCCTTGAGGATCCGGCCGAGGAACATCTCCTTCTGCTTGGCGGTGCCGTACTTGATCAGGGTCGGCCCGACGGTCTGCAGCGTCACGGCCGGCAGGTGCACGTCGGCGTACTGCGCCTCGTTGGCGAAGATGGTCTGCTCGACCTCGCCGAGCCCGTGGCCGCCGTACTCCTTAGGCCAGCCGACACCCATCCAGCCGTCCTCGCCGAGGCGGCGGATCAGGCGTTGGTACGACGGACCGTGCCGGTCCCATGCGCCCTCGACCGGGTCGGGGTCGTCCAGGTGGCCGAACTCGGCAGCCACCTTGCCGAAGTAGGCACGCAGCTCGGCCTTGAGCGCGCGCTGCGACTCGGTCAGCTCGAGGTTCTTGGCGGCGGGGTCCTCGACCGGGACCTGGTCGGCGCGGGTGTCGAGCGCGTGCGCGAGGTCGGTGCCCCACGTCGTGAAGCCGACCAACGGGTAGGTGATGTCGACACCCATGCCTCCGTGCAGGTGGTGGCAGGTCCGGAAGGCGGCGGGCGCGACCTGGCTGGCCCAGTAGGCGGCGACGGCGAGGTCGTCAGCGGCTGGCAGCCCCTCGGCGACCCGCCAGACGGCGTTGTCGGCGGCGAGGTCGAGCGTCCGGCTGGTGACGTAGACATCGGCCATCTGCAGGCTGACGGCCTGGAACTCGGCCAGCGAGCGGCCGAACTGCTGGCGCCCCTTGACGTAGTCGGCGGTCAGGTCGCGCGCTCCCGTGAGCACGCCGGCCGCGGTCACCGCGAGCGCGGCGGTGTGCAGCTCACGCAGGCGAGCGGCGTCACCGACGACCTCCGCGGGCGCACCCTCCAGGACGACGGTGTGCTGCGGAGCGGAGCCGGAGCGGCTGGACTCGACCAGCCGCACCCCGGCGTCCGCCGGGTCGACGAGCACGACGACCTCGCCGTCGTCGGAGTCGGCGACGACGAGCAGCCGCGTGGAGTCGGCGCCAGCAACAGCCAGCGGGCGACCGGAGACCCGGGTGTCGGCGTACGACGCCGAGCCGCGTACGGCGACACCGAGGGTGACCTCGCCATCGACGACGCCCGGCAGCCACTCCTTCGCCTGCTCGGGCGAGCCGACCTCGGCGAGGTAGAGCGCACCGACCAGGGTGCCGACAGCCGGGGTGACGACGCCACGGCGGGCGGCCTCCCGCAGCACGACCGCGACGGCAGGCAGGCCGAGACCCGCACCGCCGTGCTCCTCGGGGACCGCGAGGCCGGTCAGGCCCGCGGCCGCCCAGGCCGACCACGACGCAGCATCGGCCTCACGGCCGAGCACCTCGTCGATGACGGACCGGACCGCGCTGAGCTCGTCACTCTCCACGCGGGAAACTATAACGTGTTCTAGTTCAGAGCGCGCGAACTGCCGCGAGCGTCCGTTCCAGCTCCCGCGGGAAGTGGCCGACCAGGGCATCGGCGTCGGGCACCGACTCGCGGCAGGCGATCGCACCGACGTGCAGGACGCCGGCGTTCGACATCACCGTCAGGTTGAGGCCGGCGCCGTGGAAGACCGGGCCGAGCGGGTAGAGCGCGTCGACGCGGGCTCCCAGCAGGTAGAGCGGGACCGGCGGCCCGGGCACGTTGGAGATGACCAGGTTGTGCACGACCGGGTGCCGCTCGGCCAGCCGCAGGTTGGCGTACGCGCGCACCGCGAGGCCGAAGGTCCGCGGCGCCGCGAACTCCGCCCACTCCTGGAGCGCGTCGGCCGGGATGGCGTTGTGGTGGTCCTTGGCATGCCTGTTGCGCTCGGCCATCATCGCCAGCCGCTCGAGCGGGTCCTCGATGTCGGTGCCGAGGCGGGTGAAGAGCGCGGAGACCTTGTTGGCCCCGCCGGCCCGCCGCGACGTCTCGCGCACCGACACCGGGACGGTGGCCAGCAGCGAGGTCACCGGGAGCTCGTCGCGCTCCTCGAGGTAGGCCCGCAGGGCTCCCCCGGACAACGAGAGGACGACGTCGTTCACGGTCGTGCCGGTCGCGTTCTTGATCTCGCGCACGTCGTCGAGCGAGATGTCGGTCAGCCCGATCGTGCGGTGCCCGGTGATGGTGCCGTTGAAGGAGGTCCGCGGCGCCGAGAACGGCGCCGCCATCGAGGTCCCCTGCCGGATCCGGCCGATGGTCTTGGTCACGACCGCAGCCGACGGGCGGACGACGCGCGCGACGGTGACGGGTCGCATCGCCGTGCCGATGACGGCACGGGTGAGCAGCTCGCGCCGACCCGGGTCGCGCAGCGGCGCATGGTCCTTGACGACCAGCGCCGGTACGTCGGGGTCGATGGTGCACAGGTGCGAGATCAGGTTGGCGCCGGAGACGCCGTCGACGGTGGCGTGGTGCATCTTGAGGAAGATGACGACCCGCTCCTCCCCCTCCGGCCCGTCGGGCCAGTAGCCCTCGATCACCCACATCTGCCACAGCGGGCGCGACCGGTCCAGCGGCAGCGAGGCCAGGTGGGCGCAGGCATCCATCAGCTCGGCGTACCCACCGGGCGTGGGCAGCGCCTGCCGGTGGACGTGCCGCTCGATGTCGAAGTCCTTGTCGCTGACCCAGACCGGGTGGTCCAGGCCGAGCGGGACCGCACGGATCTTGCGGGTGAACGCCGGAACGCTGCTGACCAGCCCGTCGAGCTGCTCCTGCATGGTCTCGAAGGAGTACGCCGAGGGCATGGTGCTCGGGTCGAGGACCATCACGGCGCACACGTGCATGAGCTGGGCAGGGGTCTCCAGGTAGAGGAAGCTCGCGTCGAGCCCAGACAGCCGTTCCATGCACACACTCCCTAGAACACGTTCCAATTCCTGGGAGAGCCTACGGCTAGTCTGGGGACCATGGGTTTTCGCCGACGTCAGGTGGTCATCGCAGGCCTCGTTGCGAACGCGCTCCGGCCGCTGCCGGGCGAACGTCCAGGGCTCGCCGGGTTCTTCCCCGGCTGGCTGACCGGCGAGCTCTCCCCGCACCTCCTCGCGGGCGTCGCCGTCGACACGGCGGTCCACGTGGCCCGCGGGCGACGCGACCGGGTCGCGCTGCTGCTGGCCGGCGCGTCGGCGTACGGCCTGGTCCGGATGATCCAGCAGGGCCGCTCCTCCGGCGACGTCGTGCGGACGGCACTCGAGGAGGGACTCTCGGCCGGCTTCGACGCGGACCTGCCGGCCTCCGACCTGATCGGCGCGGTGACCCGTCGTCGCCTGGTCAACCCGTTCGGCTTCGCCGGCGAGGGCCGTCGCGCCGGGGTCACCGTGCGCAAGAACATCGAGTACGCACCGCACGGCAAGCGGGGGCTGCTCGACGTCTACACCTCGGAGAAGACGCCCTCGTCGGGCGCACCCGTCCTCCTGCACGTGCACGGCGGCGGCTGGACGATCGGCAACAAGGAGCAGCAGGGCATCCCGCTGATGCAGCACCTCGCCGCCAAGGGCTGGGTCTGCGTGTCGATCAACTACCGCCTCGCACCGCGCGACGCGTGGCCCGCGCAGATCGTGGACGTCAAGGCCGCGATCGCCTGGATCCGGTCGCACATCGAGGAGTACGGCGGTGACCCCGACTACCTCGCCATCACCGGCGGATCCGCCGGCGGGCACCTGACCGCGCTGGCCGCGCTGACACCCGGCGACCCGGCGTACCAGCCCGGTTTCGAGGACGCCGACACCCACGTCGAGGTGGCTGTGCCGCACTACGGCGTCTACGACCTCGCCGGCGTGACCGCGCTGCGCAACGCGCTCTACATGCGCGACCGCTTCCTGGCGCCGCGGGTCTTCAAGCAGCGGTTCACCGACGCGCCCGAGGTGTACGCCGCCGCGTCGCCGCTGCTGCGGGTGACCCCTGACGCGCCGGACTTCTTCGTCATCCACGGCACCCACGACACCCTGGTCGACGTACGCCAGGCGCGGGCGTTCGTGGCCAAGCTGCGCTCGATCTCGCAGCGGACCGTGACGTACGCCGAGCTGCCGGGGACCCAGCACGCGTTCGACGTGTTCCCGTCGCTGCGCTCGCAGGCGGTCGTGCGCTCGATCGACCGCTACCTGACCTGGCACCGCGCCACCTGGCTCCACCAGCACTCGGTGACGCCGAAGCACCGCGCCGACGCCTGAGCGGGCGCCGGATAACGATTCGCACTTCCGCCGGTTTGGCGGAAGAATTGCGGCATGGGATTCGTAACGTACCGTGATGTCTTGCGGATTCCCGCCGTACGCCGGATCGTCCTGCTCGGCCTGGTCGTGCGGATCCCGCTCTGGGCCGGCAACATCGCCCTGACGCTGCACATCGTCGGCCACCTCCACCGGTCCTACGCCGACGCCGGCGTGGTCGCCGCCGTGGGTGCCGCGGCGCTCGGCATCTCCGGTCCGTGGCGTGGGCGCCGGCTCGACCGGATCGGCGTACGCCGCGCGGTGACGCCGTCCCTGGTCGTCCTCGGGGCGACCTGGTCGGTCGCACCCTGGGTCGGCTACTGGCCCCTCGTGGGGCTGGCGGCGCTGGCCGGCCTGTTCACCATCCCGAGCTTCTCGATCATCCGCGCGGTCCTGATGGGGGCCGTGCCCACCTCGCAGCGGACGACCGCGCTGTCCATCGACTCGATCGCGACCGAGCTGACCTTCATGGTCGGGCCCGTGCTCGGCGTCCTCGCGGCGACGACGCTGCCGACCTCGCTCGCCGTGCTGATCTGCGAGCTCGCCTCGGTGCTCGGCGGGCTGCTGATCTGGTGGCAGAACCCCGCGCTCCAGGGCCTGCACGACGAGGAGCCCGTGGCCGGGGCGACGATCGGCCGGATGCGGATCACCGCGCCGCTGCTCGCCGTGATGGCGATGTCGGTCGCGGCGATCGTGATCCTGACCGGCGAGGACCTGGGCTCGGTCGCCGCGCTCCGCCACTGGGACCAAGCCTCCTCGATCGGCTGGGTGCTGGCGGTCTGGGGCCTGGGGTCCGCGATCGGCGGCCTGCTGTACGGCGCCCTGCACGTCCGTCCCTCGGGTGCGCTGCTGCTGGTCCTGCTGGGTGCCACGACGATCCTGGTGACGGTCGCCCACGAGCGCATCGGCTTCGCCGCGCTGCTGTTCGTCTCCGGTGCGTTCTGCGCCCCGACGCTGACGGCCCTCACCGCGATGGTCGGCGAGCTCGTGCCCGCCGCCAACCGCGGTGAGGCCATGGGCTGGCACGGCTCCGCGATGATGCTCGGCTCCGCCGTCGCCGGACCGATCATCGGCGTGGCCCTCGACCTCGGCGGCTGGCGCTGGGGCCTCACCACCGCCGGCCTGGTCGGTCTCGCCGTCGCCCTCCTGGGCTACGTCCTGACCGCACGACGGGTACCCGCCGTCACGGTCGAGCCGGCCGGCTGACCCCGCCGACCTCGGGCTAGCGAGGCAGACCGAGGATCCGCTCCGCGACCACGTTGCGGAGGATCTGGGTGGTGCCGCCGGCGATGGACAGGCAGCGGGTGTTGAGCTGCTCCCAGATGTCGGCCTGGAGGCCCGAGCCGAACTTGTCGATCGGGCCGAGGGTGGCGAGGGCGTCGCCCTGGAGACGTACGACGAGCTCGGAGGCGTCCTGCCGCGAGCGGACACCCAGCAGCTTGGCGACGCTCGACTCGGCGCCCGGTCCGTGTCCGCCCAACGCCCGCAGCGTGGTGCGCACCCCCAGCAGGCCGCAGACGGTGGCCAGGGCCACGGCGCGGCCGACCTCGACCCGCTCGACGGGCCCCAGGTCGAGCTCGTCGACCAGTGCCACCGCACGCTCCGCGCTCTTCGACAGGCGGGCGGACGCCATCGCGACCCGCTCGTTGGCGAGCGTCGTGCGCGCGAGGCGCCAGCCGTCGCCCGGCTCGGCGACGACCATCTCGTCGGGCACCAGGACGCCGTCGAGGAAGACCTCGTTGAACAGCGCCTCACCGGTGATCTCGCGCAGCGGCCGCACCTCGATGCCGGGTGAGCGCATGTCGACCAGGAAGTAGGTGATGCCCTTGTGCTGAGGGACGTCCGGGTCGGTCCGGGCCAGGCAGATCGCCCAGTCGGCACGCTCCGCCATCGAGGTCCAGACCTTCTGGCCGGTGAGCCTCCATCCACCGTCGACCCGCTCGGCGCGGGTCCGCAGCGAGGCGAGGTCGGAGCCCGACCCCGGCTCGGAGAACAGCTGGCACCACACGATCTCGCCCAGCAGCGACGGCCGCACGAACCGCTCCTGCTGCTCCGCGCTTCCGTGGGCCAGGATCGTCGGCACCGCCCAGCCGGCGATGACGAGGTCCGGTCGCTCGACGCCGGCCGCGGCCAGCTCCTGGTCGATGACGACCTGCTGCACGGCGTCCGCACCGAGGCCGTACGGCGCCGGCCAGTGCGGCGTGAGGAAGCCCGACTCGGCCAGCGCCTTGCGCTGCTCACCGGTGGGCAGCCCGGCGATCTCGCGGGCGGTGGCCCGCGCCGACGGCCGGATCGGCTCGTCGCGGCCGTCGAGGTCGACCGAGACCTGTCGGCGTACGCCGGACGCGGCATCGCCCGCGAGCCGCGACGCCGCCTCGGAGGACGACCCGACCAGCGAGCGCAGCGACAGCGCGCGGCGCAGGTACAGATGGGCGTCGTGCTCGTAGGTGAACCCGATGCCGCCGAGGACCTGGATGCAGCTCTTCGCCACGTCGACGGCGCCGTCGAAGCACGTCACCAGCGCGACGTCCACCGCGAAGTCCCGCTGCTGCTCATCATCGCCGTCACCCGCCGACGCGGCGTCCCACGCGGCCGCCGTGATCGCCTCGCAGGTCTCCAGCATCTCCGAGCAGAGGTGCTTGATCGCCTGGAAGCTGCCGATCCTGGCCCCGAACTGCT
Source organism: Nocardioides montaniterrae (assembly GCF_054782655.1). Lineage (NCBI taxonomy): Bacteria > Bacillati > Actinomycetota > Actinomycetes > Propionibacteriales > Nocardioidaceae > Nocardioides > Nocardioides montaniterrae. Next base: position 3,051 of record NZ_BAAGSB010000003.1, on the reverse strand, counting down.
CGCGGACCTTGGCGTACTCGACGGCGGTCTCCAGGCACCAGCGCGCGACCCCCGACGCCTCCGCGGCCGCCAGCGTGATCGCCGTACGTCGACACCTCTCGGTGGTCGACCAGGCGGAGGCGCTGGCCGAGGCCGCATCGAGACCGCCGTGACGCGCACTCAGGTCGATCCCGATCGAGCCACCGCCGTCCCAGACCACGCCGCCGGCGTACACCTGGACGCCGTGGCGTCCGGGCTCGCCCGACAGCACCGAGCCGATGGCCGCACCCAGCAGCCCGCCGGGGAGCAGCGCCCCTGCGCACGCCTCGAGCGCGACGGCCTGGTCGACCAGCGATCCCCCGCCGCCACCCGACGACTCGGGTACGGCGATCGCGTGCACGCCCATCTCCTCGGCGGCGTTCCAGATCTCGTCGAACGACGCGGCGGCGTCGCCCTCGGCGGCACGGACGGCCTCGATCGCCCCGAGCGACGACGCCCACTTGCGCAGCGAGGCGGCGAGCTCGACCTGGTCATCGGTGATCGCGATGGACATGGGCTAATTAGAACACGTTCTAGTCGGTCTAGGATCAGTCCGTGACCGAGATGCCGCAGGACCTCCTCGCCCACGCCCGCGAAGCGAAGGGCTTCATGCCCGAGGACGAGGGAGCGGCGCTCCACCGGATCGCGCTCGAGCGACTCCCCCACGGCCCGGCGCTCGAGGTCGGCACCTACTGCGGGAAGTCCGCGATCTACCTCGGTGCGGCGGCCCGCGCGACGAGCGGCACGGTCTTCACCGTCGACCACCACCGGGGCTCCGAGGAGAACCAGGCGGGCTGGGAGCACCACGACCCCAGCGTCGTCGACCCCGAGTTCGACAAGATGGACACCCTCGGTCAGTTCCGCAAGAACATCGCGCGCGCCGGCCTGGAGGACCAGGTCGTCGCGATCGTCGGCAGCTCCACCACCGTCGGCCGGCACTGGAAGACACCACTGAGCCTGCTGTTCATCGACGGCGGCCACGGCGAGCAGCCGGCCACCGACGACTACGAGACCTGGACGCCGCACGTCATGCCGGGCGGCTACCTGGCCATCCACGACGTCTTCGAGAACCCCGAGGACGGTGGGCGGCCGCCGTACGAGCGGATCTACCTCCCCGCCCTCGCCCACGGCTTCACCGAGGTCGAGGCCGTCGGCTCGCTCCGAGTCCTGCGCCGCGACAGGCCGTGATGCCCCAGCACGTCGGCCGAGGAGGTCGCGCAGCGACCGGCTCGAGACCCGTCGCCGTCGTTGGCTGAGTAGGCTGAAGCGCTTGCCGAGGGCGTATCGAAACCAACGACGTGGCCGGTCGCTCCTGGTCAGTCCTTTGCGTCATCGACTGGCGGCCGCGCTTATCCGACCGTCCCCCGCCGTCCAGGATCCGCGCTTCGCTCGGCCCGCTCCGCGGCGCCTACGGCGTCCTTGACCGCGGGTCCCGGACGGTCGGATGGCGGCGCGGATGGGCGGCAGCTCGCTTCGCTCGCGCCGCCGCCAAGCGACCGCCTCCCGGCCGTTGGTTGAGTAGCCCGAGCCGCTAGGCGAGGGCGTATCGAAACCAATTCCGCTGGCAGCGAAAAGTGCCTCTGACCTGCACGTTTGGTCGAATCTTGCATTGAAGAATAGTTCGAACACATGTATGATGAAGGCACGAATCAAGCCTCATCTCTCGGGAGTCACCATGACCGCAGCATCGGTGTCAGAACACCCGATGCTGCGTGCCGTGAACACCTCCCGCCGAGCGTTCCACGAGGTCGCATCGGTCGAGCCGATCTACATGACACCCGCCGACAAGGCCACGGCGTTGCGAGGGCTGGCGGCGCTCAAGGCGCAGGTCGAAGAGGCCGAGATGCGGGTCCTCGCTGCCTCCGGTGACCTCGCGCAGGACACCGGTGCCCGCGACGCCGGGATGTGGCTGGCCCAGGAGGCGCATCTCGACCCGCGGACCTGCCACAGCGAGCTCAAGCTCGCCGAAGCGATCGACGAGAAGTGGTCCCAGGTCGGCGCAGGCATGCGCAACGGTTCCGTGAACCGTGCCCAGGCGCAGGTCATCGTCGCCGGCCTCGAGAAGCTCCCGCCCGAGATCGACCAAGTCAGTCGCCGCCGCGCGGAGAAGCACCTCGTCGAGCTCGCCGGTCAGTTCGGGCCGCGTGAGCTGCGGACCCTGGGCGACCGAATCCTTTCGGTGGTCGCGCCCGAGATCGCGGACGAAGCCGACGCCCGCGCGTTGGAGCGCGAGGAACGCTCCGCGCGGATCAAGACCTCGATCCGGTTCAAGCGCCTCGGCGACGGGATCACCCGGATCATCGGCCAAGTGCCCGACGCCGTCGCGGCGCGCCTCGAGACCTACCTCGATGCGTTCTCCTCGCCGCGGGTCTCGACCGGTGAGCGCCTCCCGCGGAGTCGTCGTCTTGGCCAAGCGTTCTGTGCGTTGTTGGAGCACCTCGACCCCAAGAAGCTCCCGGATCACGGCGGCGACGCCACGACCGTGATGGTGACGATCCCGCTCGAGGACCTGCGTCGCGATCTCGCCACCGCCGGGATCATCGGCTCCTTGGAGGGCGATCTCCAGATCACCGCCGACGAAGCCCGGCGCCTGGCCTGCACCGCCAAGATCATCCCCGTCGTCCTCGGCGGCAAGGGCGAGATCCTCAACCTCGGCCGAGCACGACGCCTCTACTCACCGGCCCAGCACAAGGCCCTCCGCCTGAGCGACAAGCAGTGCCGCGCCGAAGGCTGCACGGTCCCCGCCACCTGGTGCGAAGCACATCATTCACAACCCTGGCCAGCCGGCGGGAAGACCGACCTCAAAGACGGCGTGCTCCTCTGCAGTCACCATCACCACGTCGCCCACGACCCACGCGTGGTTCGTGAGGTCACCTCGACCGGCGCGTGGCGGTTCCACCGACGTCCCTAGACATCGTGTGGATCTGGAGCCACCCCGTGGCCACGAATCCACACGATGTGGCCGCATCGCATCGTGCCGACACCCGCGCCACCATCACCACGTCGCCCACGACCCCGCGTTACCCACCGGCG